>DATHQJ010000029.1:0-4050 GCA_035482825.1 Binatus sp. (SeqCode) | reverse complement strand
CATTCTACGAATTCAGCGTCTTCGTCGCGGCTCACAATTTGCACACGTGGATGCTTGCAAGGTGGTTTCTTGTCTACGCTTTGAGGGGGAGTGGGCGACTTGGAAGTCATAAATCCGGAAGGGTTCCTCAACAAAAGAGACGGAGGCACGAATGCGCCGGAATTTCCGGTATTTTAGACCCGCTTAACGGCTTGTCAAGCCCATTTACGCGCATTCGCGGTGAATTTTCCTCATTCCGGAATGTCGACGGGGGGCCAGAGTATGAGGGTCATCGAATTCCAATGCGGGACTTGCCTCATGCAAGCCCTTCAGTCTTCAATAGTTACCGCTCACTCACGGCTCCGTCCAGGCTTCTCAGAGCATTGCCCTGCACCCGACTCGGCGGTAGACTCGTAAATCATAGGACTCATGGGCGACGGCAATCGCTGAAGCTTGCGCAGGAGAGTTATTCATGAGCACGGACGCTAAGATCCCGCAGGCGCTCGCCCCAACGCAGCCTTCCCAGACTTCCTCGCATTCCGTCCCGCCCGGCGTGAAGCTCCCCATTTACCTGGACAACCACGCCACCACCCCCATGGATCCAAGGGTGCTGGAAGAGATGCTGCCGTATTTCATCGAGAAGTTCGGCAACGCTGCCAGTCGCAATCATTCCTTCGGCTGGGCCGCGGAAGAAGCCGTTGAGACAGCGCGGGAGCGCGTCGCGAAACTAATTGGCGCTACCACCAAAGAAATCGTTTTTACCTCAGGTGCCACCGAGAGTGACAACCTTGCCATCAAGGGGGCGGTCGCGATGTACCGCGAAGAGGGTGACCACATCATCACCGCGGTCACCGAACACAAAGCCGTCCTCGACACCTGCAAGCATCTGGAAAAAAACGGATACTGCGTCACTTACCTGCCGGTGCAAAAAGATGGCCTGATCGACCTCGAAGATTTGAAGCGCGCCCTGGACGGCAAGACCAGGGATGGCAAAACCCAGGATGACAAGACCATCCTGGTATCGATCATGTCCGCCAACAACGAAATTGGCGTGCTGCAGCCCATCGCGGAAATCGGCAGACTGTGTCGCGAGCGTGGAGTGATTTTTCACACCGACGCGGCGCAATCCATCGGCAAAATGCCCATCAACGTCGACAAGCAGAACATTGACCTGATGTCGATCGCGGGCCACAAACTCTATGGCCCCAAGGGCGTGGGCGCTTTGTATGTGCGCAACAAGAATCCGCGTTTGCGGCTTTCCGCGCTCCTCGATGGCGGCGGACATGAGCGCGGCATGCGTTCGGGCACGCTGAATGTCCCCGGCATCGTCGGCCTGGGTAAGGCTTGCGCCATTGCACAGGAAGAAATGCTGAAAGAATCCTGCCACCTTGCCGGCAAGCGCAACCACTTGCGCGACCGCATCATGAGCCGCCTCGATGAGGTCACCATCAACGGGTCCATGGAGCACCGGCTTCCCGGCAACCTCAACCTCAGCTTCGCGCACGTGGATGGCGAAGCGCTGATGATGGCGCTCAACGACATCGCGCTTTCCAGCGGCTCCGCCTGCACGACAGCAGCGATCGAGCCTTCTCACGTGCTCCGAGCGATCGGCGTCAGCGACGACCTGGCGCATAGTTCCATCCGCTTCGGCATCGGACGCTTCAATACCGACGCTGAAGTTGATTACGTCGCGGATCGCATCGTCGAAACCGTTACCCACCTGCGCGAGTTGAACGCCAGCAGTTAGCAATTGGCAGCTGGCTTCTCCTATCCGAACGCGCCGAAAATCAGCCCTCGCCTGGCGATTCCCAGATTTTTTTGGACCTTTTTCCGTAGTTTCTTCGCGTTAGCTAGATAGAGGCCGGTTCTGGCTCACCTGGACATCGAACCGGAACCAAACGGTCGGCGTTTTCTTCAAGCGCGCCCCAGGACAACTGACCGCCACTAGGAGCATTTACATGACCCACATGAAAGACATGCTGAAATACCAGAATTGTATTTCGAAGCTGCGTCGGGCAGGGGCAAATGCCTCGCTGGCGTTAGCCGAAGTTCGTCGCCGGAGAGCTGAATTCGGTAAATTTTGAGCCCAGCCGCGCTGGAAGTATTGTCTTTGCAATCGTGACATGCGAAAAACGGCATGTAGTGTAGACCAACCATCTTGAAAAGGGATAGGTGGAATGACATGATCGGCGCGAGATGTTCTTGCGACCGAACTACCGGGCAAAAGATGGTAAGGAGCATATCTACTGGTCGTTAGTAGAGACGGTGCGAACCGTGGACGGTCCTCGCCAGAGGACGCTGTGCTACTTGGGGGAGCTGAATGGATCCGCGCAGGCACGGTGGCTGAAAAGCGTGGAAGTGTTCAACGAGCAGGGCGAAGCCGAACAACTGAAACTATTCCCCTCGCATATTGAAGTTCCAGACGGTGATCCGCAGGTAGCTCGCGTCTTGGTCCATCGCGTCCGCCTGGAGAGAACCCGCCAGTTCGGCGGTTGTTTTCTGGGATGGGAGTTGTGGAAGCGTCTGGGACTGGATGTTTTTTTTGAGCAGGCGCTGGACGAGGAAGCAGCCGAGGTGCCCTGGTCACGAGTGGCCGCGGTGCTGGGCATCAACCGCCTGTGCGCTCCGGGCAGCGAGTTGGCGATCGAGGAACGCTGGTATCCCTCGACAGCATTGGATGATCTGTTGGAAATCGAAGAAGGCAAGATCAACGATACGCGCCTGTATCGCTGTCTGGACCGGATTCTGCCGCACAAGAGCAAACTGGAACAGCATCTGAAGCAGCGCTACGGGGAGTTATTCGGAGCCGAGTTCGATGTGCTGTTGTATGACTTGACCAGCACGTATGTGGAAGGGGCGGCAGAAAAGAACCCCATGATGAGCCGAGGCTACTCGCGCGATCATCGTCCGGACTGCGAACAGATGGTGATCGCATTGATCGTGAACCGGGAGGGATTTCCGTTCAGCTATGAGACCTTCGATGGCAACCGAGCCGACGTGTCGACCATGGAGAGCATATTGCGCACGGTGGAACGGAAGTACGGCAAGGCACGGCGGATCTGGGTGATGGATCGTGGGATCGTAAGTGAGGAGAACCTGGTAGCGATTCGCAAACGTGGGGGACAGTATCTGGTAGGGACGCCGCGCCGGCAGATGAAGCGGTTTGAAGCCGAGTTGCTGAAGGATGACTGGACCCAGGTGCGAGCCGATGTGGAGGTGAAGCAGATTGCGATTCCGCAGGGCGAAGAGACCTACATTTTGTGCCGGACGGCGGGTCGTAAGGAGAAAGAGAAGGCGATCCGGAAGCGATTTTCCTTAGGCATGGAAAAGGCTCTGCAGGCGCTGGAGAAAAGCATTGCCAGCGGCCGACTGAAGGACCGCTACAAGATGGAGCGCAGACTGGGACGGATTCAGGCGCGGCATCCCCAGGTGAACGATCTGTTCGAAGTCACGCTGCGCGACACACCCGCCGGTGTACGTCTGCTGTGGGAAATGAAAAAAGACAAGGTAGCGTGGCGGGACTTGCGGGAAGGCGCCTACATGCTGCGTACCAACCTGCAGGCGGATTCGGCCGAGCAGATGTGGTCCATGTACATGCAGCTCACCGAAGCCGAGGCTTCGTTTCGTGCGCTCAAGAGCGAGCTCTCGATTCGGCCGTTATTCCATCAGAAAGAGCCGCGGGTCAAAGCCCATGTCCTCGTGGCCTTTCTTGGTTATGCCTTGTGGGTGACGCTGAAGCATCTGCTGCAGCGTCGACCGGCGATCGCCCCTCAGCCCTCGGCCGACGGAGTGGACAATACTCAGCCATTTTCCCCGATGAAAGCACTGGCTCTGCTATCCACGTTGCAGAGCGCCGACATCGTGCTGCCCACGACGGATGGACGCGAGATCCGCCTGCGCCGGATCACCGAACCGACGACTGAACAGAAATCCCTGCTGCACCAACTCGGCCTGGACCTACCTGAGCGTTTTCAGCTCAATCGCAAATGTAGTGTAGACCCGGCGGTTGCCTAAACTGATTCTGAACGGGTTAAGTGATTTTTTGATCATTCCGTGACGAAGTTCGGTTAG
>DATHQJ010000028.1:0-5255 GCA_035482825.1 Binatus sp. (SeqCode) | reverse complement strand
CGATCATGCAGCAATTCCGTCAAGCCGGCGATTCCGCCGACTCGCGCATGCGGCAGCATCTGGTACTTCGCAGTGCGGAGGGGCGCTTCCAGCTTCTTCAGAGCATCCTTCGTCAACCCGCCGGTGGGCAGAATAATTTCCGCGGTGGTCTCGGCATCAGGCAGGTCGTGCTCGAGCTCCGGTTCGGTCATGACTTTGTAGATGTAATCCACCAACTCGACAAAGCGCGCCGACTTCCGATCACGCGGATGTTTCAGCCGGATATTGAAATCGGAACGGATGCGCGCCGGATTTCTTCCCAGCACCATCACCCGGTCGGCGAGCATCACGGCTTCTTCAATGTTGTGGGTGACGATGAAAATTGCGCTGGCCGGCATTTTCTTGTTCAGCCAAAGTTCCATCAGCTCGCCACGCAGGTTTTCGGCGGTCAGAACATCAAGCGCCGAGAAGGGCTCGTCCATGAACAGCACTTCTGGTTCGACCACCAGGGCTCGCGCGAATCCCACGCGCTGTTTCATTCCGCCCGAAAGTTCCTTGGGATACGCCGTCTCAAACCCGTCCAGACCCACGGTATCAAGAGTGCGCAGAGCACGTTTACGGCGCTCGACCTCGGGCACTCCTTTGGCTTCGAGTGGAGCTTCCACGTTTTCCAGAACCGTGAGCCAGGGGAATAGCGCGAAGCTCTGAAAGACGATGGCCACGTTGGGCATTTGGCCGTCCAGCGGCTTGCCGTGCCACAACAGCTTTCCCGACGACGGCTCCGAGAGCCCGGTCAGCATGCGCAGCAGCGTCGACTTCCCGCAGCCCGACGGCCCCAGCAAGGCCACGATTTTCCCCGGCTCGATCGAGAGATTGGTCAACCCGACGACCTGAATCCGCGTCCCATCCGCCTGCGGGTACGACTTCTCAACCCCGACGGCTTCGATGATCGGGACGCTCGTAGGTTCGCTGTTCGCTGCGGTGACCGGTTTGATCGTCGCGTCGCTCACTTCAACACTCCCCTAACCTCTATACACGAACTGCGCAGAAGCGCAAAGCGCTTGATCCGTAACAGTCTATTCATAAATCGAATTTAATTCGGGTGCCCGATTTCTCGCGTCCTTTGCGAGAAGGGGGGTCGGGTTCGCGTCAACCAAAACCTACGCGGCAAAGTTCTCATTCGCCAGCGCGGCAAACGGTTTGGGAACGCGGTCGCTCAATTCGGCGAGATGCGCCAGCTTCGCAGCCACCTCGCTCGTGAGTCGTCCTTGGTCAAAGCGCCACCGCCAGTTGCCCCCGTGCAGGCTGGGAGTATTCATGCGAGCCTCGCTACCGAGGCCGAGCACGTCCTGCAGCGGAATGATGCTCAGGCTCGCTGGCGAACATTGCGCCGCGCGAATGAATGCCCAATGGATGCCGTCCTCGCAGCGTCCAACATAGGCTTCAGCGTTGCGCCGTTCGTGCTCCGCCGCACCCGAATTCCACCACCCAACAACCGTATCGTTGTCGTGCGTACCGGTGTAGATGATCTTGCCCGCGGCGCGATGCGGCAAATACATGTGCGCACCCTCATCCCCGAAGCCGAACTGCAAAACCGCCAGCCCCGGAATCTGGAGCCGCTCGCGCAGCGCATGCACTTCCGGAGTGATGTAGCCCAGGTCCTCGGCAAAAAATGGCAGCCCGCCCAGCGCCTCGCGCAGCTTCAAGAATAAGTCGTCGCGCGGCCCGTCTACCCAGCGGCCGTTCACCGCCGTGTCGTCGGTCCCGGGGATCTCCCAGAACTGGTCAAATCCGCGGAAGTGATCGAGCCGGATATAGTCGCAATTTTGCGTGGCCCAGCGCAGCCGCTGAATCCACCACTGGTAGCCGCGCTCCTTCATCACATCCCACCGGTAGAGCGGATTTCCCCAGCGCTGTCCGGTCTTGCTGAAAAAATCCGGAGGCACTCCCGCCACAACTTCCGGCTCGAGATTCTGGTTCAGCCGAAATAGTTCCTGCTGAGTCCAAACGTCGGCGCTGTCGTGATTCATAAAGATGGCGATATCGCCGGCAACGCGGATCGCACGCTCCGAGCAGTAACGCCGCAACGCCCGCCATTGCTCATAGAAAGCAAACTGCAATGCGCTTCGAATCTGAATGTCGTCGGCCAGTTCATTGCGGGCCCTTTCCAAAGCGACGGGCTCGCGATGAGCAAGATCGCGCGGCCAGTGGTTCCAGCTTTCCAGTTTCTGCCCGGCGCGGAGGGCGTCGAACAGAGCGAAATCGTCGAGCCACCAGGCATTTTCCACGCGAAAATTATCGAACCGCCGCCGTGCATCGGCAGCAGCCGTGCGCACGAAGTTCCGCGCCGCCTCAAATAACAGCGGGATTTTCCGCGCGAAAACCTGCTCGTATTCGACGGGACCGGAACCCGGCGCAGAGCCGGAGTTCGCAGGATCTATTTTTGTCAGGTCAAGCTTCGCCGGCTCAATCCAGCCATGCTCGATCAGCCGTTCCACACTGATCAGCAGCGGATTTCCCGCGAACGCAGACGTCGAGGAGTAAGGCGAATTGCCGTAACCGAGGGGTCCGAGCGGAAGAACCTGCCACACACCCTGGCGGGCGGAAGCGAGAAAATCTACAAACTGATACGCCGCCGGACCAAAGTCACCCACCCCGCCGCGCGAAGGCAACGAAGTGGGATGCAACAGGATGCCTGCGGTGCGCGGAAAGGACATGTCCCCTACACTACATTCCTGACTCGCTTCCGTTGCGGCTCAATGCCTTGATTTCTTCCGCGTTTTTCTTGATCTTCCCCGACTTCGTCATTTCGTCGACCAGGCTGGTGACGAAAAGGCCAAAGCGCTCCTGCTGTTTCTGCAGCATCAGTTGGTCGCGGATCTGATCGCGCTTGGCGGCATAATCCGCGTCGGTAGGCTGCTGGTTCTCCAGCACCTGAAGCACGGCCGCGTCAGAGCCGCTGTTGATCGGTCCGCTGATCTCTCCCGGCTTCATGCTGAACGCAACCGAGGCTTGCCCCGACATCGCGCCCACATCCGGCACCTGCGCATCGGGAAGAACAAAGTCGCTGGTCTTCATGGTCGCCCCCAGTTCCTTTGCTGCTTTCTTCAGATCGTGCGCGGACTTGGCGCGGTCCGAAAGCTCCTGAACCTTTTGCCTCAGCAGAGTCGAGGATTGCTCGTTCTTGAATTCGTCCTCCACCCGGCTGCGAATCTCTTCGAACGTCGGCGTGGCGGCAGGCTTCACTGCCAGCAATTGAAACACTACGATGCCCTGCGATGCCGACGCCACATCCGGCGGCGATTTTTCGGCCGTGGTGAACACCGCGTCCATAAATTGCGGTGCCTGCCCCAGCCCTGGCAACGTGTCTTTGCGACCAAAAAAATCCGAATTAATCACCGGAATGTGCTGCTCGGCGGCAGCTGCGTCCAGACCTTCCGGTGTACGAGCCTGCGTCAGCAGCGCCTCCGCCTGCTTCTGAGCCGCCTGCTGTCCCTTCTGGTGCTTCAGGATCGGCTCAATCGTGCTCTTGACCTCGTCCAGCGGCTTCAGGTGCGCGTCCTGCTTGTCGTCCACCCGCACAATGTGGAAGCCATCCAGACTCTTCACCACGTCGCTGATCTGACCCTTGGGCAGAGAAAACGCGGCTTTCTCGAACTCAGCCGCCATCTGGCCTTTTCCGATCCAGCCCAGAGACCCACCAACATTGGCGCTTCCCGGATCTTCGGAATACTTCTTCGCCACATCCTCAAACTTCGCGCCCGACTTGAGTTGCTTGAGCAAATCATCGGCGCGATGCTGAGCCTCGGCGACAGCTTTCTCGTCGGTCTTGCCATCCGCCCCGGGCAGCGGCATCTTGATCCAGATGTGGCTGACCTTCACCTGCTCGGGAACACGATACTGGTCGCGGTGATCATCGTAGTACTTCCGCAGGTCGTCCGGCGTAACCTGAATACCCGACTCGGCCTTCGCGGTCTCGATCACCGCATACTTGACTTTGCGCTTCTCCGGGATCGAGTTGGCGTAGCCCGCTTTGTGGCTTTCGTAAAACGCTTTCAGTTCGGCGTCGGTCGGATGCAGACCTTTGCGCAGGTCGTCCTGCTTCAACAGTGCGTAATCAAATTTCACTTTGGAATTCTGCTTGATGAACTCGGCGCGAATCTCGGCGTCGCTCACGCTGGCGCTGCCCGAAATCAGTGCCTGCAGCTTGGTCAGCAGAATATCGTTGCCCACGGCCTGTTCAAACGTGACGGGAGTGAGATTCGCCTGCTGCAGCATATTTTCATATTCGGTTTCGCCAATGAAGTTTCCACCGGGAAAAAAGGTCGCCGCATAGCGCCCATGCTGCAATTCGTCTTTCACTTCGGCCGGGGTGACCCGCAGTCCCATGCGCCCAGCTTCACTCAGCAGCGCCTGGCGACTGATCAACTGGTCGACCGCCCGCGTAGTCTCCTGCTGGATAAGAAACGGCATGATCTTCTGCGCCATCTCGCCATAGCGCTGTGCATCCCGCTGCGCATTCTGACGCGCGGTCTGGCGCACATCCTCGGCAGTGACGTCTCCGCCGTCCACTTTCGCGATGATGCCCTTGCCCGGCGTGCCCGTCAGTTCAGACGTCAGGCCGCCGGGTATGAATGTGATCACCATGGCGGCGCAAATCACGAGAAGGATGCCACTAAGAACAATCTTCTTAGTTGGTCCTTGGGTCTGCAGAAATCGAATCATTTTCTTATCACTCCAGAGTAGAAAGCCGAACTAACAATTATAAACCAGCCAGCGCACAGCTCGGTGATCTCGTCAGCGACGCGCCTTTTGGGGCGCCGGGTGCCCCATTTCTCGAGTCCTTTGAGAGCAAGCCTGCCCTGAGCCTGTCGAAGGTTTGGGATCTTGACTCTCGCGAGGCACTCCGCCTCCGCACCCAAGTTTCAAAACTCGGCTATTGAAACGAATTAATATAAGTGTTATCCATTCACGGGGGCTTTCCCGCGAGTTTGTCCCCCGAGGCTTTATCGGTACGACCGGTCTTTAATCTTTAATCTTTGGCACGAAGTGCTACTGACAGGAGCAACATGAACTCAGGTAAGCGGAATTCGAGCAAGCGGCTGGCCGTCACTCTCTTCGTTCTGGCTCAATCCTTTCTGGCATCATCCCTTTTCGCGCAAGAGGCGCATCCAGCTAAGTCCGCCGCGCCCCAGCCCGCAGCTGAAGCCAGGCTGCCCCTGCACGACGGCTGGTCACTGCAGACTTCGGCGAAAGTCGAAGCCAAAGGCGAAGTC
>DATHQJ010000027.1:0-6747 GCA_035482825.1 Binatus sp. (SeqCode) | reverse complement strand
GCCGAACACCCACACCCACCAAGTCCCTGGACCACAGGAGAAAGTGTCGTCCTTCGCGGAGTCAAGCGTGACGGTCTTGTTGTACTGCACTTGCGTCAAGGTAAAGGAAGCTTGGCAGGTACCGGTGAAGTTCACATCCTGCAGAGCCACGGTGTAGACGTAGGAGTTGCCGTGAACCAGGATCGTCTGTGGGGCAGCCACACCCAGGTTGGCAACACCTGCCCCCGGCACTCCGTCGATCACAGGAACTTTCCCGTTGGGATCTGGGGTCCCGGCAGTAATGAAGGCTGGCATAACCCCGCTTGTATTCACCACCTTAATCGAGGTTATTTTGCCAATTGCGTTGCTGCCGAAAGCGACGTAACTGTAATTGAAGTCGGATAACGTCAGCGCGGTGGGAAGCGCGTCTGTGGCGAAGGCTGTCCCGACGTTATCTTCAAGTACGAATCCTGCGCCGGTGGCATCGCAGCAGGGCGTGGAAAAAAAGTCGTTGCTGCCCGCTACGCTGCTCACGAAGAGCAGTTCGTTGGTCGCAAGCGAGAACGCCTGGTTGCCGTTCTTGTCGTCCACAACCGCATTTAGCGTGTACGCGCTGTAATAGGCTTCTCCGGCCCCTATTGTGCTCGAAGGCGCCTGCGTCGGGTTGTAGTAGACCACCATGCTGTATTTGTCGCCGACTGTGATTCCGGGAACCGATCCGGCGCTTGTGATGGTTCCTTGAATCGTAACCTGTGTGTTCTGCGCCCACGCGGTTGCGGCGCAGAGAGCTGCCGTAAGTGCTCCCACCAAGGCGGGGCCAGCAATGCGTCGAAAAACGAAGTCGGTTGAGACTGCAACTCCAGTCAGAAACTTGCTCCGCGTCACAGAGCCTTCTATCTTTTCTTGATTTTGGATTTTCATCGGATTGGCCTCCTAGGCCTTCGTGTCTCAGAAATTGTTTTGACCCAGCCTCAACTCGTGGAAACCTACGCCGTGCCCATGCCGTTAAGTCCCGGTCATCAACTAAAGCGAAATTCCAGGGAGAATCGGTCCAGGAAAAAATAAGTTTCTCCGCCTTAACTTTTGTTTTGAGGGAATCGCGGTGGACTATTTCGTGAAGAATCGCAAGGCGTGGGGTGAACCTAAGTGTGGTGCGGGGGGGAGTCCACGCGACTTCTCGATCTCCACTTCTGGCCGTGGCATGCGCAGTCTTTTTCATGCGAAGTATCCTTCTTTTCAATAAGTTGACTTTGGTTCCATGAGCGGCTACCTTGTTCCGCAAGCCCAGTGCTGGGCTTTGCGGTTCGGAATTCCTCGGTTCCGCATTGGGGGCTAGTTGGCGCAACTTCCGCCCGAAGCGGTCAGCAAATTATTGGAAAACTGGCACGCCGGAGACGATCAGGCGCTGCATGAGGTGCTTGCTCTCGTCTACGACGAGTTGCGGCGCGCCGCGCATCGTTACCTGCGGAACGAACGTCCGGATCACACCCTGCAAAGCACTGCCCTGGTGCACGAAGCGTATCTGCGTCTGGAGAAACAAAAACAAGCCGCTCATTTCCAAAACCGCGAGCATTTCTTGGCCATCTGCGCGCAATTGATGCGGCAGATTCTGGTCGAGTACGCCCGCACCCGCAACGCCGCCAAGCGGGATGGTGGTTGCCGCTTAACCCTGGATGACAACTTGGCCTTCAAGACGCGGAGCGTCGACATGGTGGCTCTCGACGACGCTCTGAAGGAATTGGCCAAGCTCGATCAGCAGCAGTGCCGCATCGTCGAGCTGAGATTTTTTGGCGGCCTGTCCATCGAAGAAACCGCGCAAGCGATGAATCTGTCGCCCACCACCGTGAAACGGCATTGGGCAACCGCCAAGATTTGGCTGCATCACCAGATCAGCAGGACACCCGAAGCATGACGCCAGAGCGTTGGCAACAGATTCGGGAGTTGCTGGAGAAAGCGCTGGAGCTGGCGCCGGGCGAGCGTTCCGCGTTTCTCTTACAAGTCTGCGCCTCCGACGCGTCCTTGCGCCAGGAAGTCGCTACCCTGCTGGCCTCGAGCGACGACGTGCGCTCCAGCTTCTTGCGATCCACGCCACTGCGAGCCACGTTGGCGGCGGGAACCAGGCTGGGCGACTACGAGGTCAAGTCGCTGCTCGGTTCCGGCGGCATGGGTGATGTGTATCGTGCTCGCGATTCGCGGCTGGGGCGCGACGTGGCCATCAAGGTTCTGCCCTCGTTTGTTTCCTCGGATCCTAATCGGCTGCGGCGTTTCGAGCAGGAGGCGCGAGCCGCCGCGGCCCTGAATCATCCCAACATTCTTGCCGTGTTCCAGATGGGCACCTTCGAAGGAGCTCCGTATCTGGTTTCGGAGCTCCTGGAGGGAGAAACGCTGCGGGAGCCGATCAAGCGTGGCCGTCTCGCAGTCCGCAAGGCGATTGATTACGGGTCGCAGATCGCGCGCGGGCTGGGCGCGGCGCATGAGAAAGGCATTGTCCATCGTGATCTCAAGCCGGAGAATCTGTTCGTCACGAAAGACGGGCGGGTGAAGATTCTGGATTTCGGGCTGGCCAAGCTCACGCAGGCCCACTCTGACTCTGGGCACGACGTGCCCGCCGAGGGCACCGAGCCGGGAGTGGTGATGGGCACGGTGGGCTACATGTCGCCGGAACAGGTGCGGGGACAAACCACAGACCATCGGACTGACATCTTTGCCTTCGGCGCGATTCTGTACGAAATGCTGGCTGGAAAACGTCCGTTCCAGAAATCGACTTCAGCCGACACGATGAGCGCGGTTCTTAATGAAGACCCACCGGAGATCTCGCGGGTCGCTCCAGAGGTTCCACCGGCCCTGCGGCGGCTGCTGCATCGCTGTCTCGAAAAGAGCCAGGAACAGCGCTTCCAGTCGCCTTCAGACTTGGGGTTTGCCCTGGATGCGCTGGCGGATGAACTGCGTTATCAGCAAATCTCGGGTACGGGTCGGACGAGTGCGGGCAGCGTAGCCATGCCGGCGGTTCCTGCGGCCCGGGGTGCCAGGATCCGGGGTGCCGGGATAAAGATCTGGATGAGTGCAGTTTCCGTGGTGTTAGTCGCTTTGCTCCTAGCCGGAGGACTTTACTACCGCTGGCGGCTGCTGCGCACGCGCCTGACTCAGGAGGACACCATCATCCTCACCGATTTTGCCAACAGCACGGGCGATGCGGTATTCGACGACACGCTGAAAACCGCGCTCAGCATTTCCTTGCGCCAGTCGCCTTTCCTGAGTGCAGTCTCCGACAGCAGAATCGCGAAGATCTTGCGCCAGATGACGCTTCCCGCGAACACGAAACTCACTCCCTCAGAGGCCCGGGATGTCTGCGAGCGGGCGCACAGCAAGGCCTACATTGCGGGAGCGATCGGCAGTCTGGGCAGCGAATATGTGCTGGCGCTGAAAGCAGTGAATTGCCAGAACGGAGACACGCTGGCCGAGGAACAAGCGACGGCGCGGTCGAAGGAGGGAGTGCTGGACACACTCGGTGTGTTGGCCTCCAGATTGCGCCGCGAACTGGGTGAATCGCTGGCAACCGTGCAGCGCTTTGACGCTCCCCTTGCAGACTCCACCACTCCCTCACTCGAAGCTCTGAAAGCGTACAGCCTGGGCTGGAAGACCTATGGCCAGAAAGGCGCCGCAGCAGCTTTGCCGTACGACCAACATGCCATCGAGCTTGATCCGAATTTTGTCGCGGGCTACCTGGCCATGGGGGTCGATTACACTGTTCTCGGTCAGGCCGCGAGGTCGAGCGAGTACTACACCAAGGCATTCCAGTTGCGGGACCACGCCAGCGAAGTGGAGAAACTGGAGATCGACGCCGCCTACTATTTGAATGTAACGGGAGAATTGGACAAAGCGGCCAGGACCTATCAGGAGTGGGTTGAGAACTACCCGCGGGAAGTTGTGGCCTACGGCCGGTTGGGTATCGTGTACGGCGAACAGGGGCAATATGAGAAAGCCGCGGAGATCACGAAGCAAGAGCAACCTCTTGCGCCAGATCGCGCCGCTGTGTACGACAATCTCGCCAACGACGCAGTAGTCCTGCAACACTTCGACGAAGCACGGGAAATCATTCGCAACGCGCAAGCGCGGAAAATAGACGATGCCATCCTCCACACCGATCTCTACGCTCTCGCCTTTCTAGGCGGTGACCCGGCGGCGATGGTGGAACAGCAGCAGTGGTTTGTGGGTAAGCCCGAAGAGAACTGGGGATTCGCGCTCGCTTCCGACACCGAAGCCTATGCCGGTCATTTGCGAAAAGCGCGTGACTTGACCAAGCAGGCGGTGGATTCGGCGATCCGGGCCGACAGCAAAGAAAGTGGAGCGGTCTGGCAGGCGGTTGCTGCTCAGCGGGAAGCCGTCTATGGCAACCTCGCCGAAGCCCGGAAAATTGCGGCCGAGGCTTTGCGGCTCGCGCCAGGGAGTGCGGGCACCCAAGCCGAGTCCGCGTTAGCGCTCGCCATGGTGGGCGACACGGCACGAGCTGCATCTCTGGCCCAGGACTTGGGAAAACGATTCCCTCTGGATACACAGATGCAGTCGCTCTGGCTGCCAGCAATTCAGGCGCAATTGGCGCTGGACAGAAAGGATCCGGCTTCCGCTCTGAATATTCCGCAAGCTGGTTCACCCTTGGCGATAGGACAGATAGTGTTCATCCTCAATGCTTCCTGCATGTATCCGGCCTACGTGCGCGGCGAAGCATACTTAGCCGCCGGGCAAGGTGGCGCCGCCGCCGCCGAGTTTCAGAAGATTCTCGATCACGCGGGTGTCGTCTGGAATTGCTGGACGGGAGCATTCGCGCATCTGGGAGTGGCTCGAGCCAACGCCTTGCAGGCGAGAACGTCGCGGGGAGCGGATGCCGACGCTGCGCATGTCCGGGCGCTCGCCGCCTACAAGGATTTCCTCACCCTCTGGAAAGACGCCGATCCGGACATCCCACGGCTGAGGGAAGCCAGGGCAGAGTATGCGAAGTTGCTGGGAGACCACTGAGCCCTCCGATCTGGCGGGCGGCACAGGCACCCGTAGTGTTATCCGATCCGCACATGGGGGGGGCCCCAATCGAGCGTCCGGCATAGCCTGGTTGTCCGAACGGACGCATCGTCTGCGGAATCGATTCCCGAAGTACCAACCTCATCTCTGGACAACAAGGGCGGACCCAATCACCGACGTGCGAACTGGTACCGGAGGCCGCCTGGCGGGGAAGGATTTCTCGGCCGCAGACCCACAGCCGGCGCCGATGGGAGGCGCCTGATCACAAACAGATATCGCGTCAAAAGGTCGACGCAGGTTGGCTGTCTCGGGACGGAGTATGAACAACTTGTCATTTGTTCGCCACGTTGTATTCATCCGGTAGTTGATAATCTTCCTCATGGGATCTTGTGACTGCGATCGTACGACGCGTGACCGACGACTCGCCATCGTATTTCTAGTCTTCATCTTTATCTTTGCTGCATCTCTCAGCCGCGCTCAAGACAACTACGAAATCCAGGTCTACGGGTCCGACCTGGTTGATCCCCGGCACACCATGGTGGAACTCCATAGCAACTTCACGATCGACGGATCGAAGACAATCGTCGACGGTGTTTACCCCACCAATCACGCCGAGCACGAGACCGTCGAGATCACCCACGGCTTCAATGACTGGTTCGAGTGCGGCTTTTACATCTTCACCTCCATAGCCGCGGGACAGAGCTGGCAATGGGTGGGCGATCACATCCGTCCGCGCGTGGCCGTCCCTAAGAAGTGGCACTGGCCGGTAGGGGTGAGCATCTCAAACGAAATCGGCTATCAGAGGCGACAATATTCCGTCGACACCTGGACGTGGGAAATTCGCCCAATCGTAGACCAAAAAGTCGGCCGATGGTATTGGTCCTTGAATCCCACGCTCGACCGGTCTTTCCACGGCGAGAGCGTGAACCAGGGCGTTGTCTTTTCGCCAAACTTCAAATTCAGTTACGATTTCACTCCGAAAGTTGCCGGAGGGCTCGAATACTACGGTGCGGTAGGTCCCGTGACGGGATTCGATGCAGTGTCACAACAACAGCACCAGATTCTGCCCGCGATTGATTTGAATGTCGCTCCACAATGGGAGATCAATTTCGGTCTCGGCGTGGGTGTCACCGGCGCGACCGACCACCTGATTGCCAAGATGATTCTGGGTTATCGCTTCAATTTCTGATAAGGAACAGGAGCGCACCCGTGACAAAGGGCATCGATCCTGGGCACTCGATCGTCGTTATGGATCAGTAGGGATCAGTAGGGATCAGTGGGCCATGGACGGGTTCGGAATGGGTTGAACGGGTTGGTATCGATTTGCCTCATTCGCGGTTCGCGATCACCGGTGCAGTGCGACCGGCGCCAAGCCCTCCGGGCCACCAGTTCCAATCGCCTGCGACACGAAGCAGCGCAGGTCCAATCACAATACGAACCAGGGTTGCGTCGATGAGCACGGCTACTGCCAGCGTAAATCCGAGCATCTTAACCACCAGAAAACTTCCGAAGGTAAATGCCGCGAATACCACAATCATGATCGCGGCGGCGCTGGTAATCAGTCCCGCCGTTCTGGCCATCCCCTCGGGGATCGCCTCCTCTTCACTCAGCCCACTCCTCCTCGCTTCGAGCACTCGCGCGACCAGGAACACTTCGTAATCCATGCTCAGTCCGAAGACGATGGCAAAGGCCACGATTGGCACAATGGGAAATATGCTGCCCGTTCCCTCAGGAACTCCAAAGAATCTGACTGCG
>DATHQJ010000026.1:0-20658 GCA_035482825.1 Binatus sp. (SeqCode) | reverse complement strand
CATGTTCCGCTCAAGATGACAAGGGGGTTTTGTGCTGACTGGAACCGAATGATTTTGTTGTCCCAATTTATTGTCCCAATTTTGTTCATTCAATCTTGTTCGTCACAGGGTTTTCAAGGTTCGGAAACCGGAGAGATTCGGTTCGCGCTCTCGAACAGGCGGGCTGTGATGGCGCCGAAGAGGAAGCCGCCTACGTGGGCGAGGTAGGCCACGCCTCCGGTCTGCGCGTGGGCTACTTGTCCGGCATTGAAGAGCTGAGTTAGGAACCAGAAGCCGATCAACAGTGCGGCCGGGATGAATGTGATCTTCACAAAGATGAAGATGATGAGAATCGAGCGAATGCGGTCGCGAGGATAGGTGACTAGGAAGGCGCCCATCACGGCGGCAATCGCTCCACTCGCGCCCAGGTTGGGGACGGTGGAGTTGGGGCTGGCTGCGACTTGGGCTAGCATGGCGACGATTCCGCCGACCAGGTAGAAAACGAGGTAGCGGGCCCGGCCCATCGCGTCTTCGATCTCGGGGCCAAAGGCCCATAAGAAAATCATGTTGCCGATGATGTGCGACCAACTGGCGTGCATGAACATCGCAGTGAAAATCGTGATCCAATGGTGGCCGGAGAAAATTTGGGCGGGGACCGCCGACCACTGGGTCACGAAGTCCTCGCCCCCCATCAGTTCGCGTACAAAGACGAAGGCGTTCGCCAGGATAATCAGGATGGTGATGACGGGGACGCGGGTGGGGCGCCGGGACGCGTCGCTCAATGGAATCAATCCGCCCATGTCGGTCTTCCTCCTTACTCTGTTCTTTCAGCTAGACTCAGGCCTCGCTGGGCACACATTTCCTCAAGCCTCGAAGCTGTTCCACCTCTCGGCGTCGCAGATGCCGGGCGGCGCTGGCTAAGCCGCCATCGATGACGGCGGCGCTACGGCGCTGGTTACCTTGCGTACTGCCATCGACATCATGACCCGCGCAACGCCGCTGAAGATCAGGCTGACGCCTACCAGCGTGCCGATGGCCCAGGCGGCGCTCGACGGCCACTGCATGTAGATCATCAGGCCCAGCAGCAGGGATACGATTCCGTCCAGCAGCACCCAGGTCGATCCTCGGATTGGACGCATCTTCACGAACAGAACGATATCGAGGATGCCTTCAATCAGGAAGAGAGCTGCCAGCAGCAAGGTCAGCGACGCGACACCGAGCAGCGGGCGTGCGATGAGGTATCCGCCGAAGCACACGTACGCAACCCCTACCAGGAGCTTCCAGATCATGCTCCCGGCTCCGTGGGCGCGGAAGGCGAGCAATATGTGGACAACGCCGGCCAAAACAATCAGCCAGGCGACGGCCACGTTCACCGCGACAGCGGCAAGAAACGGAGAAGCCACTGCTGCTGCGCCCAGGACGATCAGTAAAACTCCCCAGGCAATGGAAACCGTCGAGGCGTGTCGGACCATCTCGATCGGAGTGTTCTGTGCCATAGAAAGCCTCCTTACGAATCGGCCTAGAAGATTACTCTAAAAGGCTCAGTTTTTGAAGTCGGGTTGGTGCAGAATTTTGCTTTTTTGCGGGAAGGTGCCGCGTGGCCCCCGGCGGTGAAGGGACATACGTGCATGACCGATGAGAGGTCACTGGTCCGGCAATTTTTTTCTCTGCGCGGATGAATTTTCAAGATGCAGGGCTGGGTTGGTTCTTGCCGCCTGTTGCGATCAGAAACAGAACGGCCATGACGCCGAGAAGTGCAAGTTGTAACAAGCCGTAGTGCACGCGTGCGACGCGGGACCAGTGTCCGTAGAAGGTTGCTTCGAAAGCCCAAGCGGTCCCGGGCCTCCACAAGTACAGACTGGCGATACCGCCGAGCCCCGATATCGCAGCCACCGTATTCATTGCATACGGGACCGAGAGTGGTACGAGAGCTACCAACATCAGCAAGTAGATTGCAGTAACCGGGGCCGGGAGAGCCACGAACGCTCGGACCAGCGGTACGCCACACCGCTCACATGCGGGGGCATGCAAGTTCCCCCGATACATCTGCAGCACAATGTTGAACGCCGACCAATGAGTTGTGTCCAAGACTGGCGGATCGACGGTTATGAGCGGTAGGAAAAAAGTTAGAAGGCCGAGCGCAATCACCAGAAGAGCGGATGCTCTGGGGTGTAGTCCGAACGGCTGCCATTGCGCTGGCGTGCCAGTCGTGCGGCTGTCCTTCGGGAAGCGCCCACCGCGTGACGACAGATAGTGGATCGGCGTCCCTAAGCGCATAGATCCTCTTTGCGGCTAGCCGTGTTTGGTGGCTTCGCGTTTCAGGGCGCGTTGCAGGGTTTGATCCAGGGCTGACTTCGCGGTTTCGTATTCCTGGTGGGTGATGCGGCCTTGTTGGCGTTCGACTTCGAGTTGGAAGAGTTCTTCTTTCAGGGCTTCGAGCAGCATGGAGGAGGAAGCGGGGGGGCGCGCACGAGTTTCGCCGGCGCGAGCAGAGCCTACGGGTTCGCGCGCTGCGGGGACTTCCGCGATTTCGTAGCCTTCTTCGCCTTCGTCCTCGTAGGTCATGGAGGCAGGGCCCTTGCCTTTGGCGCGTGCGGCGCGGTTGGCGGCTTGCTGGCGCGTGGCGACGAAGACTCCGCCGAGAATCAGGACGGCGGCGAATCCGCCGAGGATGTACCAGCGATATTTCTGCAGCGGGTCGGGAGCGTCGATGGGCGGGCCGAGGCCTCCGCCGGGGCGGCTTTCGGGCTGCGCCTGCGCGCCTTGGCTGGGCTCGCCGCCGCTGCCTTCTTCGGCGGGGGCTGCCAGTGTGCCTTCGCCGCTTAGCTTGAATGCCAGGGGCTTGCCCTGATCCGTGTTGGAGGAAACTTCTACGTTGGCGTCGGGCTGGCCGGGGTAGGGTGCGACTTGAAAATTGGTGCCGGGAGCGGCGGAGAATTCCATCGACTTGGGCGCGATGGCGACGAAGTGCTCCAGAGGATAAATGCTTTTGGGATCGATATTCACGCTGCCGGTGTAGGGAACGGAGTAGACGACGCTGAAGCGCGTCTCACCGGGGCGCAGTGGGAAAAGAAATGCGTAGCGATTCTTGGCGTTGGCACCTTCGGGAACGGGGGCGGAATTTACAGGCTGGCCGCCGGCGGTCATGGCCTGGCCTTCGCTGACGGTTGCGCCGTCGGGGACATAGAACTCGAGGTTGTGCTCGTTCATCTGGGTGAGCGGCGGTTTGGAAACGTTGTTCACCGCGAAGGTGCGCTGCACGTGGAGCTGGCCCTGATCTGCCTGGAAGGTCATGATGTCGGCGACGACCTGGATGCCGTCGACTTTTTTGGCGACATCGTAGACTTCGACCTCGACGGAAGTGGTTCCGGGAGGGGCCATGCGGTGATAGGTGACTTCCTGGTGGATGACGCGGATGAGATGCGGGCCTTGGCCGTCGAGCTTGAAAGTGAAGTTGCCTTTGGCGTCGGTTTTGGTGCGGCCGGCTTCTTCCATGCCTTGACCGAGGCTGAGGAGGACGACGTCGTCGCCGGCGGAGGGTTTGTTGGTGGTGGAGTTTTTGACGCGGCCGGTTAGGGTTTGGGCGGAGGCTAGGGTGGTGAGGAGGAGGGTGAGGGCGAGGATGATTGGGATGCGCGGGGCGGGGGTTCTGCCTGAGAACTCCTTGCGAGGGCAGTTGGTGACGCACGCGGACACGGGGTCCTTCGACTTCGCGGGAACTGCGCTTCGCGCATTTCCCGCTACGCTCAGGATGACAGGGGGTTGGGGTTGGTTCATAGTTTCGCTTTTCTATCTCACTTTTCTTGGTGCGGCGGCGGCTTTGGCTTCGAGTCGGGCGATTTCGGCCAGCAGGGTGGCGGCTTCGTCTTGTAACGAGGATTTCAGGGACTGGTAATCGGTTTCGGGCATTTTGCCGGCTTTGAATTCGAAGTTCAGGTCGCGGAGATTTTCGTAGACGACGTCTTTGCGCTCGCGCAGGTAGGAGGCGCGCGTTTTTTTTCGGCCCACGGAGAAGGTGCTGGGGAAAAAAATGTAGTAGAGCGCGGCTACGGTGGCGAGCAGACAGCAGGCTAGTTCGAAGCTCATAAGTCGGTATCCTTGCGGGCTTGATCGCGGAACTGTTCAAGTTCGGCGCCGCGGATGGGTCTCAGGCCGTCGGCAATGGCGGGCGTGGGACGATTCTTCCACGCGTTGATCACCATCACGACCAGCATGAGTCCGAGGGCGAGGGCGGCGAAGGGAACGATCCAGGCGGTGCGGTCGAAGCCGGTGGTGGTGGGGGCGGCGAGAACCGTGGGTCCGTATTTCTGGACGAAGGATTGTTCGACCAGGCTGTCGCTGTCGCCGCGGTTGACGGCTTCCAGTAATTCGTTGCGCATGCGATCGGAGTCGGGGCAGCCAACGTGATTGCATTCCAGAAGAATCTGGTTGCAGCCGCAGATGCACATCATCTGGTGGCCGAGTTCGTTGAAGCGGGAGGTGGGATCGCCGGCGCCGGCGAAGGCGATGACGGCGAGGGAGAGCAGGGCGCAGTGGAGGACGCGACGGTGGGGTGATGTTGTTTTCATACGATACGTCATTCGATGCGCGGATTGTGCCGTCCCTCCGGGACTCGGTTCCTTTTTTCCTGCTTGACCCAGCGCTGGAAGCGCTGGGCTAAATTCTTTCGCCCCTGCGGGGCTGGTTCATTTTCTGTCTGGCTCACCCACGGCTTGCGCCCTGGGCTTTATTCTTTCGCCGCTTCGCGGCTAGTCTCCCGTTACTGCGGGGACAACTTCTCGGCTTACTAACCTTGCGGCTGGGATACGGACGGGAGCTGGGGCGTTCGGGATCAGAGCCAGCACCGTGCCGCCGAGGATGATCCAGACGCCGAGCCAGATCCACATGACCAGCGGGTTGAGATGGGCTTTGATGATGGGCTGACCTTTCTCGTTTTGACCCTCATAGACCAGATAGAGGTCTTCCTTCAGAGTCGATCGGATGTCGGGCTTGGTGGAGGCCTGACGGCTGGCCTTGTAGAACTCGCGCACCGGGGTCATGGTGTCGATTTGTTTGTCGCCTTTGTAGACGTCGATGACGGCCCACTCGCTGGCTTTGTTGGGACTGTCGTCCTGAGTATAGGAGCGGCAGACGAGGGTGTAGGCGCCGATGGTCATCTTGTCGCCATAGTCCATTCCCTTGTCGGCTTCTTTTTCCTGATTGAAGGCAGAGCCGGCGAATCCAATGATGACGACGACCACGCCGAAGTGGACGATGTATCCGCCGTAGCGGCGGGTGTTGCGGTGGGTGAGCTGGACGATGGAGGCGAACATGCCCTGGCCGGTGTGGCTGGCGATGACTTTGCCGCCGCGGTAGTATTCGCTGGCGATGGTGAGGGTGACCAGGGTGGCGAGGCCGATGGCCACCAGGGAATAGAAATATGCGATGTCTTGCCAGGGGCGCAGGCCGAAGGGAGATCCCCATGACGGAGGCGTGATCATGAGGAAGGCTATGACGGCGACGGCGCCGATGGTGGGCCACTTGAAATTTCGCTTGAGGCTGTCGAAGGAAGTTTTGCGCCAGGCCAGCAAGGGGCCAACGGCGGTGAGGATCAGGAGCAGCAGGGCGACCGGGATGGCGACGCGATTATAAAAGGGCGCGCCGACCGTGACTTTGTTGCCTTGCACGAGTTCTGAAATCTTCGGGAACCACGTTCCCCAGAGCACGGTGAAGCAGAGCAGTACGAAGAGAAGATTGTTGAACAGGAAACTCGACTCGCGGGAGATGAGCGATTCGAGTTTGTGCTCGCTGCGCAAGTGGTCGTGGTTCTTGATGAAGAAGAACAGGAAGACTACGAAGCTGATGGCCAGGAACCAGGCGAACCACTCTCCGATCGACGATTGCGCGAAGGCGTGGACCGAGGCGATGATGCCGCTGCGGGTGAGGAATGTTCCGAGGATCGCGAGCCAGAATGTCGCGAAGACCAGCCACATGTTCCAGACTTTCAGCATGCCGCGTTTCTCCTGCATCATGACGGAATGCAGGAACGCAGTGCCGGCGAGCCAGGGCATGAGCGAGGCGTTTTCGACGGGGTCCCATCCCCAGTAGCCGCCCCAGCCGAGCACAGCGTAGGCCCAGTGGGCGCCGAGGAAGATGCCGCAGGTGAGGAATCCCCAGGTGACCATGGTCCAACGGCGGGTGATGTGAATCCATTTTTCGCCGGGATACTTCATGATGAGCGCGCCTAGGGCGAAGGCGAAGGGGACGGTGAATCCGACGTAGCCCAGGTAGAGCATGGGTGGGTGGATGACCATCTCAGGATATTGCAGGAGAGGATTGAGGCCGCTGCCGTCGGCGCGGAGCGGGCCATCCAGGAGGCCGAAGGGATTGGCGGCGAAATTTACCAGCAGCAGGAAAAATATTTGCACGCCGGCGAGAACGACGGAGGCGTAGGCGAAGAGGCGAGGATCGGTCTTGTAGCGCAGCCGGAGGACGAAACCGTAGCCGGCGAGAAGGAGCGACCAGAACAGAAGAGAGCCTTCCTGCCCGGACCACAATGTTGCAAACTTGTAAGGAGCGGGGAGGTCGCGGTTGCTGTGGTGGAAAATGTAGGCGATGGTGAAATCGTCGCGGAAGGCGGCGACGACAAGGGCGATGGCGGCGAGGAGGACGCCTCCGAAAACTACAATGCCGGCGCGGCGCGCGGTCTCACCCAGGCGCTCCCAGTCCGGGTCGCCGGGAAAGAAGAGGGCGATCAGGCCCACTCCGAACGAATACAAGCTCAGCGCCAAGGCGAGGAGCAAGGCAAAGCTGCCGATTTGCGCCATGCGGGAGAACCCCGATGTATTTTTTCAGAAACGGACGGTAGAGGCAACCGGGGCTCAAGCCCGGTATCAGAGGATGCTTTACGCGGCGCTGAAGCGCCGCTCTTCCACATGACGCAGCCACAATGCAGCAGCCACATAGACGCAGCCACGGGTCTGGTGTAAGGGCTGGAGACGGGTTGAGCGTAAACGTTTTCGAGAGAGGGCGGCGGCCGGGGCTCGGCCGCCAAATGGTGTCGGGACCAGGCGCTAGGCGCCTTGCTGGTGGTAGCGCTGACGAACTTCGTTCTCAGCGGCCAGCCAGTCTTCGGCTTCGTGGCCGGGTTCGAATCCGCGGCGCTCGGACAGCAAGTAGGCGAAGCGGCGGATTTCTTCGTCCAGATTAATCGGAACAACACTGGCGCGCGACTCGTTGCGTACGATCTCGGGTTTGGGTGCGGCCTTTTTGGTGGCCGTCTTTTTGTTTCCGTTGGTTCCGGCTTCGGGTTGGGACGCTGCTGTCATCGTCTCCGCAGGTGCGACGTTGGCTTCGGACATGGGGAGAGCGGCGCCGGTGGGGGTGATGGTTTCTTTCGTACCGTTCGTCTTTTTGGGTGATTTTGGTTTCGCCATAATTGAATACTCCTTGCATCCTCCTAAATTCAGGAATGTCTGGACTTGTTGATGGATGAACAACATACACTGCGCTCCTGCGAGTTCGAACTTTCGAATAGGTTGTGCGTTGCGGAGATAATATTAAATATACCGCTAGCCAGCCTGTGGATGTCAGCAAGTTTTGCACAAAAAAATGCGATGGGACGGTGCGGAATTCTGGAAGGCGGACAGGGTGTGCGGATCGTCCGGACGCTGTGGGTGCGCGCCGAAAAAGGGGCGAGGCTTTGTTATAATTTGAGTTCGTCTCGAGGCGCTATCGTCTAGGGGTTAGGACGGAAGATTCTCAATCTTCAAACACGGGTTCGATTCCCGTTAGCGCTACCAAGCTTGTTCAAATCGAATCGGGGCGGCGTCGGAGTTCAATCCTGAAGTTCAATCCTTGAGAGCCGCCACTTTTCCCCTTAAGACGGTGATGGACGCCTTGGGCAGAAAGAACTCTGTGCGCGGGCCTGCAGCCACAGTGGCTGCGACAGGCGCGTGATCTGGATCGGGATGACTGTTTGGGCCATCGTCAATCCACACGTATTGTTCGCTTCCGAACGACACCACGGTGACCGGTCCTGAAAACGGCACGTTCTTCTTGGTCGCGGAATCCTCAAATTGCACGCGCACGCGATGCGGGTTGTTCTCGTCCCGGTTCACCAGCATCAGGGACCAGTTTCCGTCGGGACGGTGCACCGCGTACGACGTGACTAGCGCATTGCCTTCGACATCTTTGACATCCGCGACGGATGGGAACATTTGGTGCACGCCAGAGTGATGCTGCACCCACTCGAGGTTGATCATGTGAGCCGCGTAATACGGCGAGGTGTAGCCCAGAATCTCGTACTCCTCATTCGAAACAAAATTCGACCACGAAGACCAGCCCAGACAGGTCTTCTGAATGCCCTGGGGCTGAATCGGCGAGTGATAGAAAGCGGCGCCTCCTCCTTCGAAGAATGACCCAACATTGTCGGCCAGCCACAGGGCCGCGAAAATTGTCGTCATGGGTCCGGTAAGCGCGGCGGCCAGATGGTTCTCGGTCACCATGAGCGGAACTTCCTTGGGGACACCGTCGTCCCTCCACACCTGCAGGATGTGCTTCATCAACTGAGGTTCGGTGTACAAAGTTTTCCATGTAATGTCGCACGGCTCGAACGGATAGTGCTCGAAGGACACGAAGGCCAGGTCGGCAATGCGGCCGTGCGTCTTCAAATAATCTACGAAGCGGCCCATCCATGAGACGCGGCCCTGCGCGTCTGGCCAAACCCGGATGTCCTCATTCACGCCTTCGAAGACCGGCCCACCCAGTTTGAGTTGAGGATCGATCTTGTGGATGGCGGCGGCCCATTGAATGTATAACGCAGCGTAGTCCTCGGGCATGGCGTGCTTGCCATCCGGCTCCTCGCCCATCTCCACGTACCCGATGCGGTAGCCGCGCTTTTCGATATAGGCAATCTGGGCGGCCGCGTCGTCCGGTGTGCCGTAAAGCATGGTGACCGGAATCATGGCTGGAAGGTTGTTGGTGAGTCCGCTGGTGAAGAAGAGATCGAAGCCGCTGTGCTGGTAGCTGCCGGTGTCGTTGACGTCAGCGGCCGAGTGCCAGGGATCGATTGAAGACGTTGTAAATGTGGTTGGTCGGTCGCCAAAATTCTTTTGCACTTCGGCGAAGGTGCCACTGGAGTCGACGCTGCCCAGACGGATTTCCTGAATCGCGTATCCCACGCAATTGCGCACGTCGTCTGCACCGTGCAGATCGCAGGTGTTCGACGATTCGGTCATCAAGACGCGCACATACTGAGTGGTCACCGGCGCGTCGGCGAGCTTCAAATTCGCCGTACCTCCCTGAGCTTTTCTTATTTCGCCGGAGGGAAAGGTCTTCCACTCGCCTTGAGGGCCGGCATCAAAATCGAGTGCGCGCGTTCCCACCCAATACTGCACCTGATACGTCGTGGCATACGGGTTGGCCCACGCGATGCGGATTGCGCTCACCGGTTTTTCGGCCTTCAGATCCACGATCACCCATTGCGGATGCAGCGCGTCGCTTTCTCCGGTGAACTTGCTGGTGAGATAGGGATTGCTCTTCCAGTAGCTGAGATTCGGACCCTGCAGCGGCCGGTCTCCGCTGGTGGAGAAACCACGGTGGGGCAAGGCATAAGAAAGGATGTAGCGCAGCGGGTCCTTGAGATCGGTGCTGCCGGTGAAGTATCCGCTCTTGTGCGATGGGTCGCTCCAGTTTCCGTTCTCGGTCCAGTGCCAGGCGGCCATGCGGAGTTCGGAGTTGTTGCGGTAAGTGATCGGACCCCAGCCCGCGGAGAGCGACTCTTGAATAATGTGCGGCGTGTAGACCTTGTCGATGTCAGCGTGGGAAAGAACGTCGATGGAGCTGCCGAGAGCGCTGTCGGGATCGAAGGAGTTGATCGCGTGCCCGGCTGTCACATCGACGTGGACTGTTGCCGGTGGTTCTGCGGCGGATTTCGATTGGGCGGCGGCAGCGGCGCTGAGCACGGCGATCGCAAGAATCGTGATTGCTACGGCAGACTTGCGGTTCGGCATTCCAGCAGGAATTCGGCGAAAGTTAGTCTCTCTAGATAAACACGGCATAGAATTCCTCGGTTTCGGCGGAAAGAGTTTAACTGCTTGCGGGCTGGTCAGACAGCCGTTTCACATTCTGAACCGGCAATGAAGCGGCATTCGCCTGGGGCGCAGTAAGGTGGCGCGATGGATCCACGAGCAGCCAACTTGCTGCGCCGACCAGGCACAACGCTGCGGCCACTAGAAATGAAGTCGTCCAACCAAACCGGGTTGCGATCCAGGGAGTGAGAGACGCGGTGAGCGCCGCCCCTATCTGATTTCCCATATTCATGAAGCCCGATACCGAGCCCGAGGACGTGCCGGCAAGATCGGCGGTTACGGACCAGAAAGAACTTTGGGCGAGATAGAGCGCACCGGCCCCGCCGGCGAGTACGACGCTGGCCAGGCGGGCGCTTTGCACTTGCGAGCCGAGAGCAATGACTATGCCCGCAAGCGTGATCGCGGTTGCTGCGAGACCGCAGCGTCCGACTCGCGGCCCCTGCCATTTTGTGAGCCGGTCGTTGATCGCTCCTCCTAGGAGGCAGCACACGAGCATGGCGAGAAACGGCAACATGGTGTAGAACGCGCTCGCCTTCAAATCGAGGCCGCGCACTTTGGCGAGATAGCGATAAAACCATGCGAAGAATATCCAGGCAACATAGCCATAGCAGAAGTAGCTCAGGGTGATGGCCCAGACTTCTTTGCTTTGCAGAACGCGCGCCCAGGGCGCGAGCGCTTTCGAATCAGGGTTGGATTGCGTTTGCGTGAGTCCCGAGCGAATCAGCGTCAACTCGGAATCGGAAACGCCGGCATGATCGGCAGGCGTGTCGCGCGCATTGAAGAACCACACTGCTCCGGCGGCGAATCCGATAATGGAGCACACCCAGAACGACGAGCGCCAGCCGTATCGAACCATGATCTGGGTGATGAGCAACGGCGTCAGGCCGGCACCCGCTCCGACACCAGCAAAAATCCATCCGTTGGCGACGCCGCGCTCGCTGGTCGGAATCCAGCGCGCGATGAATTGATTGGCCGACGGGTAGATAACGGCCTCACCAGCTCCGAGAAGAAATCGGACCGCGATGAAGATGAGGAGCGCGCCTGCGATATTTGCGGGGACCAGAGCAGTCAGGGCAGTGAAGATTCCCCACCATGCGACGCCGCCGGCCAGCACACGGCGTGGCCCGTAGCGGTCTGCAAGCCTGCCACCGACGGTTTGAAACAGAGCGTACCCGACCAGCATGGCGCTGAATACTTTGCCGAGTTGCACGTCGTTGAGGTGATAGGCCTCCGCGATAGACCCGCCCGCAATGGAAATGTTTACGCGATCGAGATAGGAAACGGCGCTGAGGATAAACAGCCAGAAGATCAGAAACCAGCGCACGTTACTCGATCGAGCAGCGGTCGTCCTCGGAGCGTTCGTTGTCGCAGGGTTCATCGCAGGGGGCGTCCTCGCTCACGCCGCGTGCTCGCGCAACACACGCGAAAGCTGTTCGGCAACGATTTTGTCTTCCCCTGGTTGCAGCATGAACGCGCACATGACCAGTCCCGGTTTTTCCTCGCCGCCTCCGATGACAATGGACGGCTTCGAATTGCGCAGGAGCTTGGACGCCTGCTGCGGGGTTAAGGAAACGCGGGCCGCATCCCAGGTGATACTCATGTGGGGCACATGATTGGCGATGTCGGGCACGAAGAACGACGTCGTGACACCCGGCACTTTCGTGAGTTCGCGCGAGATTCCTTCCAGCCGGGCTTGCCATTCTTTAGCCAGAGCTTCGTGGTCTTCCGCGAGAAAAAGTTCGAGAGCCTTGACCATGCCCAGGATTTCTTCCTTGCCCACCTTCTGGCTGCGGCCCAATGTGTCTTCGTGCGGACTGTTGTTGAGCAGGGCGTTCGCCACCATGTCTTGGCGTCCAATCAATAGCCCAGCGCACTGTGGGCCGCGAATCGCCTTTCCGCCGCTGAACGTCACCAGGTCGTAACCCATGTTGGTGTAGTCCCAGAGATGAGAGACCGGCGGGGTGTCGGCGGCGGCGTCATTCATGCACGGGACGTTGTGTTGCTTCGCCAGCTTGACCCACTCGTCAACTTTAATCTGTCCCGTCGCGTTGGCGAAGTTGGAGAAGTGCATCATGGCCGTGCGCTCATTGACCGCGGCGCGCAATTGATCGGGCGTTTCGATCTCGATGAGCTTGATGCCAGTGGAGCGAAGTTGATGATCAAAGGGATTGCGATGCGACTTCTGAATGATCACTTCGGACTTCATGCCGGTGAGATCCGGCAGTTGCCGGATCAACGCTTCTTTCCCGCCGGTCAAGATGCCCGCCAGTCCGGATTGAATCGCGGCTGCCGCACCCGAAGTCACCAGCGCGGTGTAACCATCCGGCAGTTTGAGCATTTCCGCGATGCGCTTGCCCGCGGCGACCTCTAAATCCGGAATGTTCACGAAGTGGCGACCGGCCATGGTCATGACCGCTTCCAGCTCGGGGTGGGGGAGCGAGCCGCCTAGGACGGTCATGGTCCCCTCGCAGTTGATTACCGTGGGTATCCCAAGTTCTTCATAGGGATTGCCGGTTTGTCCAAATCCGCTGACCTGCGTGCTTGTCGCTGCGGCGGCGCGATTCCGGGAAAATAACTTACGCGGTGTCAGGATTGAGCCCGCTATTACGCCCACGCTGCCGAGAAAGCTGCGCCGGTTCCACTTTGAGTTGAGTCGCATGAGGCCTTCTCCTTGGTCCTTGGAGTCTACTTGGGAGTCTATTTATGGGGGACTGCGGCAATGCAATTGATTTCGACCAGCGAATCTCCGGGCAGCGCCGCGACCGCAACGGTTGTGCGTGACGGGCCGCCATGCGGGAAATAGGTCGCGAACACTTTGTGCATTCCATCCCAGTGTTCAATCTTTACCAGGAAGACATTGGCTTGAAGAATGGTGTCCATCGATCCTCCGCCAATCTCCACGTGCTTCTTGATCTTGTCCATGACCATGGTGGTATGAGATTCGATGGTCCATTCCTTCGAATCCCGGCTATCGTGGGCGCCCTGCCCTGCGACATAAATCAGCCCATTGTGGACAATCACCGGCATGATGACATCTTTTTCGCTGCCGGGTTTGCCTTCGCTGTTCAGCTTGCGGATTCCGCCCGCATCCTGCGCGGGGGAACTTTGAGCCAATGCGCGCTTGGGAAGTACAGCGGTGGTGACTCCCAGAGCGGAGAGTACAGAAGCGAAGCGCGTGGCAAAGGTTCGGCGAGTGAAAGTCGAATTCATGTTTTTGTCTCCTTACAATTTGCAGTTTAGTTTTCGAGATCCGACCACTGGCTACGGCAACTTAAAGCTGAAGATGTCACTTCCGGCGGCAATGGCCACGTACTGCTTGTCGGCGATGGCGTAGCTCATCGGAGACGCACTGATATCTTGCCCGGTATTGAAGTGCCAGAGCGGCTTGCCGGTTTGCGCGTTCACCGCTTCCAGAGATCCGGCATCGTCGCCGAAGAATACCAGGCCGCCTGCGGTTGTCATGGTTCCGCCGGAGGAATGTCCTGTGCCAACTTGCGGATACTTCCAGGTGATGGAATTTGTATCCAGATTGAACGCGACCAGAACTTTCTGCGACATTTCGCCCGGGATGCGTTCCACTCCAGTTGAATAATAGCCGTGACCCTCCTTAAAAACCTGCGGCTTGAAAAAATAAGTCTCACACTCCTCCAAGGCCATGAAATATACCGAATGGGTGGACTCACTGTAAGAGGGGGCGTACCAGTTGGTCGCGCCCGAGTAGCCGGGGCAAATGCGGGTTCCGGCCGCGGCAGGTTCGATGCCCGTCCGGACGGGCCTGCCTTGCGCATCGATTTCCTTCGCCCAATTCATCTTCTCAACGAATCGCGTTGCCGAAAGAAATTTTCCATTGGTGCGGTCAAGCACATAGATGAAGCCATTGCGGTTGGCCTGCACCAGCAATTTTCGCTGGCTGCCCTGAAAGACGGCATCGATGACGATTGGAGTCTCGACCGCGTCGAAGTCAAAAATATCATGCGGCGTGAACTGAAAATACCACTTTAGTTTTCCGGTATCCGGATCGAGGGCCAACACGCAGTCGGTGTAGAGGTCGTCTCCCGGACGCACGCCGCCTTCGAAATCGGGCGCCGGATTGCTCGTGCCCCAGTACACGGTGTTGAGTTGAGGATCGTAAGTTCCCGGCATCCATGTGGTTCCACCGCCATGCAAATAGAGCTGTCCCGGCCAGCTTGAGGAACCGAATTCGCCGGGGCCCGGAATCGTCCAGAACCTCCAGGCCAGCTTGCCGGTCATGGCATCGTAGGCGGCAAGAAAGCCTCGAACCCCATCATCGCCGCCAGACGTACCCACCAGGACTTTGTCTTTGACCACGAGCGGAGCGCCGGTCGCGCCGTAATTCTTATTCCAGTTCGCGTAGGCGACATTCCAGATGAGATTTCCGGAGCGAGCATCCAGGCAGAGGAGATGCGCGTTGTCGGTCTCCATGTAAACCCGGTCGTGCCATACGGCGACGCCGCGATTGAGGTGCCCGGAGGCATCGTCGATCAACCCTTCCGAAACCGGCCAGGAGTGGTGCCACACCACGCGGCCGGTGCGTGCGTCCAGGGCAGAGGCGTCGTTCGCCGTGGTGACAAACATCATTCCATTCACGACTACGGGAGTGAGTTCAAGCCGGCTCGAATTGCGGGCATGAAAGACCCACTCCGCACGTAGCCCGGCGAGATTGTCCGGCTTGATCTCAGAAAGGCCGCTAAAGCGGCGACCTGAATAGTCTCCGTTATAGGAAATCCAATTGGCGGCGGGAGGGTGAACCAGAAGATCTTCGGAGCGGACGTCGATAGTTGCGTCGAGGGCTGCGGGCGCGCTCGCGGGAGTGGTATCGCCCGCAAGCGCGGCCAAGCAAGTGAAAACGACGGCACTAAGCGCTGCCTTCCGCATGCTGGAAGCCTTCCGCAAAATCGTGATGTCACCCTTTATCTGATGAAAGTGAGATTTATGCAATTGTTCTCGTTCGTCTAAAGCCGTCCAAACTTTTTGACGGCTTCTACAATCGATTTCGTTTGCTCGATGACTGCGTACATCGAGTGCTCCTTGAAATCCATCTGCTGAGCGAGGTGCAACACTTCCAGCGCTTTGTCCCTGGGAACGACTACGACCCCATCGCTGTCGGCTGCGACAATGTCACCCGCGTTGACCGTTACACCATTGCAGGTCACCGGCACCTGGGAGCCTCCGAAACGATAGTGATGCACGGAGGTGGAGGGCACGATGCCGGTCGCGTAGACCGGGAAGCCGATCTTGCGCAAGTACGCGACGTCGCGAACTCCTCCATCGATTACGGCTCCAGCGTAACCTCGCGCTGCCATCGCGGTGCCCATCAGTCCGCCCATTCCGGCAATATCCTGGCCGTCCTCGACCGCCATCACGTAAACGGAATCAGTGGATCCCGCATCGATCGCCTGCAACATTCCGTTCAGCGCGGCGGGGTCGCTGTTGCCTTCATCTTTCTTGAGTTGCACCGTGCGCGCAAAGCCGGCGAACTTCGTGGTGAAGATTGGAGTCATGCGGTGACTCATGTACATGCGCTTGCCGGTGAGCTGCTCCAGAGCATCCGAGAGCGACGCCACTTCGACGCGACGAAACTCGGCTATCAGAGCGGCATCGGACTGGGGTGCAGGGTTGGTCCCGGTTTGAGCCCGGAGAAGTCTCGTTGCGAAGAAGGTGGCGCACACAAAACCGATCGATAGTAGGGATGCCGAGATAGCGCGGGACTTCACCAGGCCACGAAACTTGTTCATTTCGTCCTCCTGAATGGTATGTATGTGCGCGGACTCTAACATTGTTTGCGGCTGTGTGGAAGAGCAAGCCGCAAAAATGGTTGACCAGCCCACTGCGATTGGGATAAACAACCTTACTCACTAGATATGTTGGCAGAATGAAACGGGTTTCCTTCAAATGCTCTCAAGGCTCAAGTCATTTTGTTTGACGGTCGGAGTTCTGGCGGCGCTTTCGCCCGCCGGCGACTTCGTGGCCTGGTCGCAGACGCAAACTGAAGGTGCGCACAGAGCGGTCAAGCCGGCCTCGGCGTCGGGCAAGCAAACTTTCTCGTCCACTTGTGCGAACTGTCACGGCCTGGACGGCCGGGGGGGCGAACGCGCGCCGAACATCGCGGACAGGCCCAGAGTGCAGCAGCTTTCCGATGCTCAGATCTTCAAGATTATTGAGAATGGCATTCCTGGAAGTGGAATGCCCGCCTTTCACTCGCTGGACAGCCCGAACATTAAAGCGGTCGTCACTTACCTCCGAAGCCTGCAAGGGACGGGCAAGCCGGTCAAACTGCCCGGTGATCCCGCGCGCGGGGAGACCATTTTCCTCGGTAAGGCCGGGTGTTCCGGATGCCATATGGTGGCCGGCAAAGGTGGTTTCATCGCTTCTGATTTGTCCGCCTACACTCGCACCCACAATGTAGAGCAAATTCGAAACGAGATCACCACTCCACCGAACAACGATCGCCGGGCTCGGATGGCGACCGCGACCCTTCGCAGCGGCGAGAAATACACGGGCCGAGTCCGCAACGAAGATAACTTCTCCTTGCAACTGCAGACGCTGGATGGAAGTTTTCACTTCCTCGGGAAGTCAGAGCTCGAAGGGCTGGAATATAGTTCGCAACCTCTCATGCCCTCTGACTTGGGCTCAACCCTCAGCCCTGATGAATTGAACGATGTCGTCAGCTACTTGATGAGTCTGGCCGGCGCCAATACCAGCCCGTCGAAACCCCCCGAGAAAAAGTTTGAAGACGAATAGGCTACGATCCGAGATGGCTAATCAATCATGGTTACTCAATGATTCTTCGGAAGGGAACGGCGTCCTCATGAATCGCAGCCTGAACGTCCTGTTTATGGTCATCCTCGCAACCGTGCTGCTGATTGCGGTGAGCGCACCCGGATTTCCCCGGATCCCAACCCAGCCTCGACAGTTTCAATTGCAGGCCGAGTCGCCACATTTCTGGGATGTGGTGGATCACGATGCCAAGCTCACTGCGGTGGGCACGGGATTCGGTTTTACCGAGGGCCCGGTGTGGGATGAGGCGGGCTTTCTTTATGTGAGCGACGAAACCGTCAACAAGATTTACCGGCTCCATCTCGATGGCAAGAGGGAGGAAGTGATTGCGCTCGGCGATCCCGACGGAAATACCTTCGACCGGCAGCATCGCCTGATCGACTGTGCCAGCGTATTGCGTGCCATCATCGAGGTCACTCCTGATGGAAAATACAAAATCCTCGCCGATCACTACGACGGAAAGAAATTCAACAGTCCAAATGATGTGATCGTGGGGCCGGATGGAGCGTTGTATTTCACGGATCCGACGTTGGATCTGGTGGCCGGTGAAAAGCAGGAAATTCCCTTCCAGGGCGTTTACCGCCTAGAAGCGAAAGGCAACGTGCAACTGCTCACCAAGGATCTCACCCAGCCGAACGGCCTCGCCTTTTCGCCGGACGGCAAACATTTCTATGTCGACGACAGCGAACAAAGAAATATTCGTGTATACGACGTAGCGCCGGACGGAACCCTTAGGAACGGCCGGATCTTCGGCGAGGAACCGGGTGGGAAGGGCGATGGAGTGCCCGACGGAATCAAGGTGGATAAGAATGGCAACCTCTTTGTAACCGGGCCGAAAGGCATCTGGGTCTGGGACCCGAAGGGCAACCATCTGGGCACCATTGTGATGCCAGAACAGCCGGCAAATCTGAATTGGGGTGATAAGGACTATCGGACGCTCTACATTACGGCCACCACTTCCGTTTATCGCCTCGAGATGAAGACGCCAGGCTTCGTGCCGTATCTATGAGGAAGCGCGAGCGGAGAGGCCAAGGAACCGCTGCGCAATAGCAGTCAACAATGGAATTTGCCTGATCTGATGGCGCGGATCACTTCGATATCCGCAAATTTGCAGGCTACCCCTCGTCCTCCTGTTGGCTAGCGGTTCCGGCGTTCTGCCATGAGCTGGGGCATGCCACCGAGTGTGGCAGCGCCGGTTAAGTTCGCAACCCGTAGTCCGTGTTCGTGAATGGCTAACTGCAAGTCCTGAACCGTGGCGAGCCATTCGTCGCCTTTTTCATAAAGGGCTCGCGCGCACAGTTCTCGGATGCGATCTTCAAGACGACGCGCTGGCATGGTGGGGGCCTATGCAGGAAGTGGCGTTTAGTTAGTTGCCCCCGGGGCGGGAAACGGTTGGATACCCTACAGACTGTATTTTTGCGGCAGGGGCTACAGCCAGGACCCGATTGATCTCAGCGCCTCCCGGGATAATAACGATATTGATCGACCGGGACGAGTTTTTATGAATACTCTAAGGGTTCTGACGACCACACAAAACGGATTCATGGGGTGCGCAATCTGCGGCAAGCCTCTCCGGCTTGCGGAGTCCAAGAGCAACGGCAGTGGCTGGCCGGTGCATGAGAAATGCTACCTGCTGAGCTTGGAGGCGAAACATGCACCATCCCCTCCTCAGAAAACAACGCAACTTTCTTCATCAACTTAAGGTGCTTGAGAACTGATGTTGATAAGGTTTGTTGATAAGTTTTCCGATAGGCGGAACGCGTACTTTGTCGCGTGGCGCCGCCTTTTTTTCGCGCTCTTCTAATTCTTCAAGCAGCTCCTGGAGTGTGGCTTCAAATCTTTCTGGGTCTTGCTCGGAAACAACCCGCTCGCAAAGTTCTCTCCAACGTTCTTTGCTTTTGCCTCGCAAGAGTATCACCTCCAAATTCGGAAGTTCGCTTCGGTTCACAAATTCCCATTGTCGTCGGTAAACACCTCCGCCCACTTGGTCGAAAGAGAGCGCCGACGAAGGTAAGGAAGCAATTGTGCCGCCAAAGGACTTGGCGGCCCGAAAGTCGTGCTGCACCAGGGATTTGGGTAGGCTCATCCGATGTGGTATGGGCGAGGCCACAGGGTAAAGTTTGCGGCTTCGAGGCCCGCGGATTCCGTTATGAGCGATGAGCGGACAAATACAGGGTTCCCCGTATTCCCGAGCTGCACCTGAAAAGGAATCCGCGCCATACTGTTTAAAGCATCGCGTCTTCAAGCCGAAGCAAAACAAGCCGTTTTCAAGACAGGGGCCAAAGATCAATTTTTTCTCCGAACCTTAAGGAGTTCTTCAGGTTGAAAACGGGTATAATCTCGGCGTGCTGAGATCAGTCTTATTTGCACTGCTGGGGCTTGCGATTCTGAACGGGTCCGGACTGGCGCAGCGAAGTGCGCCGGCCGTCCACGGCGGCGGACAGCGCGGCTTTTCGGGCGGGGGTCGAGTGAGACGCGGGATGTCTTCGGGCGGAGTTCATCGGCGCGCCGGGATTGGTTCAGGATTTTTCCCTTATTACGATTCGGTCGAGTCCGAGCAACCGGAAGCGGACGCGACACCGGGGCAGCCGCAGATCGTAATGCAGCGGACACCCGAGCCGGTGGTGCCGAAAGGACAGGTCATCGAGATTTCTCCTGCGGCGAATTCAACTTCAACGACTGCCAAGCTGCTGCCGCCAACCATCTTTGTGCTGGCCGACGGAGAGCGGCTGGAAAGCCGGCGGTTTGTGCTGACGGCCAGCGCTTTGTCGGTGAGCATTGAGCGCCAGCAGCGCAGCGTGCCGCTGGGGCAGCTCGACATCCAAGCGACGGTGGCCGCCAATCATGAACGCGGAATCGATTTGCGGATTCCCGACGACCGGAACGAAATTTCTGTGGGCTTCTGAACGGTGCGCAGCCTCAGACGTCGAATCAGTTTGGAAGAACCACCACTCCCCACGGTCCATCACCTACCTTGATTTTCTTCGTCACGCTCTGACTCCCAAGACTGACTACCGAGACATCATTCGATGGACCGTTGGCGCTGAACAGGGTCTTGGTGTCGGGGGAGAGTGCGATGCCCCAGGGGCGCTCGCCGATCTCGAACGATGCGCTGATTCTGTTGGTGGCCGTGTCGATGACGAAGAGTTTGTGCCCGCGGCCGGTGCTGACGTAGAGGGTTGCGCCATCGGGCGAGAGTATGACCGTCATGGGCTTGATGACTCCCGGTTGCCCCAGCGCGATGGTTTGAATGGTCTCATGCTTCGTGCTATCGACGACGGTGACGGCGCCGTCGTTTTCGGCGCTGACGTAGGCGCGGGAACTGTTGGGCAGAAACGCGACGGAGCGGGGACGGCGTCCGACTTTGAAAGTTTTGATCAGGGTGGCGGCGGCGACATCGATCGCCGAAATGGTTCCGGTATTTTCTGACGTCACATAGACGAACTTTCCGTTGGGGCTCACCTTCACGCCTTCCGGCTCTTCTCCGACGGGAACGGACTTCGTCACCTTGCCGGAGGTGACGTCAATGAAGCTGGCCTTGGCGTCGTCTTCGTTGGAGACGATGATGGTGTGGCCATCTTTGGTGATGTCGAAATTTTCCGGATCGGAGCCGCTCTGGATAACGCGGACGAGCTTGTTCTGCTGGACGTCGAAGACACCGATACCGTCAGCGGTCTTGTCGGGCGGGGGGAGTTTGCTTTCATCCACGCCGGGGCCGGCGAGCGGCGAGCCGCTTAGAGCGATGTAGAGAAAATGGCCGTCCGGGCTGGCGTGGATGCCGCGAGGACGCTTGCCGAGAGGCACGGTGGCG
>DATHQJ010000025.1:0-16654 GCA_035482825.1 Binatus sp. (SeqCode) | reverse complement strand
CTTGCCCAGAGTCCGGTTCTGCGCCGCCATCGGCCGCTCGCCCTGCAGCACGTGCACCTCAACCGAGGTCTGACTGTCGGCCGCGGTCGAGAACGTCTCCGTCTTCTTGGTCGGAATCGTCGTGTTGCGCGGGATCATCGGGGTCGCCACCCCGCCCAGCGTTTCAATCGCCAGCGACAGCGGAGTCACGTCCAGCAGCAGCAGATCTTTCACCTCGCCGCCCAGCACGCCACCCTGAATCGCCGCACCAATCGCCACCACTTCGTCGGGATTCACTCCCTTGTGGCCTTCCTTGCCGAACAATTCCTTCACCAGCGCCTGGATCCGCGGCATGCGCGTCTGTCCGCCCACCAGCACCACTTCGTTGATCTTGCTGGTCTCAACCCCCGCATCTTTCAAGCACTGCTTGCACGGACCAACCGAGCGCTGAATGATGTCTTCCACCATCCCCTCGAGTTTGGCGCGCGTCAACTTCTTCACCAGATGTTTCGGACCGCCCGCATCCGCCGTAATGAACGGCAGATTGATTTCGGTCTCCATCGTGGTCGAAAGCTCGATCTTGGCCCGCTCCGCTGCGTCGCGCAGACGCTGCAGGGCCATCTCGTTCCCCTTGCCACGTAAATCTAAGCCTTCATCTTTCTTGAATTCGTCAATCAGCCAATCCACAATCCGCTGGTCGAGGTTGTCGCCGCCCAGGTGCGTGTCGCCATTGGTGGCCTTGACTTCAATCACGCCCTCGCCCACTTCCAGCACCGAGATGTCGAACGTCCCGCCGCCGAAGTCGTACACCGCGATCATCTCGTCTTTGGTTTTATCGAGCCCGTACGCCAGCGCGGCCGCCGTCGGCTCGTTGATGATGCGCTTGACGTCGAGCCCGGCAATCTGTCCGGCATCCTTGGTCGCCTGCCGCTGGGCGTCGTTGAAATACGCCGGCACGGTGATGACCGCCTCGGTCACTTTCTCTCCGAGATAGTCTTCCGCCGCCTTCTTCAGCTTCTGCAGAATCAGCGCCGAAATCTGTGGCGGGGTGTATTCCTTGCCCTGCGCCATTACGGCAACATGGTCGCCCGACTGCACCACCTTGTAGGGCACCATCTTGATCTCTTCCGTGACTTCGTCGTAGCGCCGTCCCATAAACCGCTTGATCGAATAGACGGTATTTTCCGGATTGGTGATCGCCTGCCGCTTCGCGACCTGCCCCACCAACCGTTCGCCAGTCTTGGTGAATCCGACTACAGAAGGCGTGGTCCGCCCTCCTTCTTCATTAGCGATCACTTTAGGCTCGCCGCCCTCCATCACCGCCACGCAGGAATTGGTAGTCCCCAGGTCAATTCCGATAATCTTTCCCATAAAATGCTCCTCCTGAACTAGATAAGTGCTTTGTAATCAATGTGCTTATCATTGCATCCACCCGCATGATAGGATGTGAGTGAAGTGTTGTCAAGGTTTAGATGCCGTGCAGATAGAAGAAGATGCGAGGGATTCTCCGCTAATGCCGGCAGTCTGTTGGCGACAGGCCGGGTACCCCACTTCTCGCTTCTTTTCCGAAAAGCGGGATGCCACGGCCCATCCCTTCTGTTGATTACTCTCGATCACTCCACACCCCTGTCATCCTGAGCGAAGCGACTGCTTCGCGAAATGCGAAGCAGCCGCGCAGTCGAAGGACCCCATCCCCGCCCGCAGTTCCACGAAAGCCGAAAGGCGCTTCCACCACTGCTCCGGGCCGCCTGGTGAGAACTCCCTGAGACGCTATCGTTAGTCCCAGCGTGCAGGGGTTCCTTCGACTGCGTCGTCGCCCGCTTCGCGATCGCCAACTCCGCTCAGGATGACAGAGTTGGGCCACGGCCCCCGTCCTCTCGCCGAAATGACCGGATATAATCGCATCCTGCACTGGTCGTTCAGAGGAGCCATGGTCTTTGCCAAGCGCCTTCGCGAAGGGGTGGTTCGCGGCGACATCACTTGCAGCGTCAGGATTTGGACCAGCCCCCATGTCGCGGAAGGCCGTCGCTATCGCATGGGAGACGGCGAGATAGAAATCGAGTCGGTCACACCGATCGGGTTTCCTGATATTACCCCGGAGCTAGCGCGGGAATCCGGCTTCCTTGGAGTACTCGATCTGCTCAAGGTCGCAAAGCACGGCAAGGGCAATAACATATATCTGATTCGATTTCACTACATTCCGCCTCGCCGGAAACGGACCGGCGGCTCGAAGACGAAACCGAGTAAGGGAAAAAGGAGCGCCTCATAGGGCGAATACTGGATGCCGGGTGCCCCACTTTCTCGCCTCCTTTGCGAGATGTGGGATTCAACGGCTCAATCCCTCCGGGGATTTTGTTGATTCACCCCTCTCTTTCCCGTACCCTTAAACCAAAGGAGCTAGCTATGACCATCGAAATCCGCGATCCATCACTGGAAGCCAGAATCCAAAAGCAGCTCCAAGCCACCGGCTCCAGAAGCGTCGAGGAAGTCCTGCTTCGCTTGCTCGACACGCAGGAAGAACAGGACCGCTGGCTTCTAGAGAACCGGGACGAGATCAATGCCAAGATTCGCCGCGGCATCGCTCAACTCGATCGCGGAGAGGGAATCCCAGAAGACCAGCTCGATGCTTACCTGGCGAAGCTGAAAACCCAGCCCGAATGAGAAGGCGTTATGTTCTCGCGCCGGAAGCCGCCCGTGATCTTGTCCAAATCTGGCGCTACGTCAAGAAGGAAAGCAGCGCGAGGATTGCAGATCGTGTTGAAGCAGCCATCCGCACCAGATCGTTTCGCTAGCCAGAAGTCCAGGCATCGGTCAGTGGCGCAAAGATCTCACGGACGAACCGGTGAAGTTCTTTCCAGTTTATTCCTATCTCATCGTCTACCGGCCCGACACTAAACCTCTGCACGTGGTCGCGATCCTGCAAGGCCGACGGGATGTGCAAGAGGTTCTGAAAGGTCGCCTCGAGAGCTAGGTGCTGTTCCCGAGGCAGCCGGTAGAGAGGGAATCTTGCCTCTTCAAGCAGCCGTCCGTTTTCCACAGCACACCCTTGTGACATCTACCCTTGTGCCGCAATTTAAATCCTGTAATTATGGTCGAGGCCGTGACGGTTGGGTGAACCCGAATTGTCCCCGCCCTAAGTTATTTGTTGTCTATATTTTGACCTATAAGTCATTTGCCTTGCGGATTTTGCGGGGAATTTCGTGCTAGCGCGATGATTCCAAGGATTCGAGGGGGGAGGGGGATACCCCAATTTTCGATGGCAGCGAGCGACCCTCCGAGCAGCAGGAAGGTGTAGCGGCGATCTACAATCATCCCGCCATGTTCAATCCCATCACTCGACGCCACTTCCTGGCCGCAGGCGCCGCTACCGCCATCGCGCTCTCCACAGTAAGCAAGCTCATCGCAGCCGCGACTGTTCCGGAGCGCAAGTTCTACGCAATCCTCAGCCTGGGGCGCTTGGGCTTTCACGCGACCTTTCCCGAATCCGTGGAGCTGGCCACCAAGCACGGCTTCGAAGGATTGGACCCCGATGCCGGCTATCTTGCTGGGTTAAATGACGACGCACTGCATCGGCTCCTCGACGATCTGCAGAAACGAAATCTGAAGTTTGGAGCGGCCGGACTGCCAGTCGAATTCCGCAACGATTCGGATACCTTCAATTCCGACCTGAAGAAACTTCCGGCTACGGCCGCGGTCCTCCAGCGAGCCGGAATTTGGCGGGTCAGCACCTGGATCATGCCCTGCAGCGACCAACTCACTTACTTGCAGAACTTCCGTCATCATGCCCAGCGCCTGCGGCTGTGTGCGCAGATTCTCGCCGATCACGGCCAGAAACTCGGGCTGGAATACGTCTCCCCGCGTACGCTCTGGCGAAGCCAGAAGCACCCGTTCATTCATACGCTGAGTGAAATGAAGGAACTGCTGATCGCCATCGGCACCGATAACCTCGGCATCCAGCTCGATAGCTGGCATTGGTTCAACGCGCAAGAAACGCAGCAGGATCTATTGACACTCCGCAGGCAGGATGTGATCACCGTCGACCTGAACGACGCTCCCACCGGCCTCACGCTCGATCAGTACCGCGACGACAACCGGGAACTGCCCGTCGCCACCGGAGTCATCCCGGTGAAACAATTCCTCGACGCGCTGCTCCAGATCGGTTACGACGGCCCCATCCAGGCCGAGCCGTTCAATGCAGCTCTGCGCGCTTTGCCGTTGGACCAAGCCTGCGCCGTGACTTCCGATGCCATGAAAAAAGCGTTCGGCTTGATGTGAGGAAAAGAGGAAAGGCAGTACGGTGACGGAAGTTGACATGTGCTCCACATGCAAGTATGCTAATCACATGCCAAAGATGATTCAACTGCGTAACGTCCCGGATGCCCTGCATCGCAGCCTGAAAGCTCGTGCCGCTATGGCCGGAATGTCCCTCTCGGACTACCTGCTGGCTGAAATCAAGGAGATCGCCGAGCGGCCCACGCTCGCGGAACTGCGGGAACGTCTGCACGCCCATAAACCAGTCACGCTCGCCCTGGATACCGCGCGGCTGGTGAGAGAAGAGCGCGAGGCGCGGTGATCGTCCTGGACGCATCTGCGGCGATTGACTGGCTTCTTCAGACCGCCGTAGGGCAACGAATTGAGACGCGAATTTACTCGCGCGGCGAATCTCTGCATGCTCCGCATCTTCTTGACCTTGAAGTTGCCCAGGTTCTGCGCAGGCTGGTTCGGGAATCTTCGATTTCCGCGCAACGCGCCGATCTTGCGCTTCAGGATCTACAGGACCTTCGCATAACCCGCTATCCTCACTTTGTTTTCTTGCCTCACATTTGGCGGCTCCGGCACAATCTGTCAGCCTATGATGCGGCGTACGTTACGCTCACCGAACAACTCGGCGGATCCCTGCTGACTCGAGATGCCCGACTCGCCTCTGCCTCCGTGCAGGGAGTGAGTGTCGAACTGTTCTAATCGCGCGCCGCCCAGTATAACCTCCAACTCCCCTACTCCTCCACCTGCCACAGCGGCTCCCCGCCCAGTGAGTGATAAAATCCCCAGCCCGCCAGGGCGACCACACTCAGCAGCGCCAGCAACGCCGTGCTGGCGTACCACGCCGAGAAGTCGGCGGTGAAGGGCACGTTGCCCAGCATGTCCACGGTAAAGGCTCCCACCGCCAGAGCCACCAGGCCAAAGCGCAGTACAATCAGCGCCAGGATGCCGTAAATGAGCAGAAGGACCGGGAGGTCGACTGCGAGATGCGAGATATCTGGCGATCGCCTGGCGACGGAGATTGCCACGAACAACACGGCGGCAATCCAATCGCCGCGCCGGCCCTTCAGGCCCACCAGCTTCAGCAGGAACTCGACCAGCACTTTCAGTCCCAGCAGCATGAAGAAGAACTCGAGCGTTCCGAAAATCGAGAACGGAATCTGGGTCACCCATTGGCCCAGCGCGTGGCGCCCTCCCAGCAAATATGCCGAGGAGGGCAGCGGCGGCGGGGCACCGATGCGCGCCAGAGGAATGTAGGCGACCTCAACGATCACCAGCCAGAGCGTGCCGAACGCGACTCCGAACAGAATGTCGCGCCCCACCACCGCGTCGCGCACTTGCCCGGAGACCAACCGGCTCCAGGAAATAATAGCTTGCGGCCAGTTCCGCCGAATCCAAGGCTCGATCGCCAGATACAACATCCACATCGCGCCGCCCCACAGCAGTCCTGCGGCAATCGTGAGCATCAGGTAGCCGAAGGCTTCGAAGCCCACAACGATGTGCGACCGGCACAGCCAGAGCACCAGCTCGAGCACGAATATCACGATCGCCAGGCGCAGGGCCCCATCGCGGTCGCCACGCCCGTGCCGGTAATTGCGGCGTGCCAGAAACGCGCCCGCCCCCAAGATGGCGATCAGAAGCGAAATTCCGATGATGTTGCCGACGCGGTTTTTCTTTTCATCCGCTGATTCGGGATTGATCATGCGCCACGGCTTGTTCCATTCGCCGATCATGGCGAAGAACACTGGCTTGCCGTGCCACGCCGCAGCTTCCACGCGCAGCGGCCGCGTCGTTCCCGGCCACACGCCCGTCCATGCTGCGCGCGCGTCGGCTGCTCCCAGGGAAGTCCACTCGGGGTGTGCTGGCTGCAGCTTTGCGACGTCAAGTTCCGCCGCGGTGAAGAGAGGACTCCAATCCGGGGATGCGGAATTTGAAGCAGACATTGTTGCGGACGCATCCTTCTGCGGCGGAATTGCCTGCAGATAAATCAGTCGGCCCTTCGCATCCAGCTTCACATTGACCATGCCGGAGAGAGTGGTCGGGGGATTCTCTTCACCGACGATACCTGGAATCAGCAGCATGTCACGGTAATCGGTGGCCCCCAGCAGGTCTGGACTCTGGCGGTACCAGAACTGGAGCATGGTCGGCCGCCCGGCGATGATTTCATCCCAGTCCGCCGCGGTCTTCTGCTCTTTTTCCACCGAGTCGCGAAAATTGGTGTCGTAATCAAAGCCGAACGCGCTGTCCGCGGGCTTTTCCGGGTAGCCGACCTGCGCCAGAGTTTCGCGCGCCCGGTGCGCCAGCACTTCCGGAGTCAGTTCCAGATGCATCTTCTCAATCCCGCTGTAGCGGATGGTGAGGTAGGCCCCAACCGCCAGTCCGGCCAGCACGAAGAGCAAACAAGCAACCGCAATTCGCGGACGCAAGCCCGCGGTTTCTCCGGACGCCGCAACCAGTTGCGGCGACGGCGTTTCTCCCGCAGCCAAAGCTGCTGCCAGCGGATCGCCCCCCGGCAGCGCCGCAGCCACCGCCAGGGCCGTCGCCGGACGCGCGCTGGGTTCGATCTCCAGGCAGCGCAGGATGACCTTCTCCACAATCGGATCCAGATCCTTCACCACCGACGAAGGCCGGCTGGGCGTGCGGTCGATACCCGCTGCCACCAATTTCGGCGAATTGGCGAGCTTCTCGGCCAGCTTTTCGGCAAAAGCCCGCTTGCCCGTGAACACTTCATACAGCACCAGCCCCAGCGCATAAATATCGCTGCGCGGGCTGACTTCCTTGCCCGATAGTTGTTCGGGAGACATGTAAGCCGGAGTGCCGCTCCGCACCTCCGCCCCGCGGATATCTTCGGCCACGCCCGCCAGACCAAAATCGGTGATCACCACCTGCCCGCGCCCGTCGAGCATGATGTTGGCGGGTTTCAGATCGCGATGCAGCACGCCCTTAGCGTGGGCCGCCGCCAATCCGGCGCAAAGGTGACGCGCGATGTCCAGCGCCTTGTCGGGCGGAAGCCGGCCGATGCGCCGCAACAGGGAGCCCAGATCTTCACCATCGATATATTCCATGGTGAAAAAAGTCTGGCCGTCGACATCGCCCACGTCGTAGACGCGGCAAACATTCGGATGCGAGACCCGACGCGCCATCCGCACCTCGTTGCGGAAACGTTCCAGCAGTCCCTCGTCACGCCCAGCTTGGTCGGGCAGAAACTTCATCGCAACCGCCTGCCCCAGCGTCAGATCGTCGGCGCGGTAGACCTCGCCCATGCCGCCTTTTCCCAGCAGCGCAATGATGCGGTAGCGCGATGCCAACAGCCGTCCGGGAAGAAATCGTCCTTCGTTCAACAAGTACTCAGCGGAACTGGACGTTCGCGACGAGGATGAAGACGATGACTTCGACGGCGGCCGCGGCGGCAACGGCGAAGTCGCGGTCGTAAAGTCCAGCGTCGCCACGTCGTCGGTATTCGAAACCGGCGTTCCGCAGGAGAGGCAGAAACGAGCGGCACTGGATAATTCCAATCCGCAGGATGCGCACTTGGCCATGAAAATTTCCCGCTACAGTCTACCGCAGACCTCAGACGCTAGACGCCCCGCTCGAATCACGGAATGCGCCCGCCGCTACGCGATTCTCCGCTGAATGTCGGAGGGCCCTGCCAGTTTTGCTACCATCCCAACGATGACTTCACGCTGGGGCGTCTGGTTGCGCGATCCTTTATTCCTTCTGTGCCTGACGGCGGGCCTGCTTGCCTTCGTCGTGCAATCGGGCGAACTGGGCACCGCCGACACCACGGCCCGTCTGCAGACTACGCACTGGCTCTGGACCTCGCAGCCCCAGGTATTTCCCGACGACTATCCCGACTTCGGCCTCCATGGCCGCGGCGGACGGCTCTATAGCTGGTACGGCATTGGACAATCGCTGCTCATGCTGCCCTCCGATCTGGTGGCCACCTGGGTAGCGCACTGGCACATCTTCTCCGGATACAAGGACGACCCCGGCGTGCGCAGTATCATCGTCACCTATAGCACCAACATTCTGATCACCGTGCTCACCGCGCTGATTGGCTTTCGTCTGCTCCGCCAGTTGCGCTTTAGCGTGAACCAGGCCGTCGCCGGCGTCCTGGCGCTGCTGTTCTGCACCACGCATCTGCACTACACCCAAAACATGCAGGAGAACAACTACATCCTGCTTCTGACGCTGACTGGATTTTCCTTCCAATACGAGTGGCTTCGCAGCGGCAGCCCGCGCGCGCTCTTTCTCGGCTCGGTCGCGCTCGGGCTCAACCTGTTGACTCGGGTGACGACTGGTCTCGATCTGATCGCAGGCGGGTTCTTCCTGCTGGCTGTGCTCTGGTTCGAGCAAATCCGCGGCCGCGTCTTGGGGCAGCGCTTGCTGGCTTACTGCAAGATCGCCGTGCCGGTCTATACCTTTTTTGCGATCATTGAACGTCTCTACAGCTTCTACCGCTTCGGATCCCTGACCCAGACCTATATCCCCATCTTCGCCCGTGAACAGCGTCTGCAAGATCCCAGCCTGCCCGCGGATTTTCCCTGGAGCACTCCATTTCACGAGGGTTTCCTGGGCGCGCTCTTCAAGCCCGAGAAATCGATTTTCCTCTTCGACCCTCTTCTCGTACTTGCGCTCGTGCTGTTGGCGCTGTTGTGGAAGCGCCTGGGCCCGGAAGTCCGCGCCTACGCCGTGACTTCGCTGTTGCTTCTGCTCGCCTACATCAGCTTCTACGCGCGTTACACCTACTGGGCGGGCGATCATGCCTGGGGAGATCGCTACGTTTCAACCGCGGCAGAAGTGGTGGCGCTCATCGCGGTGCCGCTATTGATTCGCTATCGCGCCAACTTGAACCTGTGGGTTTGGCGGAGCGCCATAGCGCTGATCGCGGTCAGTCTCGCGATTCAAATCGCGTCGCTCGCCTTCTGGCTGCCGCTAGAGATCTACCAGATGGAAACGCTCGGGCATCCTACGTTTGTGATCGCGCTGCGCTTCAAGAACATCGCCGCCTTCGCGCTCGGCAAGATGGACGCCTGGGGCCTGAACACCGAAGCCATGAACCAGGACCCCTGGGATCACGTCCACATCACCACGTGGAATCTGTTCCCGTTCCTGCTGCACCGCGTGGGAGCGGCGCCGGCCTGGGTGGTCGAGATGGCGTTCGCGGTGTGGGTCAGTGCACTTGCTGCCCTGACTGCAGTTCTATATCGGCTGAGAAGGACGCTTCATCGACCACAGGCGAGTTCAACTTCCGTGTAGTCGACGATACGGAGCGATCGGTTTTTTCCCCATCAACTTTAGCGCTTTCCTTCAATCTCTTCATTTTCCGAAGAGAATAGCATCCGTGGAAAACGCTATGTGGTCTTAAACGTAAGCCCGATCCTCACAGGGTCGCGCCCCGAAGCGCCCTACTCCACCGTCACCGACTTAGCCAGATTCCGCGGCTGATCCACGTCGCAGCCACGCCGCACCGCAATGTGATACGCCAGCAACTGCAGGGGGACGATTTCCAGAATCGGCAACAACTCCTCCGGCGCGGCCGGAACGAAAATCACGTGATCCGCCGCTTCCTTGATCTCTTCGTCCCCTTCGGTGGCCAGCGCAATCACCACCCCGAAGCGCGCCTTCACTTCCTTCAGATTCGACATGGTCTTCTCGTAGCGCAGCACCGACCCCGGATTGTTCACATCCCGAGTGGCAATGACTACCACCGGCAGATTCTCGTCAATCAGCGCATTCGGCCCGTGCTTCATTTCGCCCGCGGGGTATCCCTCGGCATGAATGTAGGAAATTTCTTTCAGCTTGAGCGCGCCTTCGAGCGCAATCGGATAGTGAATGCCGCGTCCCAGAAACAAGAAGTCGTGTACTTTCTGGTAGCGCTTGGCCAGGTCGTCGCAAGCTGCATCCTGGGTGAGAACGGTTTCCAGTTTCGCCGGAATCCGCGTCAACTCCTGCATCGCGGCCCGGGCCTGTTCAGCGGTCATCACGCCCCGCACCTGCGCCAGATACATGGCGAAGACATAGAGCGCGGTGAGTTGTCCGGTAAAAGCCTTGGTCGACGCCACGCCAATCTCGGGCCCGGCATGCGTATAAATCGTCCCCGCGGCCTCGCGCGTGATCATCGATCCGACCACGTTGCAGATAGCCAAAGTTTTCGATCCCTTGGCCTTAGCTTCGCGCTGCGCGGCAATCGTATCGGCGGTTTCGCCGGACTGCGAAATCACCAGCGTGATCGTTTCCGGATCCACGATCGGATTCCGGTAACGCCACTCGCTGGCGTAGTCGACTTCCACCGGCACGCGCGCCAGCGTCTCGATCATGAACTTTCCCGCCTGCCCGGCGTGCCAACTGGTTCCACAGGCAATGATGTTGATCTTCTGCGCCGACCGGAACTCGGCCTCGCTGATCCCCATCTCTTCGAGAAAAATGTGGCCGGTCTCCTGCGAAACGCGGCCCAGCGCGGTATCGCGAACCGCGCGCGGCTGCTCATAAATTTCCTTGAGCATGAAATGCTTGAAGCCGCCCTTTTCCGCCAGGATGGGATCCCAGGTGACGTGCTGAATCTGCCGCCGCACCGGCCGTCCGTCAAAATCGGAAAGATGGACGCCGTCCGGCGTGACCACAGCCATGTCGCCATCCGCCAGAAAAAAAATGTCGCGGGTGTGATGCAAGATCGCCGGCACATCCGACGCGACGAAGTACTCGTCGTTGCCCAGTCCGATCACCGCCGGCGGCCCGTTGCGCGCTGCCACAATCTTGTTGGGGTCATCGGTCGAAATCACCGCCAGAGCAAAAACCCCGGTCAGTTGTTTCACTGTCTGCCGCACCGCGTCTTCCAGTGAACGCCGCTGGCCGTGCCCGGAAGTCCCGTTGACCGAGACCCCGGAATACTTTTCCACCAGATGCGCGATGATTTCTGTATCCGTTTCCGTGGTGAAGATGTGGCCTTCCTCGATCAGCTTTTTCTTCAGCGTGAGATAGTTTTCGACGATCCCGTTGTGCACCACCACGATCTTGCCGGTGCAGTCGCGGTGAGGATGCGCATTCTCTTCGGTGGGACGTCCGTGTGTGGCCCAGCGCGTGTGGCCGATGCCATAGGTGCCGTCGATCGGATTCAGCCGGATGGCTTCTTCCAGGTTGCGCAGCTTGCCTTCGGCGCGCCGGAGTTGCAAACCTTCACCATTTCCGGCGACCGCTATTCCTGCCGAGTCGTAGCCGCGATACTCCAGCCGGCGCAGCCCCTCAATGATGATGGGAACGACACTTTTCTTACCGACATAGCCGACAATGCCACACATGGAGAAACCTCAAAGGATTTCCCGGCCGCTCGCTACTCGGCCAGGGAGTTCGCTACTCGGCCAAGGAAAAAGAGAAACGGAATTCTTCAATCACCGGATTGGTCAGAACCTCGCGGGCGATGCGCTCCACCTCGGCCTGCGCTTCTTCGCGCGACAGTCCGCCGTCCAGCGTGAGCTCGAAATATTTTCCCTGGCGCACGCTCTCCAGGCCCTTGTAGCCCATCTTCTTCAGCGCGCCCTGAATGGTTTTGCCCTGCGGATCGAGAACACTTTTCTTGAGCGAAACGTAAACGTAGGCTGTCATAAAAAAATGATTATAAATGAACGGGTCTGGGCCCCAGTGTTGGGTTTGAGTCTGAGGTTCCGGGTTGTCAGGTTTTGGGTCTGACGACTAACCTTCCGCCTGCTTCAGCTTTTCATCCAGATCAGCCAGAGCTTCTTCGAGCAACTGTCGGTGCCGCGGATTCGGGCTCGCTTTTAGTTGTTGCAGGACTCTCTGGCGGGACAGTCGAAGGTTCTCCATGTCCCGCCAATGCGCCGCTTCTTCAGCGCTTAGCCGCGGACGTCCCGGGGCCGGTTTTTCGTTTGCGTCCGCCTGCTGGCCTTCCACCGATTTGCTTTCCCAGCCTCTCGCCACGCGGTCATTATAGTTGCTCTCGAATCGTGTGCTGACCGCGTTCGCCTCCATGCCACATACCGTCCAAAATGACAGCCGAACGACCGTTCGTTTCCCGAATCGATTTTCTCGCGGCTTCGAGCCGAATTCCCGAAAACGTAACGAAATAGAAAAGCGGTTCACTCCCACTGATTTTGTGGCTATAATGCGCAGTGTTCGGGGAGGGACCGAACAATGCCCGTCTTTTGAGGGGGAGACGGCTGGAGAAGTCTGTTGTCTGTGTACCCTTCGAACGTATTACGTTTGACCGTCATATTACCGCGTCTCGACACACTCTCGAGTGTGGCTCGAGGCGTGGTTCTCCGCGATTCTTCCCACAATTTTCCATTCGACTTTGCTTCGCATACGGGAAATACCCGAGATCTAAATCAGGAAAACCCTGATTCCAGAGAGCGGGATTTCATGATCGCATTACCTTGCGCGCAGGGACGAACCAGAGTCCAACCAATCATTTTGCAAATCGGACCGCGCTCGGGTGGCCCGGTTTCGCGGACTGGGGTTTCCCGCCATGCCGAATGATCAGTTTGCGTTCGGTGACGACCCGCACATTCTTTTTGCCTACCCCGAAGCTCTGAGCGAACCGGAGAAGCTGCTCGCCGCATATTTCGGCTCGTCCAGCGTTGGCCTTGCCATCTTCGATCGTGATCTGCGCTATATTGCCGTCAACCGCACGCTGGCCGAAATTAACGGCGCTCCGCCAAACGACCACCTGGGAAAGACACCCGGTGAGCTTTTGGGCGAGTTAGCGAAAGTCGTGGAACCCGAATTGCGCCGCGTGATTACCACGGGGGAAGGGGTGAGCCTAGAATTGTCCGCCACGCTGCCTACAAGAAAGGAAGCGGGCCACTGGATGGTGCATTACCTTCCCATTCAGGATGAGACCGGAGACGTCACTCGGATCGGCGCGGTTGTGGTCGAGATCACGGCGCAGAAAAAAGCGGAAGAGACCCTCCAGCACCTCGGCGGCAAGCTCCGCAAAGAAATGGAGCGGCTGCAGATGCTGCTGGAAGTGAGCAATCTGCTGGTGTCGAGTGGTAACCTGCAGCAAACTTTTCCTCAGATCTCGTCTCGCATCCGCCGTGTGCTTCGCCACGAGTACGCGGGCTTCGAGTTGCACGATCCCATCACCGGTCTGCTGGTCCGGCAAGCCGAGGACTTCCCCTTGGGCAAAGGCTTGCTTTCGTCGCTGCCCATCAGCCCGCACAACAGTCCGCAAGGCACCGCTTTGCAGGCTCGCAGCCCTCTCATCTTCACCAAGAACGAGATGGATGGTTTTGAAGCCGAGATTTCGAAGAACTTTCTGGCCGAAGGACTGCAGTCTCTGTGTTGCGTTCCCCTGGCCCGGCCAACTGGCCCTTTAGGCGTTCTGGTGCTCGGCAGCACCCGGAAAGATGCTTTTCACACCGAGGATCTGACCCTGCTGAAACAGGTCGCCGCCCAGTTGGCCGTGTCCCTGGAAAATCATCAAACCGCCGCCGAGATCGAGGCCCTCAAGGAACGTCTGGCGGAAGAAAGAAAATATCTCGAAGAGGAGATCGGTCACGACGGCCCCTTCGCGGAAATCGTCGGCGACAGTCCCGCCCTGAAGAAAGTCCTCGGCCAGGTGGCGACCGTCGCGCCCAGCAATGCCACCGTGCTCATTCTGGGAGAGACCGGTACCGGCAAGGAACTGGTGGCGCGCGCTATCCATCGGCTGAGCCGCCGCAAAGACGGACCCTTTATCAAACTCAACTGCGCCGCCATCCCCACCGGCCTGCTGGAGAGCGAACTGTTCGGCCATGAGAAAGGAGCGTTTACCGGCGCGGTCAGCCAGAAAATCGGGCGCATGGAACTGGCCAACGGCGGAACCTTGTTCCTGGACGAGGTCGGTGAAATTCCCCTGGAGCTGCAGCCCAAACTGCTGCGCGTGCTTCAGGATCAGGAGTTCGAACGTCTGGGCAGCAACCGCACCATCAAAGTGAACCTGCGCCTGGTGGCGGCCACCAATCGCGATCTGGCGAAAGGCATGGCGCTGCATGAATTTCGCAGCGACCTCTTCTATCGGCTGAGCGTGTTTCCCATCCGCGTGCCTCCCCTGAGCGAGCGGCGGGAGGACATCCCCTTGCTGATCCGCTTCTTCGTGCGAAAGTTCGCCCTTCGCATGGAGCACAATATCGAATCCATTCCCAAGGAAACCATGAAGACGCTCACCGAATGGTCGTGGCCGGGCAATGTTCGCGAGCTGGAGAATCTCATGGAGAGATCCGTCATCCTCTCCGACGGCGCCACACTGCATGTCCCGCTGTCGGAAATGCGGGCGGAAAACAGCGCTTCTGGCCAGCCCGGTCGAAGCTCGGATCAAACCCCGAATCACACGCTGGATAACGCCGAACGCGAGCACATCCTGCGCGTGCTCCGCGAAACCGGCGGCGTGCTCGCCGGACCCGACGGTGCCGCCCGTCGCCTGGGCCTGAAGCGCACTACTCTGCAATCCAAGATGCAGCGCCTGAAAATCACTCGCAAAGACTATTCCGACCGCAGCTGACGACCCTACCGTGACGACTAATCGGCAAACTGCCGAAGTCCCGACGTCGTCTCAGGCACTCGCCACCGTTGCCATTTCGGAACTAGTTCTAAACACGGAAGTTCCGCTTCTCCTGCTCCCATCGCGTTCGCGGAACCCCACGTGCACTGTGCTGAGTTACTTACCCTCTGGCCAGCGAGTATTTCCACCCCGGCTTCCTGGAGGGAGGCCCTGCTCCCCCAGAAAATAATTTCCGGCGTACGCCACCGGTTTTTGTGGAGACCCTGACGTGTTTGTAGCGAACCGATGTCAACCGCCGAACTCTAGCCGTTTGGTTAAAACGGTAGCGCATGTCCCCCAACCCTACCGACGCGCCGTCGGCGACAGTTCTAGCCTGAGCGTTGGATGGAGCACCACGCGGCCGGCGCAGCAACTCGCCCCCGAAGCAGTGGTCCAGAACCCGCCTCGGAACGCACCCCTCCCCGATCTTCAGCCCTCCCCCCAGCCTCACCCCCAGGAGGTTGATCCCCTATACCTGTTTGCCTGTCGTCTGGAATGGGAGCAGAAAGAGGAGCCCGGCGCGGCCTGGGAACTGCTCGCCGCGGCTCAGAGTCCGCACGGCGATACTCGCGCCCACGCTCGGGCCCTGATCGCCAGTTCGCACCAGTTGGGCGGCCTCAGCGCCGGATCGAGTTGCGCCATCAAGAAGCAGAAGCGGCCGACCGCCACGGAGACCACAATGAAGTCGCCCTATGGACTGGACATCATGGACAACTGCACCGCCTGCACTCACAGCAAGCCCGGCTTCTTTTGCGAGTTCTCGCTTCCTGTGCTGCAGGCCCTGAATCAGGCCAGCCACAAGAGCATTCTGCCGGCCGGGGCAATCCTGTTTGTAGAAGGGCAGAGTCCGCGCGGCATGTTCATCCTGTGCGCCGGCCGGGTGAACCTTTCCACCACCTCGCGCGAATGCAAGATTCTGATTCTCAAAACCGCCGAAGCCGGTGAGGCTCTCGGCCTGAGCGCCACCATCTCCGGCATGGGCTACGAATCGACCGCGGTGACGGCCACCCCCTGCCAGTTGAACTATGTCGACCGCAAGAATTTTCTCGAACTGCTGGAGGCCCACAGCGAGGTCGGCAAGCACGTCGCTCAGAGTCTGAGCCGCGATTACCAGTCCGCCTATCATGACATTCACGATCTCGTGCTCACCCGTTCCTCCGCCGGCAAGCTGGCCCGGCTGTTGTTGTCGCTAGCTCCAACCCTGGGCGTGCCCGATGCGGAGACGCGCATGCGTTCCGCCATGACCCATGAAGAACTGGCGCAGCGTATCGGCGCGTCGCGGGAAACCGTAAGCCGGCTGTTGAGTGATCTGAGGAAGAAACAGTTGATTCGTTTGGACGGCCCAACGCTGGTCATTCGCGACCGCACCGCATTGGCGGCGCTGGCCGTGTGAATTCTTCCCCCCCTGGGAGTCGGAGGATGGTTTGCCCTCCCCAACCATCCTCCGACGCTGTTCGCAAGATGGTTCGTACGAGTGTTCGTAACGCTGTTCGCAAGGTTGTGAGTAAGGCAGTCAGCAAGAATGTCTTGAATGTTGTTCTGAAAACTGATCCGCGCCAGCCCTTTGGGCGGGATCGATCGATGTACAAAGGCACGCTGATCAACGACTTGTGGAGCGCGGTGGAAGCCGCGGCGGAGAAAGCGCAGTGCGCGGCCGCAAAAGGCGCCAGCCACTCCAGCCCCGAACCGCGGGCCGACGTTCGCAGTAACTTTTGCAATAACTCCCGCAACAAAAACGAAGATTCAGAGTCCGAACAGTTCCCGCAGGCGCTTCGTCTGAGCCCGGCTGACTGGAATCTCTGTCTGCTTCTTGTCATCCATGCGCAGCTGGTACGAGCTCTTGAACCAGGGCACGACTTCGCGGATGCGGTTGATGTT
>DATHQJ010000024.1:0-15639 GCA_035482825.1 Binatus sp. (SeqCode) | reverse complement strand
GGACCGTCGGTTCGAGGGTGGGAGCATCCGCCTGTCATTGTTGCTGCGGTCGCGCAGTCGCGCGGAGATGTGGTTGGCCTGCCAGAGGGCAAGCTGCGAACCGCGGGAGCCGATGCGGAGTTTAGTGAGGTTGTCTAACAGGTTCAATTTCCTCTCTCTACCGCTTCATTCTTACATCCTGATGAACGAAAAGACTACTCTCGCGACCGCGAAGATTCCTCCAACGATCATCAAGATGATTCCGATGACTTTGTTAATCCGTATCTGCCATTGCTGGTGTCGAACGTTTTCGAAGAGGAGCGGATGCCGGTATAGGTACCATCCTGCAAGTACAAAGACACAATCCCAGAGGATGAAAAGGACTGAGATCATGCGATCAGGCGGCGTTCATGGCCGCGTCCCCACTTCGTTTTTCTTCTCCGGGTCGGGCGTTTCTTTATTTTTCTCGTGCAGATTGAACAGGCGGCGAACGACGTCGACCACCGTCGTGGCCTCGGATTCTTTGGCCGCGGTCTTCAGCGTGGTGATGGGAGTGTGCATGACTTTGTTGATGATGCCGCGGGTTAGGGCTTCGATGGCGATCTCTTGCTCGGGAGTCAAGGCGCCCATGCGGCCGCGGACGCGGTCGATTTCGGCCTGGCGAATCGTCTCCAGGTGATCTTGTAACGACACAATTGTAGGTACGACATCGAGCGTGTGCAGCTTGGCTTCGAAGCGTTCGACTTCGCTCGAGATGATGGCCTCTGCGAGTTCGGCTTCCTTGCTGCGGTCGGCGACGTGGCTGCTGACCGCCTGCTGCAGGTCGTCGATGTCGTAGGTGAAGATGCCGTCGAGCTTCGCCATCTCCGGCGAAACGTCGCGGGGGACGGCGATGTCGATGAAAAACATGGGCTTGTTCTTGCGGCGGGAGAGGAACTGTTCGCCATGTTCGCGGCGGAAAATGGCGTGGGGAGAGCCGGTCGAGGTGATGACGATGTCGGCGCGGTCGCAGCTGGAATAGAGATCGTCGAACTTGATAGCCTGGCCGTTGAATTTCTGAGCCAGGCCGACGGCGCGTTCGTAAGTCCGGTTGGAAACGAAGATCGACGCGCAGCCGTGAGCCATCAGGTGGCGGGCGGCGAGTTCGCTCATCTTTCCGGCGCCGACGATGAAGACCGTCTTCCCTTCCAGCGTTCCGAAGATTTTCTTGGCGAGTTCGACCGCGACCGACGCGATCGACACCGAGGAAGACCCGACGGCGGTCTCGCTGCGCACGCGCTTGGCGACGGCGAAGGCGCGGCTGAAGAGCTGGTCGAGTTGACCTCGGACTGCGCCGACGGCGCGGGCGGTGGCGTACGCTTCCTTCACTTGACCCAGGATCTGGGCTTCGCCGACCACCATTGAATCCAAACTCGAGGCCACGCGAAACAAATGGCGGACGGCGTCCTTCTCGCGAAATTCGTAGAGATGGGAATCCAACTCGTCGGCGGTGAGTTGAAAATGATCGTGCAGGAATCCACGCAGATCTGCGTGGCCATTTGTGGTGTGCGCGATGATCTCCACGCGATTGCAGGTGGAGATGACCATGCCCTCTTCGATTCCCGGATAGGCGGCGAGATCACGGCAGGTGTCGGGCAGGCGAGAATCCGGAATCGCCAGCCGCTCGCGGACTTCGAGCGGAGCGCTCTTGTGATTCACGCCAATGAGCTGGAATCTCATGAGGCCCCAAACCTGTGAATCGCGGAAAAATAATTCGCCGCCCAGGCGGCCAGCGCGGCGGCGAAGGCGAAAGTCGCCAGGAACGCGGCACGGCGGCCGCGCCATCCCGAGTTCCAGCGGGTGAAAACCATCACCATGTACACGGCCCACATCAGCACCGACAAAAGAATTTTCGGGTCAAGAAAGTTGAGATGCCCGTAGGTGGAGATGGCCACGATCGAGCCGGTCAACAATCCCAGAGTCATGAAGGGGAAACCGAGCAGCAGCGAGCGGTAGCCAATCTGGTCGATGACTTCGAGCGCGGGCAGGAACGAGATCAGGCTGGTGGATTTCTTGGCCTTCAGGCGGCGTTCCTGCAACAAATAGAGCAGGCTCGCGCCGAAGCTCACCAGCAGCGCCGCGTATCCGATAAAAATCAGAAAGATGTGGGCGGCCAGCCAGCCTTTGCTCGAAACATACTGGGTGAGCAGCACGGGTTGCTCATCGGCGGCGGCGATGAACGTCAGGAAAAACACCACGGGGAAAACGACCACGCCGGGCGAGGTGGTCTGGTAAATCGCATAAATCAGCATGAAGAACGACATCGAGAGAAAGGCCAGCAGCGATTCCGCGTTGTGTACCGACGTCCAGACAACGTGTCCCGTAAGGAAAAGTTCGGTCAGCGAGACGAAGTGGAAGACCATCCCCAGACTGGCGGCGTGCAGGGCGACGCGGCTGAACAGGTCACTGGTGCGGCGGAGCGCCACGAAGGCGTAGACCAGCCCGATGAAGTAGCACGCCAGCGCGAATCGCAGCCAAAGCAGAGACATAAGCCCTATCCGTTGCGGAATCCCATGAGTCTAAACTAAATCGCGAGTCCGGTTGGGATTCCTCTCCTGCTGTGAGTATTTTCGTATGCGGGTGGGGTGCGGCGAGTAAAGGAGATCACAGGAGGTTGTGACGCGCGTCACGAAGGCAAAAGGCTTAACCACAGAGGATTTCCCCTGTGCACCTCAGTGTCCTCTGTGGTGAAGGGTTTGCCTTCTATGGTTTCGCGGTGAGCTCCCGGATCAGATCGACTTCGGCTTGGCGGTAGGGCTTTCCATCGGGATGCAGGACTTCGTGAAACCACACGGGAGGCTGGTTTTTGACGTAGGGATGATCCCACGACTCCCAGGGATAATAGGTTTGGGTTTTGCCGGCGACGAATCCCCAGTTGATGGCGCCGACGTGCTCCTGTTTGGCGATAGGCAGTATGGTGTCGAAGGTGCTGCCGACGGAGCGCGCCATGAATTCGGTGCAGATGACGGGGCGATGAAATCTTCGCAGCCACGCGATTTCGCTCTTGAACGATTCCGGCCAGCTGTAGTTGTGGAAGGTGATGACGTCGGACTCGCGCAGCTGAATGCGTTCGATTTCGTCGGGCGCTTCGTCCTTGGCGGTATCGATGTCCCACGGAGCGCTGGTGAGAGGCTGGGTGGGGTTCACTTCCCGCGCCCAGGCAAAGGCCTGCGGCAGCAGCCCGGTGACGTGGGCCATCTTGTCGGCATACTTCAACTCTGTCTTCGAATAATCTCCGCCGCCGAAGGAGCCGGGCTCGTTCCAGACGTCCCAGCCGAGGATGCGATCGTCTTTGGCGAAAGCCCCGACGACTCCCTGCACATATTCTTTCAATCGCGGGTACTGGCTGGGATCGGCGAGCGCCTTCGCACCCGGACTCTGCACCCAGCCGGAGTTGTGCACGCCGGCAATGGGAGCGTGCTGCGGGCCGAGCTGCGGCGCAGGGTCCCAGCAGGAATCGAAAAGCACGAACAGCGGGCGGATGTGATGGCGCGACGCGATGGTCAGGAACTGGTCGATGCGTTTTCGAAAGCCGGGCGCGTCTTGCTGCCAGAGCAGATCGTGGAGAAAAACGCGCATGGTGTTCATGCCCATGGCCTCGGCCCAGCTGAGTTCCTTGTCGATCTGGGCGGGATCGAAGCTTGACTCCTGCCACATCTCGAGTTCGTTGATGGCCGACTTGGGGATGTAGTTGCTGCCCACCAGCCAGGGCTGGTGGGCGTACCAGTCGTTGGCCTTCTGTTCGGACCAACGGGAGGATTGCGCGAAGGCGGTCGAGCACAGAGTCGCAGCAAACAGGATGGAGACGAGGAATGAGAGGAGTTTTTTCATGAGAGAAGTCCGCGTTCCTTTATATTCCCGCACTTCGGGCTTATCAAATGCAGGCTCGGCTGCAGGCTCGGCCGTTTCCATAAATTCTCGCCGAAATTGGCGAATTCGTGGTAGTTTCATGGCGCGAAATCTGGCGGAGCGGGAGGGTCGTATGCGGTATGCGGTGATCGTACTGGCGCTGGCCTGCGTGGTTGCGACTGTCCGGGCACAGGAAAAGACGGAGACCGGTCCGAGCAATGAGAAGGCCCAAAAGACCTACAAGGAAGGAATGGAGTACCTGCACGAGCGCCGGACCGATGCAGCTCTGGACAGCTTCAAGAAGGCGGACAAGCAGGACGACGGACATTGCCTGGCCTGCCAGCAGAAGATGATCAAGTACGGCATCGAGCTGAGAGAGTGGAAGGTCGCCGAGGCCGCGGCGGAGGAGATGGTGGCGCAGGCGCAGAGCCCGAAGAGCGTCGCGCTGGCGCACTACCAGTTTGGTTCCCTGCTGACGCAGGAAGGCAGGGACAAGCACAAGGATGAACTGTTCACGCGCGCTCACGAAGAGATGCTGAAGGCGCTGGCTGGGGGCGTGAAGTTTCCCGCGGCGATCTACGCGGATGGCCTGGTGCTGGCCCAGTTGAAGCAGGATGACGCAGCCAAGGCGCGGTTTGAGGAGTTTGTGAAACTGAAACCGGAGGATGATCCGGACCGGCAGCGGGCGCTGCGCTACATCAGCCAGCCCGAACTGGCGCGGGCGCGGATGGCGCCTCCATTTGCGATCACGACCATTGACGGTCAGCGGGTTTCGATGGACGATCTGACTGGAAAGGTCGTGCTGCTGGACTTCTGGGCGACCTGGTGCGGGCCCTGCCGCGAAGCCCTGCCACATATGAAAGAGATTGCAAAGAAGTTCCAGGGGCAGCCGCTGGTGGTGCTCAGCATCAGCCTTGACGGCGATGAGCAGAAGTGGAAAGAGTTCATCGCGAAAAACGAAATGACGTGGCTGCAATATCGCGACGGCGGCTTTACCGGGTCGATTTCGAAATCATTTGGCGTGGAGGCAATTCCGCACACCTTCACCATTGACGCCGACGGCGTGCTGCAGGATGAACACATCGGCGATGCCTCGATCGAAGGAAAACTAAAGAAACTGGTGAGCCGGGCGCGGGAGATGCAGCCGGCGGCGACAACCGGGCAATAATCGAAATACCCTTAGGAGGGTGTACATGAAGAGTGGACGTGCCGCATGGAAGTGGGTCGTGGTAGTCCTAGGTCTCGGGTCGCTGATGTTAGCCTGCGGCAATGCGAATGGTACCCGGAATTCCGTTGGCCCCACGGCCATCTTGAACGGAAGCGCGTTGAGCAGCGCGAGCAGTCATTGGATGAGCCAGAACTGCGCTGTTCAGGTCGAGCTTACCTCTGACGGAGCCTTCATATCGGCCGTTACCGATCAATCGGGAACCACTACCAACTCGGAAGGAACATGGGCCCCTTCAGGTTCGAGCGGCGCCACGGCCACCGGGCAATCTGTTTGGGTGGATAGTCTGACGAATATAGCGGGATCAACATCTGCCAAGAGTTTTTCGGCTGGAGTGAGCGTAGACGAAGGCTTTCAGCAAAGTTTGGGCACCTGCAGCTTCACACTTCAGTCCGGTGTCATACCGATTTAGCGACAAACTCACTCCACACCTAAGGTCGTCAACGATTCTTCGAGAGACTCGGTGTCGATGTTGAGGCGGCGGCCGTGGGTCTTTACATCTTCGATCTCGTCGAAGCCGCGGAAGAGGCGGAGTTTGACGGCGCCGTATTGTTCCGCGTCGGTGAGCGGGCGGCCGTGGGCGGCGCTCCAGGCGTCACGCGTCGCGTCGGGGAGGAAGATGCTCACGGCGTACGTCAGCTTGCGGTCAGAGGTGACGTCGAAGATGAATTCCGTGGCGGGCGCTTCCGGATCATCGGCGAGCGCGGGACGTTTGCCGACATAGTAGTACTGGTAAACGTAGCCCTGGGCGCCGGTGTAGGTCTTCAGGCGGCGGAGAGGCGGATGGGGGGAGGTATTCGCGGACATGCGGACATTATGCAACGGGGAGTGGACGTTTGTCGTCGGCGTCGTCCAGCGAGTGCTAATTTTGACTTTCTCCGCGAACTAGGCGGCCAACGTTCTGGTTACGACTTGTCATCCCGAGTGAAGCGAGGGACCTGGGTTTCCTGCCTGTACCGACGCTACCGGTGGTACGGGCAAACACCGAGGTCCCTCGCGTTGCTCGGGATGACAAGGCGTAAAAGAGCCCTTGACCGCCGAGGACGCAGAGACCCGCCGCAGAGTTCGCTGAGAAATCAAATTGAGCCACTCTGTCGGGCGGTTCATGTCCGTCAGCTGGCGGCGGAGCCCTAACCAACGTCACTCATTCTCCCGCGGTCTTCCGCCGATAGGTCAACGCAGGAGAGTTCTGCATGTTGCTGCAATGGTTCTGGATTCCGCTGGGCGTGCTGGCCGGGGTGGTCGTGTACCAGCAGTTTCGGATTTACCAGATCCATCGCGAAGCGAAGAAGCACGAAGAACTATTCCAGATCGTCACCGAGAACGCCGCTGACATGATTGCCTTGGTCGATGTGAAGGGACGGCGGCTGTACAACAGTCCAGCTTACAAGCGAATTCTGGGTTATTCGGCGGCGGAGCTAGGGGAGACTTCGGCGTTCGAACAGATTCATCTCGACGATCGCTTCCGGGTTCTGGAGGCGGCACGCGAGGCGCGTGAAACTGGAGTCGGAAAGCGTTTGGAATACCGCGTCAAACATAAGGACGGCAGCTGGCGGGTGCTGGAATCGCTGGCCAACGCGGTTCGCGACGATAAGGGACAAGTCGCGAAGCTGGTGATTGTGAATCGCGACATCACCGAGCGCAAGCGGGCGCAAGAGCAGTTGGAACACAACCTGTTTCACGATCCGCTGACCGGACTGCCCAACCGGCGGCAGTTTCTCGAGCGTCTGCAAACTTCCTTCGCGCAAGCGCGCGGCGATGCGGGACGTCCCTACACCCTGCTGCTGGCGAACGTGGATCATTTCAAAGTGTTCAACGAAAGCATGGGCACGGTCGCCGGCGATCATGTGCTGCTGGAAATCAGCCGCCGCCTGACCGCGCGGCTACGGCAGGAAGACGCGATCCCGCGGCGCGATGGCGGTGGAGTGGCGACAGAGGTAATCCTGTTCCGGCTGGGCGGAGACGAATTCACCATCCTGCTGGGCGGGGTGGGCGATCCCAGCGATGCGCTGCGAGTGGCTAAGAAGATGCAGGAAGCAGTGGCGGCGCCTTTTACCGTCGAGTCGCGCGAGATGCGGGTTTCGGTGAGCATTGGCATCGCCTTGAGCACGAAGGAACACGAACGTCCCGAAGACGTGTTGAAGGATGCCGATGTCGCGCTGCGCCGCGCCAAGGCGCTGGGAGGGTCGCGCTGCGAAGTGCTCGATGAGGGCATGCACAGCCGCGCCGTCGGCCGGCTGCGGCTGGAAGCGGATTTGCGCGCGGCGCTCACCGGTCAGCAGTTCCGCGTGCACTATCAGCCCGTCCTGGAACTGGCTACGCGGCGCATCGTAAGTTTTGAAGCTCTGCTGCGCTGGCAGCATCCCACGCAAGGATTGATTTCTCCTTACCGCTTTATCGAAGCGGCTGAAGACACGGGAATCCTGGTCTCGATCGGGCACTGGTTGCTGCTGCAGGCTTGCGGCCAATTACGCGATTGGGAGGCTGCCCGGCTGTCCGACGAGCCCATTAATATCACGGTGAACATATCGGCGCGGCAGTTTGCCGACGCCCGGCTGCTCAACGATATTCAGCAGACGCTCAAGGAAACCGGCATCAATCCGGCGCGGCTGCAATTGGAAATGACCGAGACGGTCGCGGCTGCGGATCCTAAACTAACCATCACCGTGCTCTCCCACCTGAAACATCTGGGGATTGGAGTGATCCTGGATAACTTCGGCACCGGAGCAACCTCACTGCGCGGGCTGAGGCAGTTCCCTTTGGACGCGCTCAAAATCGACGGGTCGCTGGTGCGGGAGATGCAGACCGACCTGGCCTCCGGCGACATTGTGGAGCTGATCACTGGCCTGGCTCGCAAGATGAACCTGAAATCGATTGCGGAAGGCATCGAGACCGCCCGCCAGATGGAGAAGTTGCTGGAACTGGGATGCCAGTACGGACAAGGCCACTACTTCTCGCAGGCCATGGACGCGAAGGCGGCGCAGGAGTTCGTGCGGGCGCAGGGGGTGACGGTGCGGGCGCAGGGGGCGGCGAAGTAGGGGTGGGAGTTCGTTGTCCTGGGTCTCAAGAGCAAACGCTATGTCTCGTTCATTCATTGGGACCGATAAAATTCCGGGCGCCAAGCTTCTCGCATGAGTTTCTTCTTCAGTTCGATCGACTCTTTTGCGCTGATTCCGTTAACTCGTGCTTTTGAGACCAGGAGTAGCATGAACTCGGGATCGTCCTTTGCATTTTCCTCGAAATATCGGAGATCGCGATCTATTCCAATAGCGAGAATCTCTTGAGGGTGGGACGGTCGGCGCACGAACAGATAGCGACGCTCGACTCCTGGGTTCCAGGTGATGTCTGAATCGGATTTGAGCGTGAGTTCGTCTCCAGATAGAACCCACGCTCCCTTGTCTCGAATCGTAGCTGGTGGGATATCCGACGAAAAATAATAGAAATAGCTACCGTCCGGGAAAAGATAAAGATCTTTGCGACCCATCGGAACGACTCTCCGTCGAAGTTCATCCGGGGTATCGGAGTAGCGTCCGACGATAGCGTTTGTGGTCAGGTCGGGAGGCCGTTCAACGTCAATCTTGGAGCGCAGACGAGCCAAACTTCTTTCAGCATCCGGCGGACGAACCTCGGAGGACTGCTGTTGGCCCAGCAACACATTGCAAACGAACAGAGCCAGTGCACACACCGACCTTAGCGTTCTCCGCATGATGCTCTGACGATACACCTGGCAATGACTGCGAATCTACTATTCAGGTAAGACTAAAAGCAAAGTCAAAGACGCAAGGCCTGCCCTGAGCGAAGCCGAAGGGAGTGTCCGTCCCAAATGAAACTAGTGCGTACCGTTTCCGGGGGAGACTACTCTGCCATATTCCGTGGCGCGGCTTAGGCGGTCGAACATGCGCCAGGCTTCGACGGACACCTTGCTAATGGCTTCCTCGCCGTCGCGTTCGTTGCGCAGGAACGACGTCATGACGCAGATCACGTACGGACGGCCTTCGACGAAGACGATGCCGGAGTCGTTGCGCACCGCTTCCAGCGCGCCAGGCTTGTTGGCGATCTTTATTTCAGCGGGCAGGTCGCGGGGAATCCAGGAATTCTTGTTGGTGCTCAGCATCTTGAAGAAGTCGGCGGTGGGTTCTTTGTTCAGGACTTTGCCGTGGTAGATGGCATCGAGTAGCGTCATCATTTCATGCGGAGTCGAGATGTTCTCGCGGCCTTCCTTCGCGGCCTGCAGGTCCATCATCTTGCGGCGCAGGCGAGTGTGGGTCAGGCCGAGCGCGTCGAGCATCGTATTGACGTTCGGCATCCCGACGCGGTCGATGAGCACATTAGTCGCGGAATTGTCGCTGACGGCAACCATCATCGTCGCCAGATCGCGCAGGGTCAGGCGGGTCACGCCGGGGGTGAGTCCGTTCATGATGTCGCTGTCGGGGACCAGATCGGACGATTGCACAGTGTATAAATCGGTGAGTTTGAGCTTGCCTTGCTGCGCCTGCAAGTAGAGATTGGCGAGCACCGTAATCTTGATGGAGCTGGCCTGGGCGAAAACTTCGTCCTTGTGCAGGAAGAAGTGGTCGCCGGTGGTGAGGTCTTCGATGGCGACTCCCATGACGCCGTCGAGGTTCTGGTCGACTTGCTGAATGCTGGATTCCAGTTTTTGCCAGAGGACTTTCTGTTTGCCGGCGGACGGGACGGCAGTCTGGGCGTAGCACGTGGCGAGAAATAGTGCGCAACAGAGCAAGCGTTTCACGGGACGGGTCTCCTGACGGCAGGGATTGTAGCAGCCGCAAGGACGTTGGGCATCTCGGCGGTTGGCTCATTAATCGCAGCTCGAGTAGCTCGTGTAATCGCTGTTTGCAACATCCATATTGCAACAGCTACGGCGTGCCAGCCGTACTCGGATCTCGCCACCAAAGGCTCTCGCGGTGTAGAGTTACGTAGCTATGCTGTGGCCGGAGCGGTTTGAAGAACGATTACACATCTTCGCGCACGGTGAAAGATTTGACGTCGACGCTTTCTTGGCAAACTCATCGCTCCGTCCGGATTTTGTGTGGCGGCGGGAAGCTCCCGCAACCAGCGGCGTCGAGTTCTTCCTTGGCGATGGCCGAGCAATCAAGCTTCGGGATCAGGAGGACATTGCGATCGCTTATCTCAAAGCGCATCGTGATGAGCTTAGAGCCATAGCGGAATTTCGGGGCGTAGACACCTTCATTCTCGGGCTTGTCTACATTGCCGAGCTGGTTGGCAGCGTCACAGGAGTAAGCCTACACTGGCCCCGGGACCTTATGCTGCCCGCCCTCGATATCGGGATTACACCCGCTCACTACATCACATATGACCGTCCAGCACAGGCGAAGGCGGAACCGTACGCATACTTTTATATCGCGGGCGCGTTCGACCCCGACGAGATCTCCCGTAGAGTGGGAGTGGCTCCATCAAGAACCGCGAGGGCAGGTGACGCCATTGGGAGCACTAGGGTGAAAAGGCAGAGCAGCCTGTGGGCGCTCCATTCGCGTTTGCAGCCATCCGGTCGTGTTGATCTGCATGTAAGTGACGTACTCGACCAGCTTGATACCAATAGACTGGCGTTCGAGGAACTCAGCCGTGAAGTTGGAGGGATCATTGAGATCGTCGGCTTCTCTTCGGACTACGCACCCGCAGTTTCCCTCGAACGAGAGATCGTCGGGAGGATGACGCAATATTCCCTCAGGCTAGACATGACCGCTAATCGTTGATTCGTCATTAGACCAGCGACACCTCGGCGGCCATTTGTGAGTGGTACTTTCTGGCTGACTTCTATCCCGCTTGGCCGATAAGCAGGCAATAGCCATCGGGATCCTCTACACGGATTTCGCCCTTGGGCATGTAGTCGGGATAGGTGATGGGCGAGGCCTTCACGCCAGTGGCAAGCAGATGCTCGCGCAAGGCGATCAAATCGGGAGAGTAGAGATAGAAAAGTACAGCTTGCTGGCCGGCGATAACTGGTTCGGAGGCGCGGGCGAACATTATGTCGGCCTGATCACAGGCCAGGTGGACCCATTGCAGGTCGCCGGAGGGAGCGCGCAGGCTGCCGCGAACTTCCATCCCCAGTTGTTTGTAGAAATCGACGGAGCGTTGCACGTTGGCGACGTGCGCCATGGGAATGAGGCCCGTTACTTTGGGAGCCATTTTCGACCTCCTGGTTGGCAATGACTCTCAGCAACCCCTGCTGGGCTTTGTCCGGCGGACAGCCTAGGCGACTGTCCCTACATAAACCTAATCCTCACACAAACCTGCATTGCTGACTATCATGTGAAGCTTCACTCTTCGATTCTTGCTTCTCGCAATTGCTTTACGGCGGTTTCGGAGCTGACGGGGGAATAATACACTTCCTTGAACGTATACGACCGCGCCTTGGAGGCGATGACCGGAAGAATCTCGATGTGCCAGTGGTAGTCGTCGTCGATGGTCTTCCAGTAGCCGAGATTCTTCGAGGGATGCAGGCTGCTGGGGGAAGTGTGCAGGACGAGATGAAAATCTTCGGTGATGGAACGCACCCGTTGTAAGGTGCGGCGCAGAAGGGCGGCAAGGTTGGTGCGCAATCCGGGCCGGTTCAATCCGGCGCGTTCGAAAGAGGATTCGTGATAGCGCGGCAGGATCCAGGTTTCGTAGGGGACGCGCGGGGCGTAGGGACAAAGCGCGAGATAGTCGCCGCGAACCTCGAGCACGCGCTGGGCCTGACGCTCTTCCTGCTGCAGGATGTCGCAGAAAACGCAGCGCTCTTTGCTGACGAAATATTCGCGGCTGGCGCGCAATTCGTAAAGCACGCGGCGGGGGACGAACATGGTTGCGGTGATCTGTGATGTCGGATGGGAGAATTCCTGTCCGGCATTTTCGCCGTAGTCCTTGAACAAGCTGATGTACTTGATGCGGGGATCGCGCTTGAGGTCGAGAATGCGCTCGGCGGCCACGCGCAGAAAATGCGCGATCTCATCGTCGCTGGCATTCCACAGATGGCGGTCGTGGCGTGGGTTCTCGACTAGAACTTCGTGAGCGCCCACGGATTGCATGCGGTCATAAATGCCGTCACCGCGGCGGTCGGGTTCGCCCTCGATGCGGTAGAGCGGCGTAGGATGGACGACCGAGCGCGCCGACCAGGCGACACCGGGCGCGTTGGGGGATTTCGCGATCATGTGCAGCGGAGCGGCGGCGCCCTCGCAAAAACGACAAGGCGATTCGGGACGCGATCCGGATTCGGCGGGGTCGTCGCCCGTCATGACCCAGGAGCGGGTGATGGGATCCTTGCGGAGTTCCATAATTGACTACCAGGGGGAAGGAGAACACCGGGAGAGAAGCGGAGTCAACTGCGATTTCCTGCGGTAATTTGCGGCCGGGCGATGAGAAATGCCGCAAGGGTGCGAACGGCGCGCTTTGTTATAATCCGCGTTATAATCCGCCCCAAGCCCGCCTGATGACCGAGCTGACGACCGAGCCCATGACCGAGCCGTCCACTCCGCTGATGCGGCAGTATGCCGCGGTCAAGAAAGAACATCCCACCGCGCTCTTGTTTTTTCGTCTGGGCGATTTCTACGAACTGTTTTTCGACGACGCGATTGTGGCGGCGAAAGAGCTGCAGATCACACTCACTTCGCGCAATAAAGAAAAAGGAATCGCGGTGCCCATGTGCGGCGTGCCCTATCACGCGGCGGAGGGGTACATCGGCAAGCTGATTCGCAGGGGATTTAAGGTGGCGATTTGCGAGCAGATGGAAGCTCCCAGCGCGGCCAAGAAACTCGTGCGGCGGGAAGTCACGCGGGTGGTGACGCCGGGGACGGCGGCGGATTCGTCCCTGGTGTCGGAGGAGAATAATTTTCTGGCGGCGCTGGCGCAGGTGACGGATCGCACGGGAGAAGCTCGTGTGGGATTTGCAGCACTGGACTTGTCTACGGGAGAGTTCCGGGCGACGGAATTTTCGGGTGAGGGCGCGTTGCGGCGCGTGCAGGAGGAGTTGGAGCAGTTGCGGCCGAAGGAATTGTTGTATGGGTCGGCGGCGCCGTTGTTTGAGAGTACCGGCACTCGCGGGGAGAGCGAGCCTAGCTTGGCCCGGCCAGACAGAGGCCGGCTGTCCCCGCATAACCCTATGCCGCGGGCGGTGGGCGCGACGTGCACGGAGACTCCGCTCGACGATTGGATTTTTGCGCCGGATCATGCGCTGCCGTTGCTGGAGAATCATTTTGGCGTGCTGTCGCTGGAGGGCTTTGGGCTGGCGGGTAGAACCGCGGCAGCGGCGGCGGCGGGGGCGATTCTTTATTACGTGCGCTCGACGCAGCGTGGGGCGCTCGATCACGTCGATCGCATTGGATGGTATGAGCGGCAGAGTTGTCTAGTGCTGGATGCCGTCACGGTGCGCAATCTGGAGTTGATTGAGCCGCTGTTTGCGGGCGCGGATGCGGGCGTGACTTTGTTTCGGTCGATGGATGCCGCGGTCACGCCCATGGGCAAGCGGTTGCTGCGGGCGTGGCTGCTGCGGCCGTCGCTGGACTTGAACGAAATTCAGGCGCGGCTGGATTCGGTAGAAGCCGGCGTGAAGGAGACCGTCGCGCGCGAAGAACTGCGGCGTGCGCTCGATGGCGTGCTCGATCTCGAACGACTGCTGAGCCGGGTCACGCTGGAGACGGCGAATCCGCGGGATGTGCTCGCGCTCGCGGCGTCCCTGGGAAAGATTCCGGCGGTGAGGATTGCGCTGGCCCGGTTGGGCGCGGAGCGGTTGAAAATCCTGCACGGCTCGCTGGATGAATTAGGCGACGTGCGCGAGCGCATTGAGAAAACCATAGTGCCGGAACCGCCTTTGAGTTTTGCGGATGGCGGAGTAATTTCCCCGGGCGTGGATCGCGACCTTGACGAGTTGCGCGAACTGTCGCGCAACAGCAAGCAGGTGCTGGCACAGATTGAGCAGCGGGAGCGGGGCCGGACCGGAATCTCGTCTCTGAAGGTAAAGTTCAACTCTATTTTTGGCTACTACATCGAAGTTTCGAAATCGAACCTGCACCTCGTCCCGCAGGATTACGACCGGAAGCAGACGCTGGTCGGAGCCGAGCGCTTCACCACGCCGGAGTTGAAGGAGTACGAAGTCAAGATTCTCGACGCGCAGGAAAAGATTGTCGAGATCGAGCGGCGGCTATTTACTGAGTTGCGCACAGCGATTGCGGCGGAGGCGAAAAGAATTCGGCAGGCTGCGCTGGCTCTGGCGGAAGTGGATGTGCTGGCCTCGCTCGCGCATATCGCAACGTTGCGCAATTACTGCCGGCCGAGCTTTGTGGAATCTGCCGAGAGCAGCGAGATTGAGATTGTCGAGGGCCGGCATCCAGTAATTGAGCAGCAGGAGATGGGCGGCGGCAGCGAGCGCTTCGTCCCCAACGACCTTTACTTGAACGGCACGACGCACAACATCATGCTGCTGACCGGGCCGAACATGGGCGGCAAATCGACGTATCTGCGGCAGACGGCGCTGATCGTAATTCTGGCGCAGATGGGATCGTTCGTGCCGGCGCGATCGGCGCGGCTGACGGTTGTCGATCGCGTGTTCACCCGCATTGGAGCGAGCGACAATCTGGCGCGCGGGCGATCGACGTTCATGGTCGAGATGACGGAGACGGCGGCGATTCTGCATACGGCGACCGCGCGGTCATTAATTTTGCTGGACGAGGTGGGACGCGGGACGTCCACATACGACGGACTCGCGATTGCATGGGCGGCGGTCGAATATCTGCACGCGCGCGTCCGAGCCAAGACTTTGTTCGCCACACATTATTTCGAACTCACGGAGTTAGCGGAGCAACTTTCTGGCGTGAAGAATTATCACGTTTCGGTGAAAGAGACCGGCGGCGGGATTGTATTCCTGCGCAAAGTTGAGCCGGGGGCGGCGGATCGCAGTTACGGCATCGAAGTCGCCAAACTGGCGGGGCTGCCGAATGAAGTTGTGTTGCGAGCGCGCGAGGTGCTGGCCGAGCACGAGTTCGCGGAACAGCAGGCGACGGCGCATCTTTCGCCGGGGGCATCGCCTCCGCCGACGCAGTTGACGATTTTTACACCGTTGTCGCAGCCGGTGCTGGAGCGCTTGCGGGAAGTGGATTTGAATCGGATCACGCCGCTGGAGGCTTTGAATTTGCTGGCGGAGTTGAAAAAAGAAATTTAACCACAGGGTGCACAGAGGAACACGGGGTAATTCTTTTTCTGATAATGACGCGCCTACGAAAGCCTCGGGAGATCGAAACGCTCGGACAACTCTTCATTGTGGGTTTCGACGGCACGGAAATGACGCCACGGCTCGCTTCCCTGCTTACGCGGATGCAGCCCGCCGGGGTCATTCTTTTTGCCCGCAACATCAAGAATGCGGAGCAGACATGGCTGTTGCTGCGCGAGTGTCAGAAACTTGTTGCTACGCCGTTGTTCACCTGTGTAGATCTTGAGGGCGGGGACGTCGACCGATTTCGCGATGCGCTGGGGGCTGCGGCTTCCGCGGCGGAGGTGTTCGCGACCGGCGACCGCATGCTTTTTCGCAAGCACGG
>DATHQJ010000023.1:0-8084 GCA_035482825.1 Binatus sp. (SeqCode) | reverse complement strand
AAGGCCAGCGAGGTCAGCACGATCATGATCAGCAGACCGAAGATGGTCATGGGATTGAAGATTGTCCCCACGCCGGCCATCAACGAGCCGATGAACACGATGATGATGCCCGTCATCACGGCTTTAATCGCGCCCGCAAGGTTCAGCCCGAGCACGAGTTCGAGCTTGGTGATGGGCGTGACCAGATAGCCTTCGTGCACGCCGCGCGCTTTGTCGTCGATGTAGAGCATGCCGCCGCCGATCATCACGGAGACGAACATGGCCAGCGCCAGCGAACCCGGCAGCAGAAACTTCATATATTCGATATAGGGATAGAGTTCGACAATATCGAGCGCCGTCTGTTGCAGAATGCGCGGAGAAATGGTGGGCTGGTTGAGCGCGTTGGTCAGATCCGAGAGTTCCGCTTCGACCGCCGAGCTCATGAAGTTGTCGCTGTTGTCGACGACCAGAGCGATGCGGGGATGGTTCTCCTCGTACACCCGTCGCGAGAACTGCGGCGGGATGATGACCGCACCCTCGAGCTTCCCATTGCGCACATCCTCCATGGCCTGCTTGTCGCTGTCATAGTTGATCGGGACGAAGGTGCGAATGTTGGCGCGGACCGAGTCGAAGGCCTCGCGCACCCGCAGCGCCTGCGGGCCGCCGTCCTGATCGACGATGGCGACGCGCGCATCATGAATTTTTCCGCCGAACGCGTTGCCCAGAATAATCAACTGCACCAGCGGAAAGATCATCGAAGCCAGCATCAGCGCCGGCGAACGGAAGAACTTGCGCATTTCGCGCTCGACAATCGCCATCATTCTGTTCATGAGTTAAACTCCGCCATTCGGCTTCCGGCGTCCGGCGCTGATCCAGAGCGACTTTCCGGAAGCCGGCAGCCGAAAGCCGGAAGCCCTGCCCTTCCTCACGGCTGCAACCCCGGCCTCTGCGGCATCACAAACGCATAAGCTTTCTGCAGTTCGTCGCGCAGCTGGCGTCCGGTGTAGTGCACGAAGACGTCGTCGAGCGTGGTGTTCTGCACCGAGAGCGACTTCACCGGCACTTTGCTGTGCACCGCCATCTCCACCAGTTCGGTGGTGGTGCGCGAGCCGTTGCCGGTCAGCACGCGGTACATTCCCGCGCCTTCATGCTGCACCGAGGTCACGTCATTGAGTCCATGCAGCCGCTGCTCCCAATCCGGGGGAGGATTTTCAAACTGCGCTTCGATCACGTTCGAGCCCGGCACGCTCGCCTTCAGCGCCATGGGCGCATCGAGCGCCACCAGTTTGCCGTGATCGACAATGGCGATGCGATCGCATAAGCGGTCGGCTTCGTCCATGTAATGCGTCGTGATCAGAATGGTCAGGTTCCGGTGCTCCTTGATGTTGCCCAGCATCTCCCACACCGCGACGCGCGATACCGGATCCAGCCCAGTGGTCGGCTCGTCGAGAAAAAATATGTGAGGATGGTGTACCAGGCCGCGCGCGATTTCCAGCCGCCGCCGCATGCCGCCGGAAAGCGTCTTGGTCGCCGCACCGCGCCACTTCGTGAGATCCACCAATTCCAGAAGCTCCTCGATCGACTGCTTCCGCTCTTTCGCCGGGACGTCGTAGAGCTTGGCGTAAATATTCATGTTCTCTTCGACCGTGAGGTCGAGATCGCTGGTCAGCGCCTGCGGAATCACGCCAATCATGCGCCGCGCCGCATTCGGTTCCTTAGCGACGTCATGCCCGCCGATGCGCGCCTTCCCCGCCGTAATCGGAATGAGCGTGGTCATCATGCGGATCAGCGTCGACTTCCCTGCCCCGTTCGGCCCGAGCAGGCCGAAGATCTCGCCCTCCTTCACGCTGAAGGAAACGTCGTCAACCGCGGTGAAGTCTCCGTATTTCTTAACGATGTGCTCGACCTCGATGGCAGACGGCGCGGTCGGATCGTAGACCGGCTTCTCGAGCGTAGAACTCGCGGGCCCTGCCGTCGTGTTGGGCTTGGTTTCCGCCATCAGCGTTGCTCCGCGTCCGCGGCGCTCTGCGTGGCGCCGCCCTTCAGTTGCTCCGGCGAGACTAGCACTTCGGCGGTCATGCCGGGAACGAACGCGCCCTTAGGATTTTCCATGCGAACTTTCAGCACGATGGTCTTGATATCGCGCTTCATGCGGCTCACATCGCGCTGCGTGGCGAAGTCTCCTTCCACGCCTTTGAAAAATACTTTGCCGCTCATCACGGTTCCGCCGGGCAGGCGCACCCGGAGCACATCGCCGTATCCAATGTGGTCGGCATAAGTTTCCGGAATCGCAGCGCGGGCCCAGGTGTCGCTGAGGTCGACGATGGTGACGATGGGCGCGCCGATGTTCACCACTTCTCCCTGGCGCGCGGCACGCACCGAAACCGTTCCGCTCACCGGCGCATAAACGTTCGTATAACCCAGCCGCACCGCGGCCTGATTTTTCAACGCGACCGCATTTTTCAGATCAGCTCTAGTCGAGGCCACCGTGCTTTTCGCCGCACCGGCCTGATGTGTGCGCGCGATGGCGGAATTCAAGTCCGCCTCGGCGGCCTTCACCAGTTCCTGTTGCGCCTGCACCGTGGCTTGTGCCGCCTGCAGATTGGTCTCGGCCTGCACCCGCTCCTGATCGGAAGTGATTCCCGCCTTCGCCAGTTCGATGGCGCGGCGACTGTCGCTCGCGGTGCGGTCGAGCGCGGCTTTCGCTTGCAGCAACTGCGCCTTCGCCGACGACAGCTTGGCCTGCGCGTTGGCCACGTCGCTCGAAGTCGAGCCCGAAGTGGATTGTTCGGTGTCCTGCATCTCCGTGACTTTATGTTGCAGACTGGCAATGGTGGCCGCGGACGCAGCTTCCTGCGCGGCTAATTCCGACGGATCCAGCACCGCGACCAGGTCTCCGGCTTTCACCGGAGTGCCTTCATCCACCAGCAACTTCTGGATGCGACCCTCGACCTGCGCACTCACGATCACCTGGTTGGCGTCGACCGTGCCGATCAACACCAGATCGCGCGAGTGGTCGGTGGAGAAAAAATAATAGGTCGCGGCAAGCGCGAAAATGATGCCGAGAAGGATCATGAAACGGTTACGCGCGCTCATGAGCGTGCTCCTTGGGTGGCGTGGCGTTTAGGTGCGCTGCGTTCTGCTTTAAACAGGGCCGCGGAAATAAAATCCAGCACCGAGGCGCGGCGCTCGGCGATGCGCTCCGGCGTCAGCGGATTAAAGCCGACGATCTTCTGCATCATGGGTGCGCTGCTGAAATAAAAAACGATGATGGCGACGATCGATGGCACAAAGTGCGCGGGATTGACCGGGCGAAATTCGCCGGCGGTGATTCCCTGCCGGATCAACTCGCTGACCCGGACGAAGATCGGCTGAATATAATTCTTGATGACTTTATCGATGTGCGGCGACTGGCCTTCCCGCGCCCGCATCATCTCGCGCTGCATCAGCCGGGGATAAAGCTGGTTCGTGGCTATGAAATCGAAATACGCGCCGGCATAAGCGATAATCTTCTCGCGCGGCCGCAGGTCGCTGTCGAGCACCCGGAAGACCGTGGTCTTCAGCCCCGAGAACGCGGCGTCGAGCACCGCGCCGTAGAGTGTTTCCTTGTCTTTGAAATAGTAATAGAGGAGCGCCTTGTTGACTTTGGCCGCGCGGGCGATGGCGTCAGTGCGGGCGCCCGCAATGCCGTGCTCGGCAAACTCCTGGGCGGCGGCCTGCAGGATGGCGGCGCGGCTCTCCTCCGGCTGGCCGCGGGTCCCCATGCGCGGATGCACGACACGACGATGCTGTAAAAGGCGGGCCATTGTTCTGATCAAGCTGCTTAATTAACCAGTTAGTTAGATTATACGCGTAAGCGGGCAATTCACAACCCCTTGAGGCGGAGGACCCTGGCATCTCCAGAATCAAGATCCCCACTCAATCCGCAAAAAGCGCCGGCTTCAATGGGCCGCCCGCCATCTCCCCTCGAAGGTCCAGCCGTTCGTGTTCTAATAGTTCGCACTTATGACGCCCCCGAGGACTCTTGTATGAAACAACTTTGGCTTTTGCTCGCAGTGTTCTGCGCCATCTGCGTCTTCCCGCTCTTGCTGAGTGCGCAAACTCCACAAAAGCCCGACCGCCAGGTCGCCATCACCATCGACGATCTTCCCGCCGGCATGGCCGACCGTCTGCCGGCCGCTGACATCACGGCGATGACCACGAAGTTGCTGGGCACGCTGCGCGACCAGAAAATTCCCGTGGTCGGCTTCGTCAACGAGAAAAAGTTGTACAAGCCGGGCGAAGTCGACGAGCGCATCAAAGCGCTGCAGATGTGGCTCGACTACGGTTTCGAACTGGGCAACCACACCTTCAGTCACGCGTCTCTCAACCAGGTTGGACTGAAAGCGTGGGAAGACGACGTGATTCAGGGCGAGAGCGTGACCCGCATACTACTGGCGCAGCGCAAGATGAAGCTGCGCTATTTCCGCCATCCCTATCTCGATACCGGCCGCGACCTGCTCACGCGCCGCGAGGCCGAGGCGTTTCTAGTCGATCGCGGATACCGCATCGCTCCCATCACGCTCGACGGCTGGGACTGGATGTTCGCCGGACTCTACGAAGACGCCAGGAAGCGCAACGACACCGCGCTCCAAGCTCAGATCGTAAAAGAATATCTTGCCCATCACGACGCGGCGATCGCCTACGCGGAACAACTTTCCGTCAAAGTCGTGGGCTACGAACCAAAACAGATTCTGCTCCTGCACGCCAGCAACCTGGAAGCCGACCACATCGGCGAGTTGCTCGACCTTCTCCGCAAGCGCGGATACCGCTTCATCACGCTGGAAGACGCGCTCGGCGATCAGGCCTACAGCCTGCCCGACACTTACGTTGGAGAAGAAGGCAGCGGCTGGATCGAACACTGGGCCATTACGCAAGGCAAAATTCCACAGGGCGCTCCGCCGTTTCCGCAGTGGGTGATTGAGCGAACGAAGCAGCTGCACTTGTCAACCGGTACCGTAGAGGCGCCGACTCCATAAGGGTGTGGCGTGCTGCGCGGCCCCGCCGTAGATCATTCGAGAACGGCTTTCACGATATCGAGTTCCTCGCGCGCGGCATCCGCGCGAGGGCCAGTCGGCTCCTCTTTGAGAAACAACTCCAGTTCAGCGATCGCCTGGGTTCGCTGCCTTTGCTGTTCAAATGCTCGCGCCGCCACGCGATGTACAAAGGCGTGAGGTGCTGCGAGCGCATGTGCCTTGCGCGTGGTCGCGATGGCTTCATCGAAACGCCGGTCCATGAACTCAGAGTAGGAGAGAAGCACGAGCGTCATCATGTCGGTCGGGTCCAAGGTGAAAGCCTTGTCTAGAGCGGTCTTCGCTGCCGGGAAATCGCCCGCTGCAATGTTGAGTCTCCCCAGGTTGACATAGGCCAGGGCAAAGTGATCGTTGATCGTGATCGCCCTTACCAGGGCCTCGCGCTCGCGCACCGGGTCTCCGAGCCTCGAATAAATCACTCCCAGGTTGTTGTAAGCGACTGCATAAGCCGGGTAGATCGAGATGGCCCGGTTCAGCTTCTGAATCGCTTGTCCGAAATCGTGCTCGCCCATTAACTCACTCGCTTTTTCACATTCCTTGCGGGCGCGGCCGGGGACGCCAAGGTCGGATCGTGATACAAGGGCACTGCCGGGGACACCGTAATTGCGGTCCCAACCATTCGGCCGTTTCAGTTGGACCTCAAAGTCCGGTCGACCGGACGTCATATCGATGATGTCCGCATCGGAATTAGGGCGTTGCTGGTCCGTGAGCTGCGCCGCAGCGGAACCAACCAACAAAAGAAAAACAAATGTGCGAACCTTCATCGCAAACTCCAGAGCCGCTGTCAGGAACCCGCTCGCTGCTTGTCACCGGAAAGCACGGAGGCTCATGTGGCAACTTGCGAGGTGAGACGCACGCCCCGGAAAATCGATAGCGACGAATCGTGCTTAGGAGTGAATTTCCAGATTTCTGGTTCGGTCTTCGAAACACAACGTCAACAAACACGCGTGGCCGCATGAATTGTTGGGACGTTTGTTGAGCTGGCGCGAGGTTGACCAGGAAGGACCGTGCAAAACATAACACACACTAGCAGGCCGGCGAGACGCAGAAAGCAAATCGAAGTGTCTTTGGCTAGATGTTTTGTGAGACGCGATCCAGCGTTATATCGCGCCGCCCGCAATCGAGGGGACCAGCAGAACTTCATCGCCTTCCTGGAAGGCGTAGGTTTGTCCGCCGAGGAAGCGGATGTCTTCTTCGTTCACATAAATATTCAGGAAGCGGCGGACCTGGCCTTTGTCATCACGCAGGTGCGGCTTCAAGCTGGGGAATTTTTCGTCGAGCACGGAGAACAGTTCCCCAAGATTCGCGGGCGCGCAGGTGATCGAACCTACGCCTTCGGTATGGCGCCGCAGCGCCGTCGGAATTTGCACAGTGATTGCCATGTTTGCTCCTGCTTTATGCCGGTGCGTTACGCTCCCGCTTTATGCGCCAACGCCGGTGGCGACAACTCCCGGAATCTCCGTCGGCGCATCGGCTTCGCTCAGCACCTGCTGCAGATAGTTTTCAAACTCCGTCAGTTTCGGGGCGATGGCGCGCTCCGTTGGATAAACGCCAGTCAGCGCATCGGTAGTCTTCAGCCCGTTGCCGGTAATGCACAGCACGGTCGTCTCTTCCGGCAGAATGCGGTCCTGACGATAGAGTTTGCCCGCGGTGCCCACAGTCACGCCGCCAGCGGTTTCGGTGAAGATGCCTTCGGTTTCAGCCAGCAGTTTGATCGAGTCGATCACTTCCGGATCGCTGACATCTTCGCTCCATCCCCCGCTGCCCTTGATCACTTTGATCGCATAATGTCCGTCGGCCGGATTGCCAATCGCCAGCGAGCGAGCGATGGTCGACGGCTTCTGCGGCTCGATCTCGGAGCTGCCCGTCTTAACTGCCGTCGAAATCGGAGAGCATCCCGTGGCCTGCGCGCCAAAGAATTTCACTTCTTTGGCTTCGACCAAACCAAGTTTGACGAGTTCATCGAACGCCTTCTTGATCTTGACGATCAGCGATCCGCCCGCCATCGGACAGACCACGTTGTCCGGCAGGCGCCAGCCCAGTTGCTCGGCGATCTCAAAGCCGACGGTTTTCGAGCCCTCCGCGTAGTAGGGCCGCAGGTTCACGTTCACGAAGCCCCAGCGATGTTCGTCCGCAATCTGCGAACACAGCCGGTTGACCTGATCGTAGTTGCCGGCAATGCGCACCACTTTCGCGCCGAACACATTCGTTCCCAGAATTTTCGCCGGCTCAAGATCGGAGGGAATAAAAATCCACGCCTTCAGACCTTCGCGCGCCGCATGTGCCGCCACCGCGTTGGCCAGATTTCCGGTCGAGGAACACGACACGGTATCGAACCCAAACGCCTTCGCCTGTGCGATCGCGACCGCGACCACGCGGTCTTTGAAACTCAACGTCGGCAGGCAGACGGCGTCGTTCTTGATGTAGACATTCTTCGCGGCGGCGGTCGACCCACTTCCTGTCTTTCCAGTTAAAGACCCCGTCAGCTTTGCAGCCAGACGTGGAGCCTGCAACAGCGGAGTGAAGCCGACCGGCAGCCGCGGTTCAAACCCCTGGGGGAGGGGTAAAAGCTCGGAGTAGCGCCACATGTTCGGCGGCCGCTGGGAGAAGAGCTCGCGACTGATGGCAGGACGCAGCGCGTCGTAGTCGTAGGCCACTTCCAGAGGAGAGAAACAATCGTCGCAGATGGAGCGGGGCTGGTTCCCCCAGCTGCGTCCGCATTCCCGGCATCGCAGTTCGTACCTCGAAACATCGTGAGACATGGGCTACTCGCTTTCTTATTCCGTAAACTCGAAATCAAGAGCGAGTCGCTGACGACGAGCCTCAAAAAAGCGGCCAAAAATCAAAAGGCCTCTTTTTCCGGGAAAAGGAAAAGAGGCGTCGGAAAGCGAATGCCAAATACAGTGCGCTTGCCGAATCCCATGTTCCCCGTTTCCAGGAGAGAGTTGGCACCAGACATCTGGGATATATGATCCCAGATCGGTTGCCGTGGCGTCACAGGGCTCGTCCCTCAGCCACTCTGCATGAAATTCA
>DATHQJ010000022.1:0-30224 GCA_035482825.1 Binatus sp. (SeqCode) | reverse complement strand
CAAGCGTCGGAGAGTGGGACTCCGAGTCAGGGCGCTGGAAGACTCCCTAGAGCAGGGACTCAGCCCTCAACCGCCGGGATTAACTCACGTTGGCCACGAGCCCGGTTTCGCCGTTTGCCGGCGACACATCTTCAGGCACTTCTGCCACCCAGCGCCAGGCTCGCCTGCCATTCGAAAGCACGGCCTGCGCCTCGCCATATTCCACCAGGCGATTGAGCACGGTGGTGACCGACGCCATGGGATCTTTGTGGCGGGCCAGCAGCGCGGGCATTTTCTGCTCGAAATAATCGCAGATGTCGCGCGCGTTCATGGCTCGTCCGGTCTGCATCAGGATCATGCGGCAGGCCTTGGTGAAGCCGGGTTGGCGGCCACCACTCTTGCGGTCGACCAGTTCCATGAGCTCTTCGTTCAACACGCCGTCGCCAAATAAATTCGCCAGACCAGAAATCGTCTGCTTGACGGTGCCGATCCGCTTCATGATCTCCGAGCGCTGCAGCAGCAACTGGCGCAGTTCCCCGTGCGCCTGCCGAATCACTTCCTGGACGTGGCCGACGTCGTATCGCTCAACTGGCCGCAAGGAGCCGAGCGCATTCTGCCCGTTTTCCATACAAGTATCCCCCATTTTCGAGTGCGTTAATTCACCCACCGTCTGTTGCTACCGACCATCGAGACTGTTTTCCCGCCGAAACGCACGCAGGGGTGCGACGTTCCTTATACAACTCTGCACAATACAACTCCGCACAGAACGCCCGAGCGGGGGGCAGAACCCCGCTTGGTGATCTATACGCTGGAACTGGTCCCGGCGTTCCCTCGATTTCGTCAGAGCTTTCGAGGAAAGCCGGACCTTGTGGGATTAGACGCGGCAAACGGACTTTAGTTAACAGATTTAAGTTGACGCACTGTGGAATTGTTATGCCGACGGAGACCGGGAGGAGGGGGCCGGCGGAGGTTCCGTCCTGATTTGAAACCGTCGCCGATTCGGGAACCTGTCGGCAGATCAAAGATTGCGAGCGGAGGTGAGAGCGGCATTAAACTCTTTGCCGCAGGATTCCGATGGTAACACTGAAGGAGTAGCCACTTTGGTGTCAACTGCCGTACCAACCGCCGTGAGTACCGTTGTCGCCTCCCCGCCTCTTCGGGTGTTGCTGGTGGGGCCTAGAGAGGAGGACTTCTTTCAGATTCGCGAAATTCTGGAGCGCACTCGCGCCATGCTCGCGGCCGACCTCGATCACGCGCACTCGCTGGATGACGCCAAAGCGATGTTGCAGCAGAAGACCTATGACCTGGTTCTGTTCGAGCATGAAACGGGAGACGCCGAAGCAATCCGGCTGGTGGTCGACTTTCATCACGCCGGGGTGACCGTCCCTTTTATTCTGCTGACCGAAGATGCAGACGAAAAGACCGTGGCCAAAATCATCGAGGGTGGAACCTGGAATTGCGTGGCCAAGTCGCATCTGGACGGTGCCACCTTGGTGCGCACGATCCGCAACACGATGGCGATGCATTCTTCGCAGCAGGAACAACATACCGCCGAGGAATCTTCGCGAAAACTGTCGCGAGCGGTCGAACATTCGGCCGACTCGGTGATCGTGACCGATCTCCACGGGGTTATTGAATATGTCAATCCGGCATTTGAGGCGCTCAGCGGCTACAAGCTCGACGAAGTATGCGGGAAGACTCCGCGGATTCTAAAGTCGGGCGAGCAGGATCCTGAAGTTTTCCGGAAGTTGTGGAAGACGATTCTTGCCGGGGATGTTTATCGCGGCATTCTGGTGAATCGCAAGAAGAATGGCGAATTGTACTACGTGGAGCAAAGCATTTGCCCGGTGCGGGATAACCAGGGAACGATTACACACTTCATCGCCAACGGGCACGACCTCACCGAACGCCGGCGGCTGGAAGCCCAGATTCTTCAGGGCCAGAAGATGGATGCGATCGGAAACCTGGCCGGGGGCGTGGCGCACGACTTCAACAATCTTCTCACCATCATTACCAGCTATGCCGAGCTGGCGCTGGACTCCGTGCCGGACGGGAGCCCGCTGCAAGCCAAGATTCAGGAAATCCTGCTGGCCGCGCGCCGAGCCGCGGAGTTGACCCGGCAATTGCTGGCGTTCGGGCGGAAGCAGTCGCAGGCGTTGCGCGTGGCCGACTTGAACCAGGTGATCGCGCGTATCGCCAACACGCTGCCTCGGTTGATCGGGGAAGATATTGCTTTCACATTCACCGGCGGCGAAGGATTGGGTTCGGTGCGAGTCGACCCTCTCCAGATCGAGCAGATTCTGATGAACCTCGCGGCCAACGCCCGCGACGCGATGCCGCAGGGCGGGCACCTGAAGATCGAAACCTCCAACCAGCAACTCGATGAAGGCTACATTCAGTTCAAGAAGGCGATCATTCCGAAGGGACGTTACGCCCTGATCACGGTGAGTGATGACGGGGCGGGAATCCCTCCCGAACACCTGCCGCACATCTTCGAGCCCTTCTACACCACCAAGCCTTTGGGAGAGGGCACCGGGTTAGGACTGGCCACGGTCTACGGAATCGTGAAGCAGAACAAGGGCTACATCTGGGCTTATAGCGAACCGAGGATGGGGACGGTCTTTAGGATCTACTTGCCCTGCGTGAAGGGGAAAGATGCTCCGAGCGCGGTCGAGGATGTCAAAACCGAGGCGGTGAGTCGCGGATCGGAAACCGTTCTTCTGGTGGAGGACGAGGCGGCGGTGCGGCGGGCGACTGCGGAGTTTCTGACCCTGCAGGGCTACACGGTACTCGAAGCCAAGGACGGCCTGGATGCCCTGTCGGTATCGCAGGGGCACAACTCGAACATCGACTTGCTGCTCACGGATGTGGTGATGCCGAATATGAGTGGCGGGCAGTTGGCGACGGAACTTGCGCAAGTGCGACCGGACACGAAGCTCCTGTTCGTTTCCGGCTATGCGGGCAAGACCGTGCTCGACCACAAAGTCACCGACCTGGAAACGAATTTCCTGCAGAAGCCTTACACGCTGAAGCAACTGTCGCTCAAGATACGGACCGCCCTCGGCCCGGGCGCGAATCCCGCGCGACCTCAGCCGAGCCTTTAGAGAGAGTCCACAAGAGCCGCCGGGCCGCACTGCGCCTACGAATCAATGCGAATCAGCCGGCCATCTTTCAGTACAAATCGATCGCCGCGCCAGGTGACGGTGTGGCCGGCGAAACTGGCGATCCACACTGCGACCGCGACCAGATCTCGAACCGGCAGCAGCCACAGGTTCCGCAGCAAGCGCGTATCTTTTAGAACGCAGCTTCCCACCACGATCACCACGGCGAAACGCAACAGCGCGGTCGTCCCCAGAACTGCCCAAGACCACGGCGCCCCGTGGGCGACGATCAGGCCGAGCAGCGCCCACATCAGGCCGTAAGTCGAAACCAGACCGATGTAACCTGCCGCGCGCGAGTCGCGCACGCCGCGCGCCCAGCGCAACTGATGTGCCAGAAACCCCCGCAGGTCGTAGGCCGGAAGATGAGTCTCGACTACAACGTCGGACAGGACGACACGCAGGCCGAGACTCGCGATCCGCCGGCCCAACTCGTAGTCGTCGGCTAGGAAGTCGACAATCGAGCGGAACCCGCCAATGCGCTCCAGATCAGCGCGCCGGAACACCAGCGTCGACCCGAGCCCGAAGCGCAGACCTCCCTCGAGTTGACGCGCCACCAGCACGCCCGCGCAAAAATCTGTGCTGATGCCGAGCGCCTCAAGTTTGGAGCCGAACGTCCCGGCCGCGACTCCACGATACAGACACGTGATCATCCCGACGTGCTCGTCCGCCAGGGGCGCGATGACGCGGCGAAGATAATCGGGCTCGACGCAAATGTCGCTGTCATTGACGATGAGATGCTCGTAGCGTGCGGTCGCCAACATCTGCTCGAGATTACTGACCTTCACATTGGCGCCGAGTTTGTCCGGAGAAACAATCAGGCGGATGGCGCGGCCGGGAAATTCTCGCTGCAACTGCTCGACGCTCGCCACGGCCGGATCGCCGGCATCGCCGACGCCGAAAATAATTTCGAACTCAGGATAATCCTGCTGGCAATGGCTGCGGAAGCTCTCGTAGATGTCCGGATCAGTGCCCTTCAGTGGCTTGAGAATTGAAATCGGCGGCAGGGTCTGTGTGGGGCGGGCACTCTTGTCCGCCCTCCGTTCGCGAAGAAATACAGCGGCGCTCCACAAACACAGCAGATAGTAAATAGAGCTGGAAACGTAGCCAAGAATCGCGACCAACTGTAAGACTCTGGCTGTGGAGTGAATCATGGGCAGGCGCAGGCCAGTTTACTCGTAGCGCAACGACTCAATCGGATCCAGGTTCGCCGCCTTCCACGCCGGATAGATCCCGAAGACCAGTCCCACCCCGGCGGCCGAGCTGAAACCGAAGACGACCCAGAACATGGACATCCGCGCCGGCAATGACGGCCACACCGCCGGAATGATCCAGACGACAATCGCACCCACGAGGATACCGATCGCGCCGCCGACTGCCGTCAACATGATGGCCTCGAGCGTGAATTGCAGCAGGATGTCGTTCTTGCGGGCGCCGATCGCCTTACGAACGCCGATCTCGCGCGTACGCTCGGTCACACTCACCAGCATGATGTTCATCACACCCACGCCGCCGACCACCAGCCCCACGCTCGAGATAGCAAACATGCCCACAAACAACGCGCCCGTGAGCTGGTTCCAGACATCGGAGATCGAGTCCGAGGTCATGATCGCGAAGTTATCCGGCTTATCGAAGGCAACTCTCCGCCGTCGCCGCATCAATTCCCGAATCTCGTCCATCGCCTTTGGCATATCGTCGTGCGAAGTAGCCTTGACGCTGATGACGTGCTGCTTCATTTCCGGATGCAGGCTCTTAAACGTCTTCAGCGGAAGGATGACGCGATTGTCGTTGGGATCTTTACCCCCGCCAAACACAGACTTGATCTTCGACACGGTGCCGATCACTTCAAACAGGCGGCCTTCGATGTTGATCTCTTTGCCCAGCGGATCCTGATCGCCAAACAACTCATGCTGCGTCTGGTAGCAGACCACCACCACCGGCGAATGGTGCTCGTCGTCAAAATCGCTGAACCAGCGGCCACTGGCCATCGGCAAGTCGAAGACGTCCTTAGCCTGCGCCATGTCCCCTTCGAGGATGGTGTTCCTCACTTTCTTGTCCTGATACTTGACCGAGAAGGAGCCGATTCCAAGTTCGGGGCGGAAGAGGCGCAGACCCGCCGACACTGCTTTGACGTGTGGCAGATCACGCATCGCCAGCGCATCGTCATAGGTAAGCTCCCTGCGAGTGCGCATTTCGTCGGTCATGCGGCCGAAGGTGAAGAAGTCCAGGTGGAACACGAAAATAACGTTGGACCCGATGCTGGCGACCAACTCGCGAACGTTGTCATCCAGGCCACGGCCGATCGACGAGACGCCAATCACCACGGCCACACCGATCACAATGCCGAGCACGGTCAGGGCCGAGCGCAGCTTGTTGCCGCGGATCGTGCCCGTCGCCATCTGAACGATTTCGCCAAACTCGCTTCTGCGAATCATAAAAGATTGAGTAATTGTGTAATTTGGTAATTGAGTAATTGAAAATCAACACCACGGAGCGGGAGCTGGTTTTCAATTACACAATTACTCAATTTCCCAATTACCAAATTCCCCTACATCTCAAATCTGAGCGCCACAATTGGATCGAGCCGCGCGGCTTTGCGCGCGGGATAGACTCCGAAAAATACTCCCACGCTTCCCGCGACCACCAATCCCGCGAGCACGGCCCACAATTTGATCGAGGAGGGCATGCCAATCAAAGCAGTCACGATCTCCGCAACGGCTATGCCGAAGATCACACCCAACGCTCCGCCGATCAACGACAACACCACCGACTCGATCAGAAATTGCAGGAGCACGTCGTCGCGGCGCGCCCCCAGTGCCTTGCGAATTCCAATCTCGCGCGTGCGCTCCGTCACGGAGACGAGCATGATATTCATGATGACGATGCCGCCCACCACCAACGACACGCCCGCGATGCCGATGGTGGCCATGAAGAACGTATTGCTCAGACCTGACCAGATCCCGAGCAGGCTGGCGTTGGTCTCAATTTCGAAGCTGTCATCGGCGCCAGTCTGGTCGTGGCGATGGGCGCGCAGGGCCACACGGGCTTCGTCGATGGCCTGGTTGAGCGGCGCTCCAGTCGCCGCCGCCTTACCCCAGATCCCGATGCTGCTGTTGTGGGAACCGTATTTCTTGAGGTACACCGTGATCGGAATCAGCACATAGTTATCGGCACTCTGCCCCAGAGTCTTGCCTTTCTTCTTTCCGACGCCAATCACCTGATAGGTCCAGCCATCGACTCGAATCTCCTGGCCCAGCGGATCGGCTCCCGTCAGCAGGTGTTCGACGATGTCGGTGCCTACCACGGCCACCTGCAGGTGGTTGTTCAGGTCGGTATCGTTGACCATGCGGCCCGCGGTCAGATCGGTGTCAAGGATGGTCGCGATGGAAGGCGTGATGCCCTGAATCGTGGTGTCGCTGATCGACTGCTCGTTGTGCTTCACCTTGCCGCTGCCCTGCATCAGCGCGCCGACATAGTCGCAGTGGTGGCAGGCTTCGAGCACGGCGTCGTAGTCTTCGAGGACCAGGTTCTTGCGCTTCTCCGCTTCCAGGAAATGAGTGACATTGGTCTCGACGCCGGACATCTTGGAGACGATAAATACGTCGGCGCCAAGATTAAATATCTTCTTGGCAACATAGTCGTTGATGCCGGAGACGAACGTGACCACCGCGATCACGGAGGCGATGCCAATCACCACGCCCAGCAGCGTAAGCACGGAACGCAGCTTGTTCGCCCACAGCGAGCGGAACGCGATTCGGATGGCTTCAACGATGTTCATGGGGATCGGCTTCAGACGACAGGCGTCGGACCTCGGACCTCAGACCTCGGGCCCGAATCGCTACTTAGTCTACAGCGAATTCGTCGGCCCCGCATAGTTTGTGCGCGCTGGGACGGATCAAGGTCCGTCGTCCAAAGTCCAAGGTCTGACGTCTGACGTCGGCTCTGGGTTCGTCGTCTATAATCATTTCGTAGGCAGCCGGACCGGGCGGTCGCTCTTCGCGCTTTCGGGCGTGGGGAGAGGAAAGTCCGAACTCCGCAGAGCAGTGTGCCGGATAACGTCCGGGAGGGTGGATTCAAGTCCGCTCGACGGAAAGTGCCACAGAAAATATACCGCCCTGACGTCGTTGTACGGGCTTTGTGAAGGATGCGTGCCAAGCGCGCGATTATTTCGTCCGCAAGAAACGCGGACGATTCGCGCGCATCGTTTTCGGGCACTCTCAGATCCTTCGCTTCGCTCAGGATGACAAAGCCCGGACAACGACGCCAGGGTAAGGGTGAAAAGGTGCGGTAAGAGCGCACCGCCGCGACAGTAATGCCGCGGGCAGGGCAAACCCCACACGGAGCAAGACCAAATAGGGAGGAACTCCGGCTTCGGCCGGAGACGTGCCGGCTCGGTGCGTCAAACCTTCGGGTAGGTCGCTAGAGCCGCGCAGCGATGCGCGGCCCAGAGGAATGGCCGTCCAGTCCCGGCTTGCCGGGACGGACAGAATTCGGCTTACAGGTCCGGCTGCCAACAAATCTTCGTTTCAATCACTTCAAAGCCCTCAAAAGGATCTTGGGAAAGGCATGTCGCTGGCAGGACCTCATGGACTCTTGTCTGCAATCCGCCGCGCTGCTCGAAGTCGTGTTCTTCGCCTGACCTCGTAGGCGATGATAAATGTCATCATGATTATCGGGACCGCACTGTCCCAGAGTTCAGCCCCTAGATCAAACGGCGGTTGGTCGAGGTGAACATCTGTGTGATTCTCTTTGTTGTACTTCTGTTCGACTTGAGAACTCATCTCGGCGGCGTTGCGCGCGCTAACGATGTTGTTCGCAACTCCGTAGGCGAGAAGGACGAGGACGAAGAGCTGAATGAATCCTGCAGTCCAAGCGTCCTCAATCCCGCGACTTATCCTATTGAGTAGCGAAATCAAATCTTCCGATTCCTTTGTTTACAGGTAAACGACTTCAATATGCTGGCAAGCCGGACAGCGCCATTCTTCTCTTTTCGTTTCTTTGTTATACGTCGCAAGGTACATTCCGAGTTTGTCCTGCCCGCAAGTACGAGAAGAATCGGCTGGAGAACTTATCTCTCCTCCATCAACCCAATCGTAATACCCGGCAAGAGCTTCGTACTGCCGCGTGCATTCCTCGGTACAGCAGTGCTGCGTGCTCTCGGACTGACTTGGCATGTTTGACATGGGCATCATTTCAACACGATGCCTATCGCAAAGCGGGTGATAGTTCTTTCTCAGTGAAAGCGTTTCCATAAAAGCGCAACTCCTATAAAAAGTAAAGGGGACTAATCCCCTCCACGTCGCAGTTTACCTCACGCTCCCTAGCACGCACAGCCCAGTACACCCGGCCTGGGCAGATTCGTGGATGCCGGACGGGCGCGCCGCATGCTACCATTCCCGCGTGGGCGAATCAGCTTGCCTCCCAAGTGTTGCCTCTGCCGTCCCGACAGCGACGGTGACTGCGCGGCATTCCGCCCTGGTCCGCGTCACGCACTGGATTACGACTCTGTGCTTCTTTGCCCTGCTGGTCAGCGGAGTAGAAATCGTGATCTCTCACCCTCGCTTCTATTGGGGCGAAACCGGCAACGATTTGACGCCAACGTTGTTCAAGCTGCCGATCCCGGCGTCGAGAAACTTAGTGCCGACCGGCTACGGGTACGTGCTGCCGGATCAGAACGGTTGGAGCCGGTATCTCCACTTTCAATCAGCCTGGATTGTGATTTTCACGGGCTTGCTGTACATCGTCTCCGGCTTGGTGACCGGGCATTTTCGGAAAAACTTGCTTCCCGATGGAAGTGATCTGTCGTGGCGGGCCTTGTCGACGTCGATCCGCGGCCATTTGCGATTCCAGCGGCCGAGTGCGGCGGAGGCCTGGTCGTATAACGTGCTGCAACGGCTTAGCTACCTGTTCGTGATCTTCGTGCTATTTCCGTTCGTCATTTGGACCGGCCTCGCGATGTCTCCCTCGTTTGTTTCCGTGTTTCCGGCGACCGTCAATGTGCTGGGCGGCCAGCAATCGGCGCGCACGCTGCACTTCTTCGTCACGCTGGCGCTCGTGGCGTTTCTGGTGGTCCACGTTGGGATGATTGTTCTTGCCGGATTCTGGAACCGCGTGCGGGCGATGATCACAGGAACGATGATTACGAGCCGCGCTGGAGCGCCTCTCGCAGATACAAATGCAGGTACAAATATGGAGCGCACATGATGGAGCGCACATGAGCGAAGAAACATCCAGCAAACTCTCACGCCGCAAACTCATCACCACCGGACTCGCAGCCACGGCGGGCGTAGCGGGCCTGGGTGTGGCCGCGCGCCTAGCGCAAAGGTATGGACTGATCCCGCCCGATCACGGAGGAATCTACGGCCTCGGCGAAACTCTCACCTACGCTTCCCAGCGCCTGCTTACGAGGCATTCACTCGCTCGTGAGTTCTCCCGGAGCCAGATCTCGAAGCCTCCGTTCCCCAACGAAATCCCGCCTCTGAATGAAGCGTACAAGCGCCTTCAGGCCGGAGGATTCGCCGACTGGCGGCTCACGGTCAACGGCATGGTCGCCCGGCCGGTCTCGCTTTCTCTGGACCAGCTTAAGAGTTACCCGTCGCAGAGCCAGATCACCATGGTGCAGTGTGAAGAGGGCTGGTCCTATATTGCCGAATGGATGGGCGTTCCGCTCGCGCGTGTTCTGGAACTCGTAGAAGTCCACCCGCAAGCCAAATACGTTGTCTACTTCTCGATCGATCCCGAGTGGTGGGACAGCATCGACATGGCCGATGCGCTGCACCCGCAGACTTTCCTCACCTATGGAATGAATGGCGGTGAACTCCCCGTTGGCAACGGCGGGCCGCTGCGCCTTCGGGTTCCGCGGCAGATTGGCTACAAGAACGTGAAATTCATCACCCACCTGACCGTCACCGACAACCTGAAGAGCTTCGGCAAGGGTCTGGGCTCCGCGTCTCCTGAAGGAGGCTACGCCTGGTACGCCGGCATCTGATTGGCTGGTCACAGCGGATTGACAGTTGCCGCGGAGTCCGTTCCAATAGAGCGTGTTGTCAATTGACCTTGTGGAAAGCCGCGAGGCTCTACCAGCACATTATCCGTATCCGAGGAACTCTTCAGGAGGACCAATGTCAGCACCCAGCCGTCGGCCAGAGATTCGCCGGCGTCGTACCCGCAAGGAAAAAATTGTCCAGCTGCGCAAGCGCCTGGCCGCCGCCAAAACCGATGTCGACAAAACCCGCATCACCGCCAAGCTGCACAAACTCGCCATTCTGTCGCCCGGCCAGCCGCTGATCAAGTAGTTTTCTGAGGGTTTCGCCAGCACATAGTGTCATCCGGAGCGAAGCGAGGGACCTCGGTCTCGCCTTCGCCATCATCGCCGTTGAGGTGAACCAAGGTCACTGGTTTCGCTTGAGATGACAACTCGTTTCTAGTCCGCCGCCGAATGCTCGCCTGGGGTCGCTTGGCGACGACCGTTGGCGATCTCGCCGTAGACCTCCAGAATTCGCCGCACCGACGTTTCCCACGAGAACCTGGCAGCCTGTTGGTAGCCGCGCTCCTTCATGCGGTCGCGTAGAGCGCGGTCCATGAGAACGCGGCGCAGCGCGCGCATGATCTCGAACACGTTTTCCGGATTGACCAGCACCGCCGCGTTCCCCACCACCTCGGGCAGAGACGAAACGTTGGAAGTCACCACCGGCGTCCCGTGCACCATGGCTTCCAGCGGCGGCAGGCCGAAGCCCTCATACAGCGACGGGAAAACGAAAATTTTCGCCTCGTCGTAAAAAATCCGCAGCACTTCGATGGGGACAAATCCCAGGAACCGCACATCGTGCTGCACTCCGCTCCGCACCACGGTCCGCCGCAGATCGGGATTGCCGGACAGGTCATCCCCAATGATGATGAGCTTGAGGTCGGGGTAGGCCTGATCGCGTTCCAGTTCCGTTTTCAACGCAGAAAAAGCCTCGATCATGCGCACCACATTTTTGTGCGCGCTGATTCGCCCCGCGTACAACAGGAAGGGATACGTCACCTGGTAGCGGCGCGCGATCAAATCTCGATCGGCGGCGCTGGCGTGGCCGTGCAGGAAGCGTTCGTCGATGGCGTTGTAAACCACCTCAACCCGGTCGGACGGAATCTCAAACAGCTTCTCGATTTCATTGCGCGTGAAATTCGAGACGGCAAAAATCCGCGCCGCTCCGGCCAGCACCCGCTTGGTCATCTGAAAATGCATAGACCGCCAGAAGCCGTTCTGCTGGCGGTCTCGCGACATATGTTCCAGCATGTCATGCACCGTCATCACATACGGGCAAGGCAGCATCCGAGGCACGGAAAACAGATTGGGGATGTGCACCAGGTCGCAGCCCAGTCCCTGCAGTGCGTTGCGGAACTCGCGGTATCCCTGGACCGAGCGGTCAGACGCGAGCAGCGGGACGGCGTGAAAGTTGGACGGTAGAGCGCCGATTTCCTCGACCTTGGCGGGAGAACCGATCAGTAGAAATTCGTTTTCGCGGTCGAGCCGGCCTAGCGTGCGGACCACATTCCGGATATAGGTACCCACGCCAAACTCGGTCATCCGCCGAATATCGATGGCGATCTTCACCGAAGGCATTTAAACACAGCGCAGAGGTTGGAAAACAACCCAAATGAACGTGAAGGCCAAACAGAACGGGGGGCGAATGAAGGTCCGGAATCACCATAACCGCACTTGCCCATATAAACAATATTGTTTATAATCGAACCGTGACGAGCAAAGAGTTCAAGCGTTGGCTCGCCGGACTGGGAGCCGTATTCAAATCCGGCAAAGGCTCTCACGTTAAGGTCTATCTGAACGGAAGGCAGTCTGTTCTGCCCATGCACAATGCTGAACTCAAGAAAGGTCTGGTCGAGGCCATCAAGAAGCAACTCGGCCTGAAATAGGTGAGCGCAATGTTCCTTTATCCAGTAACGCTGAAGCGCGACCGTGATGGCGGATTTGTCGCTACGTTTAAAGATATTCCCGAAGCCATTACGCAAGGGGAGACCGAGGCCGAAGCATTAGCGGCGGCCCGGGATGCTCTGGAGACTGCCCTCGATTTCTACTTTGAGGATAATCGCGCGGTGCCTGCGCCCTCCAAAGCCAAGCCCGGACAACCGGTGGTTGAGTTGCCCGCCAGCCTCGCGGCCAAGATTCTTCTCCTGAACGAGATGATCGAGCAACACGTGCGGCCCGCGGAATTGGCGCGGCGCTTGAAGACCACACCGCAGGAGGTCAACCGCCTCACCAACGTCCAACACACCTCGCGCATCGACGGCATCGCTGCTGCTCTGAAAGCGCTGGGCAAGCGGCTGGACATGAGGGCGGTGTGACGGCCGAGGAGGCGGGCCGGACCGGGGATGGTCGAGATAGAGCTTCTCCAAGCGCACTACGATCTGCGCGGCTGCCTTCCACGATTAAACAAATCCGCATAGCTGTGGATGGCGGCGGCCAGTCTTTCGCATCATGCCGATGCCGAACTTGGTGTTCTTACGCCCTGACTTCCGCCTGTGCCTTCGCCCGCCGCTCCGCGTACAGCGGGAACGCCTCGCACAGATCAAGCACCTGCTTGCGGACTTTGCTCAGCACGGCAGCGTTCGTGCGTTGCAGCAGGGCTTCGGCGAGCCAGCGGCCGATCTGGCTCATCTCGGCTTCCTTCATGCCGCGCGTGGTCAGGGCCGGCGTCCCGATGCGGACTCCGCTCGGTTTCATCGGCGGATTGGTGTCGAACGGGATCGCATTCTTGTTGACCGTGATTCCGGCTTGGCCCAGCGCCTTCTCGGCCTCGCTGCCCAGCATGCCTTTCGAGAACACGTCGACTAGCATGAGGTGGGTGTCGGTGCCGCCGGAAATAATGCGGAAGCCTTCGTCGGCCAGCGATTGCGCCAGCACTTTGGCGTTGGCGACGACTTGCCGTGCGTAGTCGCGGAACTCGGGCTGCATCGCTTCCAGGAAACAGACTGCTTTGGCGGCCATGATGTGCACCAGTGGCCCGCCCTGCATTCCGGGAAACACGACCTTGTCGATAGCCTGCGCAAACTCAGCCTTGGAAAGAATCATGCCAGAGCGCGGACCGCGCAGAGTTTTGTGGGTGGTCGAAGTAACGATGTGCGCGTGCGGCACCGGCGACGGATGCGCTCCACCGGCGACCAGTCCGGCAAAGTGCGCCATATCGACCAGGAACAGCGCGCCAACTTTGTCGGCGATCTGGCGCATGCGGGCGAAATCAATGGTGCGCGGATACGCGCTGCCTCCGCCAATAATCAGCTTCGGACGCTCTGCCTCGGCGATCTTCTCGAGCTCGTCATAGTCAATGGTTTCGGTTTCTTTGGTGACGCCGTAGGGAACGATCTTATAAGTCTTGCCAGAAAAATTCAGATGATGGCCATGCGTGAGATGTCCACCGTGCGCCAGATTCAGGCCAAGAATCGTATCGCCCGGTTGCAGGATGGCGGCGTAGGCTTCCATGTTGGCCTGCGATCCGGCATGCGGCTGCACGTTGGCGTGCTCGGCGCCGAACAACTGTTTCGCGCGGTCCCGCGCCAGATTCTCGACGACGTCGGCGTACTCGCACCCACCGTAGTAGCGTTTGCCGGGATAGCCCTCGGCATACTTATTCGTGAACACCGATCCTGCCGCTTCCAGCACGGCCTCGCTCACGAAATTTTCCGAGGCGATGAGTTCGAGGCCTTCGTGCTGACGGCGGGTTTCGTTGTCGATAGCCGCTGCAATCTGCGGATCGTTTTCGTAGAGCGGGAGATACATTCTTGTAGGGTTTTTCATGTTGTTTTCCTGATCTCGTGGGCCGAGGTCTCGTAGACGTGCGGATCGTGCCGCTCCATGTAGCGCTCCGGGAACTTCACCGGAGTGAAACCAACCTGCGCATAAAGCCCGTGCGCGTCGCGGGTAGTAAGAATCCAGCGCCGCAAGCCCTGCAGCGCGGGATGCTGGGTGATGGATTCCATCAGCCATTTGCCCAACCCGTGGCCGCGATGCGAGTCGAGCACGAACACGTCGCCGACGTAAGCGACGGTAGCGAAATCGCTGATCACCCGGGCAAACCCCACCTGCGCGCCGCTACCATCATAAACGCCAAAGCACAGCGCATGCTCGATCGATCGCGCCACAACTTCCCGCGGAACTCCTTTGGCCCAATAGCAGTTGGTCAGAAAATTGTGGATCACATCCAGATTGAGACGACTGGGATCAGTGCTGACGAGAAACTCGCCTCGGCCGTGCTCCACGTTCGTCTCTGGGTTCGCAGACAGCATTGTCATATTTTAGTCCGGCGGCGGATTCATCTGGCAGTTAGCCCTCCACGGTCGTCACAAACCGGGAAGGGCGCGACTTCGGAGTCGTGCCATTAGGGTGCCCGATTCAATCGCGGCTTTAGCCGCTTGGGTTCGCCTTGAAAGCAAACCTCAGAGGCTGAAGCCATTTCCTTCCACTCGCCTCAATCGGCACGAGTGAAACTCGTGCCCTTCCCGGTTGCTTCCGAGCGCGCGGAATGCCGAATGCCGCTTCAAAACGCTGTCCGCAGAAAGCTCGCCAGCTGCCACCCATCCATGTAGCTATAAGGCAACTCGCCCATGGTGTAATGCCCGCACGGCAACACGGCAACTTTGTGATCGAGTCCGTAGCGTTCAAATTCCTCGACGACTTGGCGCGAGAGTTCCGGCAAAAATGTCAGATCATACTTCGCATACACGATGAGCGACTTCCGCGGCCAGCGCGCGAACTGCTTGAAGTACGACATGGGACTGACGGCGAGCCAGGCCTTGCGCAAGCGATCGAGATCAATCTGCTGCTCGATGCCCTGCCGGATATGGCGCGTCGACTGTCCGTGCCACACCACATCAGCCACGTAAGTGGACGCATGATTGAACGCGGCCACACGAATGCGCGGCTCGTGCGCCGTCGCGATGAACGCATAGCAAGAGCCCAGGCTCGTACCCACAATCCCGAGTTGGTCGTAGCCTTGCTCTTCGAGCCAGCCCAGGCAGCTGCGGATGTCGGTCACTCCTTGTCGCACGGCATCGAGCGTGCGCCCGATGTTGGCGGAAACGGCGTAGTCGGCGCGGCTGATCTCGGCGGGCATGCGAATGTCGTGATACGGCATGCTCAGCCGCAGCACCGAGATGCCCAGCATGTTGAGCAGCTTGCAGAGCGCGACATACGAAACCGCGTCAGCGTTCCAGTGCGGCAACAGAATGATGGCGCGACGGCCCCGCGACGGCTTCGTAGCAGCGGGAAACCAGCGCGCATTCACCAGATTGTTTTCTGGATACGGCGTCCTGACGGGTGAAGTGAAGCGCAGAAACTCCGCGAACGTTCCTTTTACTTTGGCCGCAAGCTTCGCATCCGGCACTTCGCGGGTGGAAAACACTTGAACTTCACGAGTCTCCAGCCGGAAATCCGTGGGCCGCGTGTAGGAATAAAATTCGTCGCTGGCGGCGACGATGCGGCGATTGTAATCGAGGATGAACTTCTCCGGATTGTCTTGCGCTTCGCCCGGCATCTGGCCGGGACGGAAGCCGTTGCGGCAAGGCCAGTCCCGCGCCCACTCCACTCCCCACTCCAACGGACGCACCACGCGGTTATTGTCCACCGAAGTGAGCCGGTGTTCCCAGTCGTACATCCACTGTGCGTAACGCGAGGGCATGGTTAATTCTCTAGTGTAACAAGCAGCTTAACGCTGCTTAGGCGGCAATCATTGAACAGCAGCAATCTGCGGTCGGCGATCCACATTTCACGTCCGAACGGATGTGATGTCTGGAAATCCTCAGGGTTCTCGCGGAACCTTGTGACATCCGTCACCGATTAAAGAGCCCAGACCTCGGTATCAAAGGAAATAGCCACGCTTAGATCCTCCTTGAGTTGTAGCTACATTTGGAGTTACAATGAACTTTGAATGGGACGAAGCCAAGAACCGCGCGAATGTTCGGAAGCACGGCCTCGACTTCCAAGACGCAGAAGAAATGTTCCGAGGCGTGGTAGCGGCGGAGCCAGACACGCGGGAAGATTACGGCGAAAAGCGATGGGTTGGGCTAGGTCTGATTCACGGTCGCGTCACGCACGTGGTGTTCGCGGAACGCGAACCGGACACGATTCGCATCATCTCGCTCAGAAAGGCGACCAAGCGTGAAAGCGAACAGTACGAAAAAGCGATCCAAGACCGACTGGAAGAGAGTTGATGCGCTCCAGGATTCGGAAATCGATTTCTCTGACTCGCCCGAACTCGGCCCTGATTTTTTTAAGAACGCGATAATTTGGCCGGGGCCTAAGAAGCAAATCACATTGCGAATCGATCCTGATGTGCTGACGTTCTTTCGCAAACATGGGCGGGGATACCAGAGCACAATCAACGCAGTGCTGCGGAAGTATATGGAGGCGAGGAAGGAACGGGCAGTTTGAGCCTGCGTGTTAGTCGCCCCGCAAAACCGGTCTGCGCCCGGTGGACAGCCGAGAGCCTCCCTGGGCGAAGTCGAAGGGGCGGCTGTCGCCACACTAAAACCTTCTAGCTGTATCTGCGCGGCACGCGCTTCGAAATATTGCAGAGAATTTCGTAGGGTGTACTATTGGCTAGTTCGGCGTGCTCGAGCGCGTCCACGCTCAAGCCCTCGCCGCTGCCGAGCAGGATCACTTCATCTCCTACGGCAATGCCCGGAATGCCGGTAACGTCTACCAGCGTGAGGTCCATCGAGATGCGGCCCACGATTGGCGCGTAATGTTCGCGCACAATCACACGGCCGCGGTTGGAGAGCTGGCGGTTGTATCCATCGGCATAGCCGACTGGCAGCACGGCAACGTGCGCCGGAGCTTTGGTCACGTAGGTCGCGCCGTAGCCCAGCGGCTGATTTGCTCCGAAGTTGCGCAACGACAGGATGCGAGTCTTCCAGGTCAACACCGGTTTCACGGGCAAGCGCAGTGTGCCGCCGCTGACTTCGCGTCCGGCGCGCTGAAACGGCAAGTAGTAGCCGTAAAGCGCGACCCCGGGACGCACCATGCTGTTCCAGGTTTCCCGCCGCGAAATTACGGCGCCAGTATTCGCCATGTGCACAAACACCGGCTCCATGCCCGCTTCGCGCACCATGCGTCGGGCTGAGTCAAAGCTGCGTTCCTGTTCCGCGACTGAAGGCGCGTCCATGATTTCCGAGGACGCCAGGTGAGTCGACAGTCCCTCGAGTACTAAATGCTTCGCCGCTTGTAACGCCGCGAGCACACCGGGGAGTTGCTCGACGCTCACGCCCAGGCGGCCCATGCCAGTATCTACTTTCAAGTGCACGGGCTGCCGCGCCACGCCCAGCGCGGCTGCTGCGGTTTCCAGGGTTTCGATATGCCAGGGCTCCCAGACCGTGGGCGTGAGGTGCAGACGGATAATTTCACTCTCTTCGCCGCGCCAGAAGCCAGTCATCAAAAGAATGTTGGCGCGCACGCCCGCCTCGCGCAAGGGAATTGCCTCATCGAGCGAGGTGACGCCTAGCCACTTCGCGCCTTCCGCCTCGAGCGCGCGCGAGCACTCGACCGCGCCGTGACCATAAGCGTCGGCCTTCACTACTGCGCACACGGTTACGCTCGCGCCCACGTGCTTCTGCACGGTGCGAAAGTTTTGCCGCAGCGTGGACAAGGAGACTTCCGCCCAGGTGGGGCGCGTTGCCACGCGGCTCAGGATTTCTGCTGTGGTCGCCACTTTCGCGATTATAACGGGCGAAGTCGGCGCACCCAGGTTACGCCAGGGCTACTCCCGCGAAAATCCCGTAGTTCTGAAGATGCTAGCGACGCTCGTCACCGAAAATCCCATGTCTCGCAAAAGAGGCGAGACATGGGGCACCCCCCAAATACGGCTACAGCGCGCGGCTTTACAGCCTTAGTTTCCTGATAGCACGAAATTCACGGTGATCTGCGTCTCCACTTCGATGGGTTCGCTGTTCAGAATATACGGTCGGTAGCGCCACTGGCTTACGGCACTGATCGCAGCCGGCACGAGCATCGGATGTCCGGAGAGAGCGTGCAGGTTCTCGATGGCCCCAGCTTTGTCGATGAGGGCGGACAAGACCACAGGGCCCTGAATGCGCGCGTTCCTCGCCATCTGCGGGTACACCGGCTCGACGCGACGAATCAAGTTGCCCTCCAGCATCGAAGAAGTGCGGACGGCGTGAGTGACGGTCGGATGAAGAACTGGCACTACATTGGTCCCGCTGATCAGCGGCATGAGAGCACCGTCCGGCGAACCGGTGGGGAAACCGGACCCCAACGGGTCGCCGCCGGGACCAGTCGGCTGCAGCGAGGGATCGTCCGCGGTGGGTGTGGTCCTCAGCACGCGCCCGTTGGGCACGAATATCGGAGCAACGGCGTTGTTCCGAACGACAGACGGCGCCGCGGTTCGCGGCGAAGCCGCCAGCGGCATTGGAGATCGCCGGCCGAGCGTAATCGGGGTCGAGACGGTACGCGCCGACGGCAAGCCAACCGTCTTCAGCACAGGCAACAAAAGCAGCAGCCCCAGAGCCAGCACCTGCAATCCAAAAGAAGTCAGCGTGGTCCAGCTGCGGCGAGTGCGTTGGGTCCAGGAAGTTTCCAGCATGCTGTCAGTGAATAGTGTGTTCAACGCGGCATTTTCAACCATGGTGTCCTCCAGCTTGAAATCTGTTTGCTGCTATGGACACCACGAAAGCGCACGCGGGCGATGCCGCCACAAATAAAAAAGGCCGCGTTTTCACGCGGCCTGCTGGAACTTTTCGGACACCGGAGGTGTCCGGCTTTTTCGCTTCAGTAGCTCATTGCTTCGGTGGCTCAGCCGGCTTAGGCGCCGGGGGCTTCGCGGCTCCCGCGCCAGTTCCGGACTTCGGAGCGGCCGGCTTTGTGGTTCCGCCCGTTGGTGCAGCTACGCCCGACTGCGCGTTGTAAAGGTCCACCACCGCCTTGGTAATATCCAAAGCCTCGCCCGCCATCAGCACCGGACCCTGCGGCCACTGCTTTGACGTATCGATGATCATGCCAAAGCCATTGTCCTGCGAGTACTTGATGATGACTGGAGCGACTTTCGGCAGGAGGCGGCTGAAGATCTCCTGGTTCTGATTTCCGTAGTCTTCCTGGGCATCCTGCACCGCGCGTTCGTAAAGCTTTTGCTTGCTTTCGATCTGCTTTTTCAGGGTGGCAGCCGCATCCTCATTGAGCTTGCCCTCTTGCGTGGTCAGTTGCTTCTTCAGAGCTTCCAGTTCGTCGCCCTGGCTTTTCAGTTCGTTCCGCTTGGGCTCGAACTTCTTTTGCACGGCTTCGAGGTCACGCGTTCCCTCATTGCTCCCGAAGATCGCCGCTTCCATGTTGATGGCCCCAACTTTGGTGCCGGTGTTGGGCGCAGGCGCTGAAGGGGCGGGGTTGGCAGGCGTGGCGGCGGGACTGGACGGTGTGGCGGCGCTGCCGGTTTGGGCCAAGGCGGAAATGGTGAAGGTAACCGCAACGGCCAGAAGAATTCGCAGGAACTTGCTTGTCATTGGATCGGTTTGAACTCCTTGGTACATGCTCGTCAGAGCATGCTTCCGGGAATGAATTTCGTTTGTCGTTCTCTGATTGCTGCTCAGATCGCCTTTTTCAGTCAACGCTGGGCCGCACTGCTGGGCTGTGCACTGAATGAGGTCTCCGCTGCGCTAGCGGCCGCCATCGGGGCGCTCTTAGATCGCCAACGTCAACGATCGCCAGCATCGATCGCCAGCATCGATCGCCAGCATCACACGCCAGCATCACACGCCAGCTTGCGGGCGCGTCGTCCACCTGACAGCTAATTCATGACGTGGATCACCAGTATTATAGAGACCTTACTCCCAAGCCGTCAAACAACCCTTGCCGCACAAGAATCCCTAGAACGTCGTCGCCACGGTGAACCGAAAGGTTTTCCGCGGTTCCCTCAACATGAAACTGGGAGCATAAGTATTCACCGCGAGATGATAGGTGTAGTCCCCCGCCGCGTTTGCCGGGAACATGGACCGCGTAATCGGAATCGGCGGGGTCGCCTGACTGTCCAGCCGCAGGGGGTTGTACGCCCAATAAATTCGGAACGGAGCATTGACTACCGGCAGGAACATTTGCAATTCCAGGCCGGTCGAGGCGCGCGGCCTCCAGTTCGTCTGGCCCAGGATCTGGAGATCGTTCGAAGGTGTCGGACTCAGAATTTTTCCACCCTGGCAATTGTAGCCGGCATCGAGGGTCGCGCATCCGAATGCCGTGCCAATCACCTGATCATATTGCACCTGCGCAATCTGCAATTGCGAGCGCCGGATGACCGGGTCGATGCCCGCGTCGATGAAGGGAGCGATCGCCACCGGCCCGGCAATCGTGATGCGGTATTCCAGGTTCGTCCAGACACTGAGATCGCCGCCGGGGAATACGATCTGGTCCACCGGAATCGGAACGGTCCAATTCCCCAGCCGCGGATTCGCCGGGTTTTTCGGAACTGGCGTGCCGTCAGGATTAGTCAGCGTGATGACATTCGAGCTGGGCAGGAACGCCACCGGCGACACCGACCGGATGTCGAAACCTCGAATGTCGTTTTCACCCCCCATGAAGAAGCGCTGGAACGGCGGCGCAACCAGGCCCCCAAAGCCGCTGATAAACGACCCGTTGATGGTAAAGCCCAGGGCGTTGCGCCCCTTTTGCATCGGAACGAACTGCTTGTACTGCACGATCGGCCGGATAGACCGGACCGTACCGCCCAGTCCGGCAAGCTCCATCCCCAGAGTCATCTGATGCCCGTGGTGCGGCGAGATTCCGCTGTCGAGAGTATTGAACGAGAAGTTGGGGAAGATCTTGCTGGTGATGATTCCATTCACCGCGTTCGGCCCGGAGATGCCCCGAAATGCGATGAAATCGAACAGGCTCTTCGATGCCGTGCTGAGCGGAATCAGAGTGGACCGGTCCAACGAATACGTGATGCCGAGCCGCTTGAACGAGCGCCGCAGCGGATAACTCAGCGAGGTGTTAAAGCCCACGCTGGACTGCGAGTAGTTCTGCAGATTTTGCAACTGCGCGCTCGGCAGATTCAAATTCTGCCCGCTGAAGATGGAAAGCTGCCGCGCCTGGTTAAAGCTGATCTTGTTGCCGAATACGCTGACACCGAGCTGCAGCGGGCGATCGAACATGTAGGGCTGGGTGAAGCCGAACATTACGCTTCGTGCCAAGTTGCCCAGACTGATCTGTACGTTCAAGGTTTCGCCGCGTCCCAGGAAGTTATTGGTCGAGTAATTCAGCCCGATGAAGGCTCCCTCCAGCCCGCTGACGCCGCCGTTGAGGCCGATGCTGTTCTTGCCCCTCTCGTGGACCTTCAGCGTGAGGTCCACCTGGCCATTTTTCTCGTCCAGCTTTTTCTCGGTTACGTTCGGGTCGTCGGGTTTGAGCTGATCGAAATAAGAAAGCTGATTCAGCCGGAGCAGGCTGCGCTCCCACAGAATCGAGTTGTAAACCCCGCCTTCTTCGAGCGCCAGTTCGCGGCGGATGACTTTGTCGCGCGTGGTGGTGTTGCCCACGAACTCGATGCGCCGGACATAGAACTGCTTGCCTTCGTCAACGTCGATCTCCAGAAACGCCAGCTTCTTGTCGTCGTCAAAGGTAGTGGAGGGAACACCCGTGTAGTTGATATAGCCAAACTGGCCGTAAGCCTTGCGCAGAGCCTCCAGGCCCTTGGCGATCTTGTCGCGGCTGAAAATGTCTCCGTCTTTCAGCGGGAACAGCGAGCGCAGCGCGGCCACGTTGGAAATGGCCTTGTTGTTCTTGAAAGTGATCTTGCCCAGCCGGTACTTTTCACCTTCGTCGATCGGGATCGTAATATCCACCGCTTTGCCCGGGCCCGACTGAATCAGCGGAATGTGCGGTCCCTTGTGTCCGGTGTCATGGATTTCGGTCTTTGGGTCGCCGCCCCCGGCCTTGAAGTAGCCGCGGTTCTGGTATTCCGCCCGCACCCGCTCCGTGTCCTCTTCCAGCTTGGTGGCGTCGTAGGTCTTGGCGAAAAGAGCTTCCAGGAAGATGGAGTGGGGAATGCCCACCGGCTTCAAGTTCTTCATTGCGCCGCGAAGAATTCGCGCGTTGATGTTCTTGTTGCCTACGAACGTGATCTTGCCGACTTTGACCTTCGGTCCTTCCTTAATCACGAAGGTGATTCCAACCGCGGCCGGCGGAATCTGCCGCACTTCGGTGCGAATCGTGGCGAACTGCCGCCCATGTTCAGCCAGCAAACCTTTGATGGAAACTTCCGCTTTCTTGATGCGGGTGGGATCGTACTGACTCTCCACCACCAGTCCCACTTTATCCAGCTTGAACCGGTCGAGGATGTCGCTGTTGGAAACCGAACTGGCGCCGGCGTAGTCAATGGTTCGGATCGTCGGTTTTTCTTTCACCTGGAAGATCAGGCGCCAGCCTTTGGGGGTCTGCTCGCGCAATATCTTAATGTCTTCGAAGTAACCGGTATTCCACAGCGAATTGAAGTCGCGTTCCAGGGCTGCGGTGTCGTAGATGTCCCCGGGCTTGACGAAAATGCGGGACTTAATGGTTTCGGCGGGAATGCGGCGATTGCCGCTGACGTTAATCTCCGAAATCACGTCGCTCTGTGCCCAAGCCTGGCCGACGGTCATCAGCGACAGGGTGGCCAGCAACGCGGTGAGTGCCAGGCAAAATCCGGACACACTCCGCCCCACCCTCGGCCAAGGCCGTTGAAATGAAGGAGATGGCACCGAAGCGGCCCCCAGAAGGCAGGGGCGGTCAGGCACAACAAGGTTCTCCGAATGAAAGCGAAAAGGAATCGCTACGACCTCAGCCTCTGGGATGTGAGAAAACAGCCATTATACGGTAGCGCACAGAAAAGCGTCCAAAGCCGCAACTCTTTCCGGGTCAAGCTTTCCAGGTTCAAATCTTTCTGATTCAAATTCGGTTCAAGTCAATTTTGGGTCAAACTCGTTTGCTCCCGATCAACACGCTCAACCCAGCCGGCCTGACCCGATCGGCAAAACCCGCGGTTGCTTCATGAGGATGGCTTGGATAACTCTACCTCAACCAAGACGGAATAAAACGTAGCCGAGTTGCCCATGTCCGTAAGTTTTTCTGAGGTCAGGGCATTAATGCTTTGAAAACCGGGAGTCATCTTCGCCCAATTGAGTCTGGCGGAGACAACTCCTGGCTGAACTTTGCCGTCAACTCGTGCCTTCAGCACAATATCACCCCGGCGGTTGAATACGCGAACCTGGTCGCCGTCGGCGATGCCGCGCGCCCGGGCGTCCGCGGCACAAATCTCCAACAACCCGGCTTCTTCCATCTCCTGCACTGAACCCACATTCGAAAACGTGGAATTCAGGAAGTTGTCGCTCTTGCGCGCCAGCAGTTCCAGGGGAAGCGCTCTCTCGGACCTTCCATTCCGCGACTCGGTTGGAGGAGTGAAGTCCGCAACCGGATCCAGCCCCAGCGCCCCCACCGCCTCACTATAAAGCTCCGCCTTCCCCGAAGGCGTGCGAAACCCACCCTGCGCGAACGGAAGAAATGGAGCCGGCTGTGTGGCGCGGGCGCCCCCGCCCGCGTCTTTCTGAGGCTCAAAGTTCAGTCTCACCTGCCCCAACTCCAGCCGCTCGCGGCTAATCCCCTCCATCCAAGGGTCCTTCGAATCCAGCGCGAGGTCGATCATGTCGTCGACGGTCTCGCGGAAGCAATCATCCTCGAAGCCCATGCGCAGCGCCAGCGCGCGGAACAGCTCCACATTCGGACGGCACTCCCCCAGCGGCGCGATCGCCTGATTCGAAACCTGCACATAATAATGCCCGTACGCTTTTTGCAGGTCCTTGTGCTCAAAAAAGGTGGTCGCCGGCAGCACGATGTCGGCATAGTCCGTCGTGTCGGTAAAAAACTGCTCGTGTACTACCGTGAAGAGATCCGGCCGCAGCAGGCCGCGAACCACTTCGTTGTGCTCCGGACAAACCGCCGCCGGATTCGAACTATAGACGAACAAAGCCTTCACCGGAGGATCGTTCTCCGTGTTGAGCACCCGCCCAAGTTTCACCATGTTGATGGTGCGCGCGTTGCGGCCCAGCGCGGTTTTCATCAGGTCAGGGCGCTTCAGCGCCTCAGTGTTGAAAGCCGCCGCTCCGCTGGTCGACATCTGCAATCCGCCGCCAATTTCTTTCCACCCACCCGTGATGCAGGGCAGCATGCAGATGGTCCGCGTCGCCATCCCGCCGCCCTCCGAGCGCTGCACACCGTAGTTCAAGCGAATCACCGACGGGCGGACGGTAGCGTACTCGCGCGCCAGCTTGCGAATGTCGGCGGCGGGGATCCCCGTCCACTGCGCTACCCGCTCCGGCGGATACTCTTTCACCTTCTCGCGCAGTTGTTCGAAGCCCAGCGTGTACTTCGAAACATAGTCGGCGTCGTGCAGATTCTCGCCGATGATGACGTGCATCATTCCCAGCGCCAGCGCCGCGTCTGTGCCCGGATTAATCGGCAAGTACCAATCGGCGCATGCCGCGGTACGCGTCTTGTAGGGATCGATCACCACCAACTTGGCGCCGTTGCGCTGCGCCTCCACGATGAAGGGCCACAAGTGAACGTTATTGGCGTGGATATTCGATGCCCACGCAATGATGTATTTGGAATGGCGAAACTGCTCCGGATCGGTCCCGAGCTTCACGCCGTAAACCGACTCCAGCCCCGCCTCACCGGCAGCCGAACAGATTGCCCGCTCCAGTTGCGACGCGCCCAGCCGGTGGAAAAATCGCCGGTCCATCGACGCGCTGTTGAGCGCGCCAAGAGTTCCGCCGAACGAATAAGGCAAAATCGCCTCGCTGCCATACTCCGCCGAAATCGCCCGAAAGCGCGAAGCGATTTCGTCCAGCGCCTGATCCCATGAAATCCTCTGCCAAGCCTGATTTCCGGTTCGTGTGGCGCCAGCCGCGGGCCCCTTAGGTCCAACCCTCCGCATCGGATACAGCACCCGATCCGGCGAATACACCCGATCCAGATACTTCGCCACCTTGGCGCACAAAAACCCGCGAGTCACCGGATGCTCCGGATCCCCCTGAATCCGCGTAGCCCGTCCGTTCTCCACGGTAATCAACACCCCGCAAGCATCCGGGCAATCGTGCGGACAAGCGGCATGGACGACCTGCTTCATCGACTTCGATTATATAGGGGAGGTGGAAACCAATAGGGATGTGGGGACAGCCGTCCTCGGACAACTTCTTTCGCCGCGGATTTACGCGGATCAACGCGGATCAGGAAGATAAAATCAGTAGGAGGCTGAAAACCGGATAATGCGCACGCGGCGTTTCCTGCCAGCCTTTGTCTATCCGCGAGAATCTGCGCAGATCCGCGGCGAAAGAAGTTGACCTACTTCAGTTCCAGCACTTCTTTTTCTTTTCCCTTGCTCATCTCTTCCATCTTCTTGATCTCGCCGTCGGTCAGCTTCTGAATCTCATCCAGCGAGCGCTTCTCTTCGTCCTCGGAAATTTTCTTGTCCTTCAGCGCCTTCTTGATGGCGTCGTTGCCGTCGCGTCGAATGTTGCGCACCGCAGTGCGATGCTCTTCGAGAACTTTGTGCAGGTGCTTCACCATATCCTGGCGGCGCTCCTGCGTCAGCGGCGGAACCGGCACGCGGATCAGCTTGCCGTCGTTCATCGGATTCAATCCCATATCCCCGGAGCGAATCGCCTTTTCAATCGCCCCCAACTGCGACGCATCGAACGGCTGCACCGTGATCAGCTGCGGCTCGGGCGCATGCACCTGCGCCACCTGATTCAGCGGCATCTGGGAGCCGTAGTAGTCCACCGTGACGTTATCCAGCATGTGCACCGAAGCCCGCCCCGTCCGCACGCCCGCCATCGCCTTGCGGAAATCTTCGACCGCCTTGTCCATGCGCGTCTTGAGGTGGACGTAGGTTTCCTTCAGACCGGCGATGCCTGCCATTGTCGCTTGCGCCATAGTGATCAGCTCCCAATCATTGCAGAATCAAAACGTGGAATTATAAACCCAACAGAAAGCTGGCCACGGATTTCCACGGATCTTCACGGATGCAAACCTTAGAGAATCCGTGTGAATCCGTGAAAATCCGTGGCCAAGTACTACGCGCTTACCGTCGATCCAATCTTCTCGCCCAGCAGCACGCGGCGGATGTTGCCGTGGTGGTTCAGGTTAAAGACGATGATGGGCAGATTGTTGTCCTTGCACAGGCTGATGGCCGTAGAGTCCATCACTTTGAGGCCCAGCTTCAGAACTTCCATGTAAGAGATGTGGTTGAACTTTTTTGCGCCGTCCACTTTAAGCGGATCGGCGTCGTAGATGCCATCCACGCGCGTCGCCTTGAGAATCGCCTCCGCCTTGATTTCCATGGCGCGCAGGGATGCCGCCGTGTCGGTCGAGAAGTAGGGATTGCCCGTGCCTCCCGCGAAGATGACGACGCGACCCTTCTCCAGATGGCGAATCGCCCGCCGGCGGATGAACGGCTCCGCGACTTGCTTCATCTCGATCGCCGACTGTACCCGCGTGTACACGCCCTGCTTCTCCAGCGCATCCTGCAGCGCCAGCGCATTGATCACGGTGGCCAGCATGCCCATGTGGTCGGCGGAGACGCGGTCCATATTTTTGGCCTGGTCGGCGACGCCGCGGAAAAAATTGCCTCCGCCCACCACTATCGCGAGTTGCACGCCAAGTTTATGAACGTCCGCAAGTTCAGCGGCGACTTCATGGATGCGCGCCGTGTCCACACCAAATCCCTGATTAGCAGCCAGGGCTTCTCCGGAAATCTTGAGTAGTACGCGTTTGAAGGCAGGGGTCGCAGTCATGAGGGATCTCGTAGCGCCGCTTTAATTGTAGCGCCGGCGTCCCGCCGGCTGTCGCGGGGGCGTCCCGCCCGCGCCGCAAGCACAAAAAAAGGGCGCCCATCGGGCGCCCTGAATTATTCGCCTTTCGGCTCTGTAGGCTTCGTCACGGCTACGGTCTCGCCCGCGTCGCCCACCTTGAAGCGCGCGAAGCGCCGCACTGCGATGTTCTCGCCCAGCTTGCCGACCTTGGCCGCGATGAGTTGCGCGATCGAAATGGTCTGGTCCTTGATGAAGGGCTGCTCCAGCAGGCAAACCTCTTCGTAGAACTTTTCCATCTTGCCGGTAACCATCTTCTCCGCGATGTTGGCGGGCTTGCCGCTCTTGATCGCCTGATCCAGGAAGATGTCCTTCTCGCGGGCAAAGTCCGCCGCCGTGACGTCTTCCTTGCGTACGTACTTCGGATCGCTGGCCGCAATGTGCATCGCGATTTCGTGCACCAGTTCCTTGAAATCCTCCGTGCGGGCCACGAAATCGCTCTCGCAATTCACTTCGACGAGCACACCAATCTTGCCGCCGGCGTGAATATAATGCCCCACCGATCCCTCGCTGGTCACGCGCGTCGCCTTCTTGGCGGCCACCGAAACGCCCTTCTTGCGCAGAATCACGACCGCCTGCTCCATGTCGCCCTTGGCTTCGGTCAGGGCCTGCTTGCAATCCATCATCGGAGCTCCGGTCTTCTCCCGGAGTTCTTTCACTTGTGCTGCCGAAATATTTGCCATAGTAGTGCCCATATTAAATTCCTTCGCAGATTAGATGCCGCCCTATAAATTTCGACCCGCGCCGGGAGATCTATAAGAACGACCCGCGCGGGTCTGTTTTCCAAAGCCCGGTTTTTACCAACCTCAGGGGCTGAAGCCCTGTTCTTTAGTTGGCTCTTGGCGGCACGGCTGAAGCCGTGCCCTTCCCAACCCGACCAACGACCGCTCTAAACCGTCTGGCTCTCAACCTTCGGCAGCTCAGCCTCTTCAGTCGCGGCCGGCTTCTTGTGCGTTCCCGGACCCAGCACCTGCTCCATGCTGATGTCTTCCGTCGCGTCGACCGCAGCTTCTGCCGCGACGTACTCACTGGCCGCGTCGGTAGCCGCCTGCGCCGCATCCGAAGCCGCCTGCATGTCGGCGACCTGCTTGTCGGTCATCAGCTGCGCGCCCTCGGCAATCGATTCCGAAATCTTCGAGGTGAACAACCGGATCGCCCGCAGCGCGTCGTCGTTGCCGGGAATCACATAATCCACTTCGCTGGGGTCGCAATTGGTATCGACCACCGCGACCACCGGAATGCCCAGCTTGCGGGCCTCGCGCACCGCAATCTGTTCCTTATTTGAATCAATCACGAAAATCGCGTCCGGCAACCGGCTCATGTTCTTGATGCCCGCCAGGTTGGCCTGGAGATGCTTGCGCTCGCGTTCGAGCTTGATGACTTCTTTCTTGGGGAGCAGCTCGTAGCGGCCATCCGTGGCCATCTCGTCGAGCTCCTTCAACCGCTTCACCGACTTCTGCACCGTGATCCAGTTGGTCAGCAGCCCACCCAGCCAGCGCTGGTTGATGTAGAACATCCCGCAACGCTGCGCTTCTTCGGCAATCGCGTCCTGCGCCTGCCGCTTGGTGCCGACAAACAGCACAATCCGGCCGTCATTGGCCAGATCCTGCACGAACTTCGACGCTTCTTTGAACATCTTCAGCGTCTTCTGCAGATCGATAATGTAGATCCCGTTGCGCTCACCGAAGATGAATTCCTTCATCTTAGGATTCCAGCGCTTGGTCTGATGCCCGAAGTGGACGCCCGCTTCGAGCAACTCCTTCATGGTAATTGTCGCCAATGAACCTCCTCTTTAGTCTGCATCCTTTGCGCCGTAGTGCCGCTCCGGATTGCCATTCCCGCCCCGCACCGCGAGGCACGGGAAGAATTGAACACCTGAAAACAAGCTGTCAGCTTTCAGCCATCAGCTCTCAGCCAAATCAAAACCTAACCCAAAAACCTTGTCATTCCGACCCCCGAGCCAACGCGAGGGGCGGAGGAATCTCGGTCCTGCTCGCAACTCGCGACTCAGGACTCGGTACTCGCAACTAGCGCTTCGAGAACTGGAAGCGCTTGCGGGCGCCCTTCTGCCCGTACTTCTTGCGCTCTTTGCCGCGCGAATCGCGGCTGACCATGCCCTCGGCCTTCAGCTTCTTGCGAAGTTCGACATTGAACTGCATCAGGGCGCGGGCAATGCCCAACTTCACCGCGTCCGCCTGACCGCGCACGCCGCCGCCCAGCACGCTGGCAATCACGTTGAACGTGGCCGCCATCTCCGAAGACGCCAGCGGAGACTTCGCCGCCGAGCGCTGTGCCGGAGTCACGAAATATTCCTCAAAGGCGCGCCCATTCACCGTGAAATCGCCGCTGCCCGGACGCAAATACACACGGGCAATCGCCGTCTTGCGGCGTCCCGTTCCGTAATATTGAACTAATTCAGCCATTTAGCTTCTAGCTCCTAGCTGCTAGCTTCTAGCGAAAACAGAAGCTGCATGCCTAATCTCTGACTCGAAACCCTAGTGAAAACCCTGTCATTCCGAACCGGCGCGAAGCGGCGGTGAGGAACCTGCTTTTCGCTCGCTACTAACGACTCGCGACTCAGAACTAACTAACCGCAACCTTCCGCGCCTTATACTCGCGCACTTCCAGCTTGAAATCCTGCGGCTTCTGCGCCTGGTGCGGATGCTTGTCGCCCTTGTACACATTCAACTTCGAAAGCATGTGCGCCGCCAGCTTGTTTTTCGGCAGCATGCGCCGCACGGCATCTTCGATCACCAACTCCGGCCGACGCACCATGCGCTTCTTGAAATCTTCGGTGCGCATGCCGCCGGGATACCCGGTGTAGTGGTGATACTGCTTCTGCTCGGCCTTCATGCCGGTGGTCTTGATCTTCTCGGCGTTGACCACGATCACGTGATCGCCGGTATCCAGAAACGGTGTGTACTGCGGATTTTCTTTTCCCATGAGGATGCGCGCCACTTGCGAAGCGAGGCGCCCGAGCGTTTGCCCGTTCGCATCCACGACGTACCACTTGCGCACAATTTCCCCCGGTGAAGGGAAATAGGTTGACATCAGATTTCTCCCAGATTGAATAAAGGCTGCGAAAGAAGACCGCTCGTTGATTCCCCGGCGAGGACGCCAGGCCATCAGGCGGGCAACCACACGACCACCAAAGTCTTTACGATAGCGTAATCTGCAAAGAATTGTCAACGATCTGTT
>DATHQJ010000021.1:0-5855 GCA_035482825.1 Binatus sp. (SeqCode) | reverse complement strand
TTGCCGATTTCTTTGTGTTGCTTGTTCTGCACGCCGCGCAGATGCTGGTCGACTACGGCCATGGCATCCTGCAAAATCTGAGCCGTGCCGTTGCCGTTCTTGTGCAGGGCAAGCTGCCCCTGGTGGTAACGGAGCTGGTAGAGCAGGCACTCGCGCAGATCGCGGCAGGCTACGCCGGGAGGGTCGAGTTGGCGGACGACTTCCAGAGCTTCCACCAGATCGGCGGCAGCAAACCCCGGCTTGTAGGTCGAAGCGGGTCGCGGCGCTGGCTCCGGGGCAGGGGCAACAGCAGCTGCGGAATCTCCGGAGCGAGAAGAGAAAGAAGTCTCCGCGCGTTCCGAGGGTTGTTCTGGGGATTGCTCGGCGGCGGGACCGCCTCCAGCATTTTGGGTGAAGACCGGCTCGACGTTCTCGCCCGCGTCGAGAGCTCCATATTTCTGAACGTCGTGATCCGCTTCGCCGAGGTCTTCGGTCTCTGCAATCTCTTCCGTCGAGGAAAGCTCGTCCGCGTCTGCGCCGGGCTCGACTGCAGGATCTTCTGCGATCTCTCCCAGACCGAGGGCTTGCGCCTCGCTCACGATATTCTTCGCGGTCTGGGCGTCGGCTTCAGGGGCGGCGGGCGGGGCGACCCCGAGCAACTCGTCGTCGCTGGCGATGAGGTAGCCGTCTTCGTTGAGGTTCCCGATGATCAGGTCGGCGGCCTCGCGCACTTCGGGCCGCAGGCTCAAGGCGCCCAGTTGCCAGCCGAGGTGGTCAGTCAGGTTGGTCGGCTTGGAGAGAAAATTCTCGAATGACGGGCGCTCGATGTCCTCCATCTCGCTGTGCGTGCGGTAGCCGGGATCGAGATAATCCTGGAAGAACGAGCCGAAATCGATTTCTTCGAATGGATCTTTCTTTTCGGTGGCGGACGCGGGATTTTCTTCGTTGGTGGCGGCAGCGGCACGCTCGCGGTCTTCTTCTTTCTTGCCGACCTCGTCGAGCAGCGGAACCGATTCTTCCAGTTCTTCGAGAACCGGGTTCTCGACCATCTCAGCGGTGATCATGTCCTTGAGTTCGAGCTTGTTGAGCGCGAGGACGGAGACCATCTGCACCAGACCTGGGGTAAGGATCTGGCGCTGCGATAGCTTTACGCTGAGTTTGTGCTGTAGCAAAACCATAAACTTGGCCGATTTTTTCCCTTATTCGCCCTTTGTCATTCCGACCCCCGAGCGAATGCGAGGGGCGGAGGAATCTGCTTGGCGCCGGCAAACAGCAGATTCCTCACCGGCAAACAACGCCGGTTCGGAATGACAAAACATATAACGCTCACACCAGCGAGAAACTCTCGCCCAAATACACTCTTCTCACTTCCGGATCGCCGGCCAGTTGCTCTGGCGGTCCGTGACGGAAAATTCTGCCGTCGTCGATGATGTAGGCCCGGTCAGTTACCGTGAGCGTTTCGCGCACGTTGTGATCGGTGATCAGTACTCCGATGCCGCTGGCCCGCAGGCTGCTGATAATTTTCTGCAGGTCGAGTACGGCAATCGGATCGATCCCGGAAAACGGTTCGTCGAGCAAAATGAATGTGGGATTGATGCACAGGCAGCGGGCAATTTCCACGCGCCGGCGCTCTCCCCCGGACAGGGCGTATCCGCGATTCTGGCGGATATGTTCCAGCCCCAGTTCGTCGATAAATTTCTCCATCTTCTCGCGGCGCTCGTGCCAGGACATGGGCTGCGCTTCCAACACCGCGAGGATGTTTTCCTCTACCGATAGTTTCCGAAAAACCGAAGCTTCTTGCGGGAGATAGCTGATGCCATACTGACGGGCCCGGAGGTACATGGGAACGTCAGTGATGTCCTGACCGTCGTACAACACGCGGCCAGTATCGGGAGGGATCAGGCCAACGATGGCGTAAAACGTGGTCGTCTTGCCTGCGCCGTTAGGGCCTAATAAACCAACAACTTCGCCCTGCTCGACCGTCAGGCTGACACCATTTACAACGCGGCGGCCACGATACGATTTGCCAATTTCTTCCGTGGCTAGAGTACGCATTTATCGAGCCATGCGAACAGGCAATTAACGTGCCACTCGCGTTTGAGTTACCACAGGAGTACTTGCTTCGCCTTCTACGAGCACCCTATCATCGCGTCTGAAGAAAGTCAACGAAACCCCGGTAATCTTGCCTTGTTCGGCATCAAAAATGCTAGGCAGTTCGTTGGAAGCCCCGCCGGTCAGGACGAACTTGTCGTCCGCCGTGGTGTACAGCAGGTTCTGGCCCTCGGCTCGGCGCTTGGGTTGCTGGATCACGACTTCGCCTTGGGCGACCATGCGATCGAGCTGGCCGGGACCGCCAAACGATTGAGGACTCGAGGTTTGTCTGCGGGGCAGGAGATAGGCATCCGCGGTTTTTGCCGTGGCTGTAAACTCCGCGCCCTTGGCTACGACGCCGCCTTCGTAGTGGACTTTGCGCTCGGAATCGGCATAGGTGAGCTTGGCGGCGGTGATGGAAATGGGGCTCGATCCGCCTAGGGGTGACGCCGCTCGCGACCCTTTCGCGGCTATTTTCTTGGCTAGCGGGCTATTTTCAGGCTTGCCGCCCGGTACTCCGCCATTTCCGGCCTGAGCTGTTTCGGCGTGGTCCTTCTCCGTTTGAACCAGAATCGTCTGCACTGGCTGGTCGGATGTGCCCTGAGCGATCACGAATCGTCGATCGCGGTCGAACCGGATCGTAGGGGCTTCGATAATATTCGCGTCCTGCCAAAGGCGCGCGTTTCCCGCATAGAGGGCGGTCCCCGTATTGCCGTGGGCGGTCATGCTGTGGGCAGTGACGTGAATCGGCGAAGAAGATGCCAGCAGCGCACCGTCCGGTTGCTCCTTGAGATCGTTATAGGTGCTCTTGACGTCGTCCTGGGCGAGCGCGACATCAGTAGCGCGGTTGATACGAAGGGTCTTCGCCGTGGTTGCCATGCCGCCGCTGGTTATGCGCGGACTTCCGGTTAGCACCAGCATCTGGTCGGCAGGAGTATAGTGCGCGGAGTTGGCCCAGGCTTGCATGCGCTTCTCGGGCTGCTGGCCATCGGTATAGGCGACGTTGTCTTGTTGCGTGATGGAGTCGATGCCACCCAGCGCCAGGAAGGACGCATCGACTGAATCGCTGGTGCTGATGCGGTCGGGCTGCCCGGGAGTCGAACTGACGATGCGGGCGTTGGGCGCGCCGTGTACGTTGGTGAGGTGGGTGCGCCGGTCGGAAGTCGCGAACTGCGCCCGGAATTTTCCGGCCGTCACGACTGTATTTTGGGCAGCAGGAGCCTGAGCTAAGGGAACCTGATCAGAACCTGCCGGCATTGCTGGGGGGCTGGCCGAAGTTTGCGCAATTGTGATCTGCGCGGCGCCGGAGGTTTCCGCATGCTTCAGGATGTGGCCTTGCGCCACGGTGAAGTCGATGACGGGCGCGCTAAGCACGAAATCCTGGGGGCCTGATCCCAGACCTTTCGCCTCGGACTTGTTTCCAGCTTTGTTTCCGGAGCCTGCCTTTTGCGTGAGTCGTACGCCATCGACGGCATGAATCTTTTGCAACTGGTTCTGGCCGGCGAAGTCCATAATGACGCGTCCTGCGTCGCCCTGCATGGGCTGAGGTCCGGATTGTTCGATGTGAACGCTTCCCGTCAGGGTTGCGGTGCGAAGCAAGTCCTGCTTGCCGGCGAGCAGGAACTCAGCCTGGTCGGCGCGGCTGTGCATTTCCGGGGATGGAAGAAGATCGGTTGGAGTGGTGGCCGCGGAATTATTTTTCACGGCCTGCGGCTTCCCGTTCTGCACTCGCGTCACGGTGGTGACATTTCCCGTAGCCAGCACTCGCTCCACCTGATTGTCCCGGTCAAGATAAAAGACCGCCTGATCCGCCTGGAGCTTCCCGTCTTGGCGGCTGAGATGAGGATGCTCGAGCACAATCTGACGCGGATCGTTGGTAATGACTCCGTGCTCGGCCTCGATGACCGCCGCATCCGGGCCGTTTAGCACCACATGGATCTGCGACGACAAAGTAAGTGTGTTGCTCTTGCCGGCATACTTCACGCCCACGGCCCAGCCCTGGGCCTGCGGAGTGCTGAACTCGACGCGAGCCTCGGTGGCGGCGTTTCCGCTGTTCTTGTTAAAAACAAGATCACGCGTCTTTAGATGAATTGGATTCTTGAGCTCTTTCGGCGTGGATTGATCGGCGCTGGCGAGGCCCGATGGATTGGCCACCAGGTCGATCTGCACATCACCCTTGGCGGTGACCTCGCCGGTCTTTTCGTTGTAGGCAAAGTCGTCGCCGTAAATCTGGTCAAAGCGGGAGGAATCGCGGCCGTAGAGGATGATGCTGACGTTGTGCAGTTCGGCAACGCCGTTGCGAATAAACTCTTTGACGTTGCTGGCCTGGATGGTAAACAGAGTACGCTTTCCGTCAGACTTGGAAAGTTGAAATCCGCTGGCGGTCTGCTTGATCTCAATCCCGATTTTGTCAGGAATTGCTTTCAACCCGTTCGTCACCCGCATGCGCGCGTAGAAATACATCCCGGCCACGACCAGGGTGAGGAGCACGGCGGTCGCCGCCAGCAGTCGGCGCAGGCGATAGATCTTGAGCGGCATCCTGGGTTCAGTGTAATGCAAGAGCGAGGGCGTCGTTGGTGGTTAGTCGTTGGCCGACGGCGAAGACGCCGGGCGATCACAAACTCGCGAACGACTAACGACTAACGACCAACGACCGCTAAACTGGTGAAAATGACTTCGGAAGCGACTCCGCCCCTGCTCGACTTTCATAACCTGCGCGTGATGCGGGGACAGAAGATCGCGCTCGACGATTTCAGCCTGCGGATCGGCGCCGCCGGGCACGTGGCGATTCTCGGGCCCAACGGCTGCGGCAAGTCGACGCTGATCAAGACCATTACGCGCGAATGTTATCCGGTAGCGCGGGAAGATTCATGGATGAAATTGCTCGGCCACGAAAGCTGGGACGTTTTCAAACTGCGCGAGCACATGGGAATCGTGTCGAACGACCTGATGCAGTCGGTCACGGGCGAAGCCATCGGCCGCGATGTCGTACTTTCCGGATTTTTCAGCAGCACCGCAATCTGGCCGAATCATACGGTCGATCCGGAGAAAATCCATCTTGCCGATGCGGCGCTGGCTGAACTGAAGATTTCGCATCTGGTCGAGCGTCCGGTGGCGGCCATGTCGTCGGGCGAGGCGAGGCGCGTGCTGATCGCTCGCGCCCTGGTACACAAGCCGAAAGCGTTGCTGTTCGATGAGCCTTGCAACTCGCTCGACTTATCGGCTCAGCAGAGCTTGCGGCAAACCATGCGCGCGCTGGCGCACTCGGGAACCGCGATCATCCTGGTGACGCACGAACTGGCGGACATTGTTCCAGAGATTGGGCGCGTCGTGCTGATGGATCGGGGACGCGTCGTCGCCGACGGCCCAAAGGAAAAGATCCTGCAAGTGGATCGGCTGGCGGCGCTGTTCGGCGTGAGTGTAGAGATGGCGCGGCGCGATGGGCATTATCATCTGTGGTGATGGCACCAAAGATCAGCGGGCGGGGATTTTGAAATCGCGCAGGGAAAGTTCCAGGCCGCCGTATTCGGGATGGTCGTTGTGGCCGATGGTGAAGGCGACATCGATCGAATCGCCGGCCAGCAGAGGGGTTTGCTGCATGCGTTCGGCCATGTGCCAGCCCAGGGCGTCGAAGGTGATTCTAGGACCAGTTCTCTGTTCTCGGTTCTCAGTTCTCGGTTGAGCGGCTTCGGCCACCGCCGCAGTTCGTTCCTCGCGGCGGATGGCGGCGCCATCGGGATGACAGCGTGGAGTGGCCAGAATCGCTGCTGCTGAAAGTTCCGGCG
>DATHQJ010000020.1:0-9161 GCA_035482825.1 Binatus sp. (SeqCode) | reverse complement strand
GAAGATTCAGAGTCCGAACAGTTCCCGCAGGCGCTTCGTCTGAGCCCGGCTGACTGGAATCTCTGTCTGCTTCTTGTCATCCATGCGCAGCTGGTACGAGCTCTTGAACCAGGGCACGACTTCGCGGATGCGGTTGATGTTCACCAGGTACGAGCGATGCGCCCGCCAGAAAAGTTTCGTATCTAAACTATCCAGCAGTTCCTCCAGCGTCCGACAGTTGGATTGCCCCTCCATCCCGACCGGCCCACCCGTGACCACCGTGATCACACCGTCTTCGATCCAGGCATAACAAATGTCGCGCTGGTCCACCAGAAACAAGCGCCCGACGGTCTTCAGCAGAATCTTCGCCACCGGCTGCTTCTGCGATTCCAGCATCCGTACCAGCGTCTCGATCTTTTCCGCCGGCAGCGCGTTCGCGTCTTGCTTGGCCCGCGCCTTCTGGATGGCCTGCGCCACGCGCTTCTTGTCAAAAGGTTTCAGCAGATAATCGATCGCGTTCACTTCGAACGCCTTCACCGCATACTGATCGAACGCGGTCGCGAACACGATCTTAGGCAGAGGGATTTTTTTATCGAGCAGCTTCTTGATGACCCCGAACCCGTCGAGCCCCGGCATTTGCACGTCCAGAAAAACCAGATCAGGATTATGTTCCTTGATCAGATTGACAGCTTCCAGCCCGTTCTTGCCCTGGGCCACCACATTCACGTCGTCAGTGTTTTTCAGCAGGTAGGCGAGTTCGTCGCGGGCGAGTTGTTCGTCGTCCACGATCAACGCGGATAAAGCCATCATGACTCCAGAAGCGGAAAGCGAACCTGAGTCGAGTATAGTAGCCCGATTTTACCCGCGCAACGCGGGAAGCCTATGTGGGGACAGCCCCGGCTGTCCGGTCGAGGAAGCTCGTCCATCTTCCTCTGTGCGCCTCTGTGTCCCCTGTGGTGAAAGGGTTGGTTACTGCGGCCTCTGCATCATGCTGCCCATATCAAACTTCGTGTACCCCGCGGGGACCTCAAACAAACTTGCCGGTTGCGACCCTTCCTGAATATTGCGCAGCTCGATGCCTCCGGACCCATCCGTCTTGATGACGCAGTGCAGCTTCGTGTCCACCCAGTAGTGATTCTTTTCGCCTTTGTTCGAAACACCTTCGTACTTCACCGTGCTGCGTCCATTCACAGTGTCGCTGCCCACTTTCGTGCAACTGCCCCAGTTCTTGGAGGTACCTGCCTGGTCGGCAAATTTTTTCCACTGTGGGCAGGCATCGCTTACGTCGTCGACGTGCCAGAACTGATACATCGTAGGTGTTTTCATCATCGCCGGCACCGAGTCCAAATACATGTGCCGCTCCGCCAGCAGTATGATCCATTTATTTTGCGCCTCATCCACGATAAACGCGCTCGGTCCCATCGTCTGATTTCGCGCTGCCACTTCGAACCGCACCTTGTCTCTGGTGGAATAGATCTTCTTCAGGTCTTGATTGCCTTTCTCGTTCACCACGTCGGCCGAGAAATCCTGCGCCAGCGCCGCTTGTGCCATAGCCAGCAACACGACCCAACCGCAAACGCCCACTATTCGTCGAAGCACGATGACCTCCTTGTTTCGTCCGCCGGGAAAGTCCTGCGACTCAGGGTGAGTCGGGGCGGAGCGCTAGAAGCATAGCAGAAGTCGACATCGCCACAAAAAGGTTTTGGACCTGCCAACCGAAATTGCGATTGTGGCTCAGGTGGAAGAGCAGCGCTTCGGCGCCGCGAAAAGGCTCCTAAAGAATCAGCGCTTTAGCCCCTGCCGTATCTCCCCAAACGCCACGCGCCAAGCCAAGAGCCAAAGGCCAAGAGCCAAGAGCTTCTCAAACCACATTCTCGATCGCCAACGCCATCCCCATCCCGCCGCTAACACACAGCGTAGCCACGCCGCGCTTGGTATTGCGCTTCAGCATCTCATGCAACAGCGTCACCGTAATGCGCGTCCCCGTACATCCTATGGGATGCCCCAGCGCGATCGCCCCACCATTCACATTGAGCCGGTCGCGATTCAGATTCAGCGTGCGGTCGCAAGCCAGCACCTGCGCCGCAAAGGCCTCGTTCAACTCAATCAACCCAAATTCATGCAGTCGGAGATTATGCTTATCTTCCAGCTTGCGCAGCGCCGGAACCGGCCCAATCCCCATCGTCCGCGGATCGACGCCCACCGAAGTCACGGCCACAATCCGCGCCAGGGGCTTCAAATTGTTCGTCTTCACAAAATGTTCATTGGCCACAATCATCGCTGCCGCCCCGTCGGTGATGCCGGAAGAATTCCCCGCCGTGACGGTCCCGGTTTCCGAAAACACCGGCGCCAGTTTCCCCAACTTCTCCATACTCGCATCCGCAAACGGATGCTCATCGCGAGCCACCGTCACCGGTCCCTTCTTGCCCTCGATCGTCACCGGAACAATCTCGGCATCGAACCGCCCTGCCGCAATCGCCCGTGCCGCCCGCGTCTGCGACAGCAGCGCAAATTCATCTTGTTCCTCGCGCGTAATCTTGTACTCATCCACCAGAACTTCGGCGGTCTCGCCCATCACCATCTTGGCCAGCGGACAAAAAAATCCGTCGCGATACATCCCGTCCACCATCTCCTGATTGCCCAGCCGGTATCCCCACCGCGCCCCGTCAAGATAATAAGGAACCCGCGACATCGACTCCGTCCCGCCCGCCAGAATGCAATTCGCATCCCCGGCGACAATCGCCTGATAAGCCAGCGCAATCGCTTTCATCCCCGACGCACAAGCCTGGTTCACCGTGAAGCCCGGAACTTCCTGCGGCACGCCGCTGTGCACCGAAATCTGCCGCGCCACATTCGGCCCGCCCCCAGCCTGCCGCGCACACCCAAAGATAGTCTCCTCGACCTGCGCAGGCTCGACCCCAGCCCGCTCCATCGCCGCCCTGGCCGCCGCCACCCCCATGTCAGCCGCAGTGAGGGAAGCGAGCGCCCCCCAAACTTCCCAATCGGCGTCCGCACCCCGGAAAGAATAAAGATCCCCGGCAAACCGCACCTCCAAAACATTCGAGTCTAGCAGGAGAGATTTGCTGTATTCTATAAGCACCTAAAAAGGTGCCGGAGAAAAAGACCATGCTTGATCTCACTCAGGATATTCAGTCGCTGACAACCTTCCGCCGCCGCTCGGCGGACTTCCTGAAGCAGTTGAAGAAAAGCAAGCGCCCGGTAGTCCTCACCGTGAAGGGAAAAGCGGCCGCCATCGTCCAGGATGCAGCCGCCTACCAGCGCCTCCTGGATATCGCCGCCGCTGCCGACGCCCGCGAAGGCATCCGCCAGGGACTCGAAGAATCGAGGCAGGGACAAGGCCAGTCGGCGCGTGAGTTCTTCAAGGAGTTCGACGCCGAGATTGAAAAGAAGTATGGCCTATCTCGTTAAGCTAATGCCTCGCGCCCAATGTGATCTGAGACTGCTTTTCGCTTACCTTCACGCGAGCGAATCCAACGCTGCCTTCCGCTGGTATCAACGTCTGCAGCGAGAAATCCTTAGCCTTGGTGAGAATCCCAATCGCTGCCCTGCCGCACCCGAGAGCAGGCACCTCCGCCATTTGTTATTCGGCCGCAGACCACATGTCTATCGCATCATCTACCGGGTGCTGGAAGAAAGGAACCAAGTCCATGTCCTCCATATCCGTCATGGCGCGCGGCGCAGATTCAAAGTCGCAGACATTCTGTAATCGACATTGCAAATCCGCCTAACCTCCGGCATAATAAGAGTTTGCCTCGATCTCACCGGACTCTTCCGGAACAAGGATATAAGACCTGTGTTAATGATCCGTCTGGCGCGCCGCGGTGCGCGCAAACAACCGCACTATCGCATTGTCGTAATTGAGAAGGAGCGCGCCACCAACGGCCGCCCGGTGGAAGTGGTCGGGACCTACAATCCCCGCACCAATCCCGCCAGCGTCGAGATGAAGCGCGACCGCGTCGAGTACTGGGTGTCGAAGGGCGCTCAGATGTCGGAGCGCGTGAACAAACTGTTCTCGAAGCCTCCGGCTCCGGCCGCCACCGGCTCCGCCGCCTAAGATTGCGGTCATCTTCGGGATCGTTCGCGGAGCGCCTGAATCGGGAGGGGCACGGCTTTAGTCGTGCCGTAAGGCCGCAAAAGGACTGCGGCTTTAGCCGCTGAGGGAACTGGCGGACGCTTCCTCAATCACTTATTTCCATTGAGAGATACAGACTATGACTGAGCCCTCCGGAGATGTGCGCACGCTGGTTGAGCTGATTGCGAAGTCGCTGGTCGATGCCCCCGACGAAGTTTTCGTCGAGAAATTCGACGACGACGTCATCGAACTGGAAGTTGCCGAAAGCGATGTGGGCAAGGTCATCGGGCGCCAAGGACGCACCGCCCGCGCGCTGCGTGCCCTGTTGAGCGCCGCCGGTCACCGCGCCCGCAAGCGCTACAAGCTCGAAATCCTCGAGTAGGCGTTGAGTGGAAGCCTACGCCGAGTTCATCACCCTGGCCCGCGTGGTCAAGACGCAAGGCCGGCACGGCGAGGTCGCCGCGGAAATGCACAGCGACCCCGGACGCTTCGCCGCAGGCATGAAGCTGTTCGCGCTGCCGAAGGCAGAAGCCCCGCGGCGCGAACTGGAAGTCGAAGATTTGTGGCCGCATAAAGGCCTGATGGTTTTAAAGTTTCGCGGCGTGGATTCGATGTCAGACGCGGAACTTCTGATCGGATCGGAATTGCAGGTTCCTCGCGCCGAGCGCGCGGACCTGGAAGCAGGCTGGACCTACGTCAGCGATCTGATCGGGAGTAAGGTTCTCGATCACGGCCGCGAAATCGGCCGCATCGAAGACGTTCAGTTCGGAGCCGGCGAAGCCCCGCTGCTGATCGTGACAAACGGCGCAGGAAAGAAATTCGATGTGCCCTTCGCTGAAGCGTATCTGGAAGGTGTCGACACCGCGCAGCGGCAAGTACGCATGACCCTTCCCGACGGCTTGTTGGAAGTGAATGCCCCGGTAACGGCGGAAGAAAAGCAGGAGCAGCAGCGGGAAGGAAAGAGGCAGCGCTAAGGTTTCCCCTGTGATCCTCAGTGCCCTCTGTGGTTAAGGTTTTAAGGTGTTCGAGTCCAGATGAAAGCCGATATCCTGACGATCTTCCCCGGCTTCTTCACTGGACCGCTGGATCACGGCATCACCCGCCGGGCCTGCGAAATGGGCCTGGCGAAAATCGAAGTCCACGACTTGCGGCAGTTCACGCACGACCGGCACCGCACCGTGGACGACCGCCCTTTCGGCGGCGGCGAAGGCATGGTGCTCAAGCCGGAACCGCTCTTTGAATGTTTGGAAACGCTGCAACTGGCGGGGCGTGAAGACCGTCTTGCCGGACGAGCGAAGCAGTCGGTGATTTTGCTTTCCGCGCAGGGCCAGCGCTTCACGCAGAAAGTTGCTGCGGAACTGGCAACGCTCGATCGCATTGTTTTAATTTGCGGCCGCTACGAAGGCGTGGACGAGCGCGTCGCCGATTTTCTTGCCGACCGCGAGCTTTCGATCGGCGACTACGTGCTGAGTGGAGGCGAGCTCGGCGCGGCGGTAATCATCGAGGCGGTCATGCGGTTGCTCCCTGGCGCAGTGGGCAACGAAGCTTCGACGCGGCAGGAGTCGTTTGCCGCGCATGTTGATTCTGAAGCGCCCGGCGCGGCGGATTCGACTTGTGGTTCCGGCGGATTGCTCGACTATCCGCACTACACGCGTCCCGCAGATTTTCGCGGGATGGCAGTACCGGAAGTTCTACTGAACGGCGACCACCAGCAGATTCGCAAGTGGCGTCGCCAGCGGGCACTGGAAAAAACGCTGCGCAACCGCCCGGATTTGCTGGACGGCGCGCAGCTGAGCGACGAAGACGCAAAGATTTTGGCGCGGATTAAGGCGAGTCGCGGATAGCGATGCCGCGCCGATATTGAAGATATAGATTTTGTATCAGCGATTCGTATCAAAGATTCGTATCAGGGTATGCCTTCAGGCATACCGGGAAAGAACGAAACAAATCGCGCCTTCAGGCGCTGCGAACAACGAAGGATAAAACGACAATGTCAAACTTAATCATCGAAAAGCTGTTGGCCAAATCGCAACGCACCGACCTCCCTGCATTCCATCCCGGGGACACCATCCGCGTCCACGTCAAGATCAAGGAAGGCGAAAAAGAACGCGTCCAGGTCTTCGAAGGCGTGGTCATCAAGCGTGACAATGGCCCGCAGGCTAGCTTCACCGTCCGCAAGATCAGCTTCGGTCAGGGCGTGGAGCGCATCTTCCCGCTGCAGGCCAAGGTCATCGACAAGGTCGAACTGCTGCGCTCGTCGAAGGTTCGCCGCGCGCGTCTGTTCTACCTCCGCGGACTGCGTGGCAAAGCCGCCCGCCTGCGCGACGTGGAAAAGAGCTAGTGTCGGATCGCGTCGGTCAAGCCGCGAAGCGGCGAAAGAATGCAGCCCACGGCGCAAGCCGTGGGTCGTTGGTCGAAAAATAAGAAGCCCTGAAGGGGCGAAAGAATGCGTCCACGGCATGCAGCTTGGAGCGCACCGTACCTCGCCGGCGGACGAGGCGTCCGCCGCTCGACTTATCCCGCCACCGCCAGCGGTTCTCGTACGACTTCCACCTCGACGAATTCCTCAACTCGTTTCGTGCGTAGTTTGCTCAACACGTAGCCGAGCAGCGGACGGTCGCCGCGGCGGATTTCCTGAAACTCCACGCCCATTCCAACGCTGTCGACCAGATATTTAACCTTTGCCTTCACCGCCACGCTGATGTCAAACATGTTCAGCATGAGCCGGAAATCGGTTCCCGGCCGCAGAATTTCTGTTGACGAGATGCGTGCGCCATATTCTGAAATCTGCTGCACTTCGCCTTCCGCGCGCTGCACGCCGTCCATCACTTCTGCCTGGCCTTCGACGTAGAATCTCGGACGGCGCCGCCTGTTGGCCGCCGCAGCGCTGAAGCCGCGCGCTGATCCACGCTGCAAGCCGTCGAGTATGACCGGTTGATACTGCTCTTCCATCTGACGCAGTTCATCGTCCCAGGGCGTTCGGCCTTCGACGCATTGCACGGAGAACTGTCCACGCAGAGGCGAATCCGGATCGCCTGCCCACACTACCTGGCAGATGGCTTTGTTGCGCCCGCGCTCGACCATCACGAGGTCGCCGACGTTGACGCTGCGCGCGCTGAGCAACCGCGCGCCGTGCGGGTGAATATCGTAGGTACAGGCCATCTCCGCCGGCCCGCGCCATTCCTGGCCGACCAGGCTCCAGCGCACTGGCAGCGCCAGGTGCACCACTTTGCCGGTGAGCAGGCCACTTTCGGGCGACGCTTTGATGGGGTGGTTCACGACTGCCTCACGCGATGACTTCCACTGCAGCGAAGTTACCAGTACATGTCCGACCGGGCAATGTACGTCCGTAATCCAGGGAGTGGTTACTAAGCGGGGTTACGCACGTGGGACGGCCTGACCCGCGCGTGCCATAGAGCGGAGAAAGCAGATTCCTCCTCCTTCGCTGCGCTCAGGGGTCGGAATGACAACCTTAGCTTGGAGAGTTGGTGAAACTGCGCTTGCAGGAATTCGCGCGCTCGACGAAGATGGTGGGCAATCCCACAAGCGTGATGAAGTCTGTGATGAAATCAGTTCCGGCACGAATGCTCTCGGCTTCCGCGGCCAAGCTGCGGCTGCTGAAGACACTGCGCTGCACGCTGCGCTATGAAAAAAAGGCGTGGGCAGCGGGGGCGCGGCTGGTGGCGGGTGTGGATGAAGTTGGCCGCGGGTCGCTGTTTGGGTGCGTGGTGGCGGCCGCGGTGATCCTCGATCCAGCTTACCGGGTGCGCGGTTTGCGCGATTCGAAGTTGCTGCCGGCGGAGCGGCGGGAGGTGCTGGCGGAGCGCATCCGCGAGCACGCTGTGGCGTGGGCGATTGCAGCGGTGGATGTGGCGCGCATTGACCAGATCAATATTTATCACGCGTCGCGCGCGGCCATGCGCGAGGCGGTGATGCGGCTGGCGCCTGCGCCCGACCACCTGCTGGTCGACGCGCTGCGTCTGGATTGCGAGCAGCCACAGTTTCCGATCATTCATGGGGACGCGCTGTCGGCGTCGATCGCAGCTGCGTCGATCCTCGCGAAAGTTGAACGCGATCGCATGATGTGCGAGTGGGACGCGGTGTTTCCTGGCTACGGTCTCGCGTCGCATAAGGGATACTGCACGCCGAAACATCTGGCCGCGTTGCGCGAGTTGGGGCCAACGGCGCTGCATCGCCAGTCGTTCGCGCCGGTGTGGCAGAATCCGGTGCCGCAGGAGGTGTTCGGCTTCATGAGCGAGGACGAGCCTGTGGAAGAGATAAGTGCTGAAGATCTGGCCGGTTAGGAGTCCTGCGCGGGAGATTTCCAGAATGTTCCTGAAGGAACATTTTGACGTACAATTATGTATGTACTTTGGTCCGATGTTTGAGTAAGTTCAATGGGAAGAAGGGGTTATGGAGAAACCAAAGAAGCAGCGCGCGGGAAAAAAAGCGGGTAAGGCGGGCAGGGTCCGACGTGCGACGCGCAGGCGCAGAACCAGGACGGTGAAACCGAACGCTTTGAATTTGTCGGCGCCGGTGACGGAATCGAAGTTACATACCATGAAGATCGGCGACTTCTATCGTCCGCTGAAGAAACCGATCACGGTAAGGATTGACGCCGACGTGTTGGCCTGGTTCAAGAAGGATGGGCGGCGGTACCAGAGTCGGATCAATCAGGCTCTGCGGAAGGTGATGGAGCGGGAGATGAAGGCGCGGTGAGCTGCTCGCGCTGATGGAGACGCTGCCTCGATCTAACCCATCTTTCGACGGTAGACCTCTTCAACTTCCCTGGGACAAAGAAACTCGATTGTAATTCCGCATTCTGCTAGGGCGTCTTTCCAGCCCCACCATTTTGAATCAGTGGCCTGAATGATTGGCGGCTTGTCCCTGTGTGCGTGCGCTACGGCGACGAACTTGCGATCCGAAGGATCAAGCGTCAGAAGGCCCTCGTGATCCGGAAACTCCGCAAAATCATGTGGAGAGTCGGGTTCGACAGTCAGAGGAACCGTGTGCACCAGGTCTTCGCGACCCCTATTGTCGTGGACCCAACGGACAAAGGAATCGCCGATGCCGGGCTGGCGTCCGTAGG
>DATHQJ010000019.1:0-13872 GCA_035482825.1 Binatus sp. (SeqCode) | reverse complement strand
TTTCTACGGCTTGATTGTCATAGCGCTGCTCGCGCCCGCTACACTTTTTCTCGCTTCGGATTCATTCCCCACCGCCGCCAGTTTCAAAGAAGTTTATGCCAGTGGGGCTCTCTGGATCTGCGCCGCCGCCGTCATGCTCGGAGCAGCGCTTCTCCTGTGGTTGAGCGTCGACACAACCCAGAAGCGCCTCAAGCCGCGAACCCACATCCTGATTTCCGCTCTCACGACCGGCCTGCTTCTGGCTATCTTGGCGGTCGCGATCGTCCTGGCTCTCGGTTTCGCGGTCTGGGGCGACAAATTCTTCCCCCAGCAATCTCCCGGCCTGGCCGCAATGTTGGGTGTGTTCGTGATCCCCTGGCTCGTCTGGGGAATTCTGTTCTATCGCTTCTCCCACGACTCCAGCGATGCCGTCACCCGCACCGTAAAGTGGCTATTCCGCGGAAGCGTCCTCGAACTCCTGATCGCCGTCCCCGCCCACGTCATCATGCGGCGGCGGCACGATTGTTCCGCCCCGGTGGTGAACAGCTTCGGCATCAGCAGCGGTATCGCCATCATGCTGCTCTCCTTCGGCCCCGGTGTCCTGCTGCTCTACAAAAAGCGCATGGAAAAATCCCCGCCGAAGTAGCAGTTCCATCGTAGAGACGTTGCTCGCAAAGTCTCCCTCGACTAGCCGCGCCAGCGATGAAACGGAGATTAATTTTCTAAGAATCGATCCGTGAAAATCCGCGACAATCCGTGGCCGAAGTTCCCTAGTTCACCCACCCCGACTTCCCCCCGCCATTCCCCTTGCGCGGATCGTCATCGGCCGGAGGAATGTAGTTCCCATGCTCGTCGAAGTGGACCTGGCGGTCATGCTTCGACATATAGACTTCAAATTTCTTCGCCGCCCGCCGCCGCTTCCAGCGGTAATAGGAATTGCGCGCTTCGAAATAGCGTTCCGACAGGCCGAGTGAAAAGCGGCGAGTTAAGAACACTCGATACCAAAGATAACCCGCGCCCAGACCGAGCAGCATGACGAAGTAGAACAGCGCGAAGTGACTGAGCAGCAGGTACGCGGTCTCAATCCCCGCCACCCCGATTACGATCCATTTCACCGGAATCTGAATTGGAATCGGGAACAGCATGATTGGCGCGCCCCGATTGAACAGAAAGAACACCATCAGGATCGCGTTTGCAGCCGCTCCCGACCCCAGTGCCGGTCCCTGTGCGATTATGTGGGTGAGAGATAGGACGAAACCCGTCACACCGGAAAGAACCAGACTGCCGAAGAACAGGCCGTAAAATGCTCCCTTGCCGATGCGCTCTTCGACCGCGGTTCCCAGAAAGTAGATGCCGACCAGTGACAGCACAAAATCCAGCGGGTCAACGTACATGAAGGCATACGTAACGAACTGCCACACCCAGCCCTCGCGAATGTGCGCAGGATCGAGGATGCCATGCGCTAAGACGGCCGCCCCGATCGGCTGCGCAAATGCCACCAGCAGCAGAATGACAACGTAGATCGCAGTGCTGGCAAGAATGATCTGCCGCACCGCACCCCGAAATGGCGGCAGCCCCATATCGACAGCAGAATTCCTGGCCATAAAATGCAAAGCCGGTGACCGGCCTATGCTCTATCTTACCAGTGCATCACCGCCCTGGCACCGGTACCACGGGCAAACTCCTGTGCCCAGCCGCATCCACTGCCCGCACCGCGAAGATCACGTTATCCTTCGAAAGCTTCAGAGTGGCGCGGGTGGCGTTGCCAAAGGATTGGACATGCTCCCACTCCGGACTCGTTGTCGCGCGCCACAGAACTTCATACTCCGCGGCCAGTCCACCCGGAGAAGCCTCCCACGTCAGCGTCGAGTCATTCTCCAAATCCTTGGTCAGCAGATGCACATTCGCCGGAGGCGCCGGCGCCGATGCCAACGACGCCAGCGTCGCCGCGTTCAGCCGCGCCACGTGCGCCACATAATCGAAGTCCACAAACTTCAGCGTATCCCCATATTCGATGCCGTTTTCCGAGCGTACGTTCTGGTGCTGATGATGAAAGTCCTCACGCCACTCGGTAAACCGCACCGCCGAGAATCCCTGCTGGTTGAAAGAATAATGATCGCCACCGCGCAGGTAGCGATCCAGCCGGAACACCAGAGCCGGCTTTACGCCCGCATCGTAAGTCCGGCCAATCTGCGCGATATACCGCGCCAGTTGCCGCGACCCGGAATCGCTTTCCCCACCGAGCCCCCGTATTCGCCGGATATCCTGCTCCGTCGCGGCCGCCGGCACGCCCTCGGAAAAAACTCTCACCACGGAATGGTCTTGCTCCGCACTCTTGTCGCCGCCGACGATATCGTTGTTCAGCACCGCCTGCAGGTCCCAGCCCTCAGTCTTTGCCATCGTTTCTTTGACCATCCGGGCAAAGTGACTGCTGCCGTTCAGCCCCTGCTCTTCGCCCGCAACGGTGAGAAAAATAATGGTCGCCGGAAACTTCATCTTGCTCAGCACGCGCGCACATTCCAGACTGACGGCGGTTCCGCTGCCGTCGTCATTCGCGCCGGGCGCGTCCCCATTCACATCGGCCATGTCGCTGTTGCGCGAATCGTAGTGCCCGGTTACCAGCACGATGCGCTTCGCGTTCGCGGCGTCGGTGCCCTTCAATACCGCATAAACATTGGTGAGTTCCGTCGCCTGCGGAATGCGCTCGGCGGGCTCTTGCGTGAAGCCGTCGGTCTTCACCTCCAGGCATCCGCCGCAATCTTTGGAATAGCGCTCGAACTCCGCCTTGATCCACTCGCGCGCCGCGCCGATTCCATGTCCTGCCGCAATCGACGTCGGGTCCTGCGCCGAGATCGTCAGCCGCGTCCCAAAGCTGACCAGTTTCTCAATGTTCGCCTGAATGCGTTGCCCGGAAATCTGCTGCAGCGCAGCCGCGATCTTCGGGTCGGCCACCGCCTTCGATTCAGACTGCGCAGCACAGCTTATAGCCACCAACATAAGCGCCGCGGCCGCATCGCGAAATATTTCCCGGAAATGGAGCATGGCTTGACCGTCCTCGTCCAGACAAATCCCGCTATAGCACTGAGATTCCCTGATTTCAGGAAATCTCGCCTCCGCGGCTTCTCCCCCTTGACCGAACAGCCGGAAAGAATCTAAATATTATCAGGAGGCTCTAATCGGCGAGGGAGGCTTTATGGTGCTTTGTCCCGAATGCGAAACCAATCTGGATGTTGACGAGGAAGGGGTCGACGAGGGGGAGATGATTTCCTGCCCCGAATGCGGCACCGACTTTGAAGTGGTCACGACCAGTCCGCTCGAATTGAAGGCTGTAGAAGCCGGCTACGTCGAAGAAGAGGAAGAAGAGGAAGAGAGTGAAGACGGTGACTACTCGTAAATTTCTTGGGCTTCCCCTATTCGTTAAGTTGCCCGCTCTGTGTGTGATCCTGGTCGTAATTCTCGCGCCGGCCCTCAGCTCTCATCAAGAACTCCTCGCCTCCTCGAAGCCCAAAGGCAAGCCCTACGCTCTCATCGCCGGCACCGTCTGGGGCCCTGACGATCATCCCGTGTATGGCATTACCGTAAAAATTCGCCGCGCCAAAGACAAGAAACCCAAGTGGGAGGTTTATTCCGATCACCTGGGAGAATTCGCCCAGCGGGTTCCCGTCGGCGAAGCCGATTACATTCTTACCGCCGACCTGAAAGGCGTCAAAACCGCCGACGGCAAGGCGCTCCGCCTGGTTCAGGAAGTCACCGTCCACATCTACCACGACGAGCGCGAAGACACCGGATTGCATCTCACCGCATCGAACTGATTTTTCACCAATCGGTGCACGAACAGCCCGCTTGTTCTTCCGATAACCTGCAGCTTTGAAAGGGGCGGCTTCCAGCCGTCCGTGAGACAATAGCCGCAGCATGAATCGCAAACGATCGCTAATAAAGACCGTGGTTGTCGCCTGCGCTCTAATGACATTCTTGACTGCGATGTCCAGCGCCACGCCCGACAAAAAAGATAAAGCCGTCGGCCGCCTGCTCTTCGGCAAAGTTCTCGACCCCCAGGACAACCCTCTTCCCGACGCCATCGTCTATGTAACCAACACGCGCACGCGCGCCGTGAAGACCTATATCGTCAGTACCGACGGCACCTACCGTTTCCCCGCGCTCTCCACCGCCGTCGACTACGAGGTTTACGCCCAGTACAAGGGCCACAAAAGCGATACCAAATCGGTCAGCCAGTTCGACGACCGCCCACAGGTCTACCTCGACCTGAGGGTTAATATTCAATAATCTCTTCATCCTTTTTCGTGCAACTTTCAGCCGCCTTCAGGGTTCAATTTGGATAAGGATTTTTGTCTGGAGGATCACTGTGAACGGATTGCGTGCTTCTTATCAATCGAATCGTAAAGCTCCGGCGAATCGTAAAGCTCTGGCCGCGATGGCCGTATTGGCCTGCGTGACGCTGCTTTGCGCCACGTCGGCCTTCGCGCAAGGCGGCGCCATGAGTCCTTACCAGGACGAGAAAGACGGCGTCAGCGCCGGCGGCAAATGGATGGAATTTCAATCGGAAGACAAAATGACCGGCGGCAAGAAAGTTCGCTTCGAACTTCTGTCAGACAACTTCTTCCGCGAGGATCCGGAGTACAAGCCCAGAGTCGAGCTTTTCTGCGAAGACGGCAAGCTCAAATTTTCCGACTTCAATCCAGGCGTACGGCTCGCGCCGCCCAATCGTCCCGGTTTCTGGGGCCAGCCTCAACTGGAAGTCGAGGTCCGCACCGACGATGTGCACAACTTCCACGGCTGGAACTGGGAGCGCGGTCGCTTCCTTTCCATGGACAAGGGCACGACTCGCGGTCTGATCGGCGCCCAGATATTCAAAGTTGAGTTGCCCACCGCCAGCGGACGTCAGATCGCCGAGTTCTCCCCCGCCGGCCTGAACCTCGACGAAGTCCGCAAAGGCTGCGACATAACTCCAAAGAAGCCGAGCAAAGACTAAGCTCGAGAGCTCACCATTGCTCATGTGGGGACGGGCGCCCTTCGCCCGTCCCGCTGGGGCGAAGCCCGGCGGAATTCTTCCCAGACGCCGGCAGTTCAAGCTCTTTCACACCGGCAACCCTTCCGCCACTTGCCTCCACGCTCCCCGACTGGCACCTTGGAATAATACGAACGCCCGAGGGCAATAATGGACACTGGCACTCTAACCGGCTTCGCGCTTCTCTTCTTCCTGGCCGGCGCGCTCATCTACACGGTGATCCTCTACAACGGCCTGGTCCGCCTGCGCAATGAGAACGACCGCGCCTGGGCCAACATCGACGTCCTGCTCAAACAGCGCCACGACGAGATCCCCAACCTCGTCGAGACCGTAAAGGGATACATGCAGCACGAACAGCCGACGCTGCTGGCCGTGACCCAGGCGCGGACCGCGTCCATGAACGCAGCCAGCATCGGCCAGAAAGCCGTCGCCGATTTGAAGATGGAGAGCGCGCTGCGCGGCCTATTCGCGGTGGCCGAAAATTATCCCCAACTCAAAGCCAACGAAAATTTCCTGAAACTGCAAAATCGCATCAGCGAACTAGAAGAGCGCATCGCCGACCGCCGCGAATTTTTCAACGACGACGTCAACAGCTATAACACCCGCATCGCCCAAATCCCCGACGTCTTCGTAGCCAGCTTCATGAGCCTCAAGCCGCGCCCCATGTTCAAAGTCTCCGACGAAGACCGCAAACTGGTGGAGGTCAGCTTCGCGACCGGCCGAGGCGGGTAAGGGGTGTGGGAGAAAGTAGAATCGACGCCCGCGACACGCGAGAGCTCTCCCAATCGGACTCTCGGGTCTGGGACTACGAAGCTCAATCCGCGCGAGCTGTTGCCCGGCGGTATAATAACGGCGGTTTTTCTAAATGCTGCAAGCACATAAAAACTGGCCCGAGTGCAGTGAACAAGATTTCGGGACACTGATCTTTAGCGTCATGACCATGATAAGGACAAGGAGATCTTTTATGAAACGCACCATTGTCGTCGCAGTCTGGGTTATCACAGTCGGGCTACTTAGCGTAACTCTGCCAGCGTCCCTGATGGCCAAGCAGAAGGCCGCCCCCGTGGATCTGAAGGGCATGAACCGAATTTTTCTCGGATGGGTCGACGTGAGTCCAGACGACTATCATCACCAGGGTTATTCCACTCGCGAAGAGTATCTTGCCGTGATCAACCACGCGAACACCGCATTTCAGGAATACTGCCAATCGAAAGCCTTTTCCGGTCGAACGATGACCGCAGCCAAGAGCAAGGGCGACGAAGGCACCGCCGGAAACGACGTCTACGTCAAATTTTCCGATGTGGCTTATGACCACGGCTATCGCCTACACCTCTCGGTTCATTTCATCGACCTGAAAACCAACGCAGAAATTGGATCGATTCCAGTAAAGACCTACACTGCACACATGTGCGGCCTTGAGGGTTGCCTGATCAAGGAACTGGACAAGGTGAGCGAAGAGTTGCAGAAGGAGTTTGCCGCCGGAAAATAGTTAACGGAAAGCTGCAAGGGATCGAGCAATCGTCACGGGCTCCCGGCCCCGGCGGGAAGTAGAAAAAGGAGGTCTCTGTTGAAACGGCTGGCGATCATCACGGTGTTGCTGTTGATCTGCGTTTCTTTCCCGTGTTCTCTGGAAGCGCGCCACAAGGTACCGCGTTATCTGACCAAAGAATCGACGGTCGATATGAAGAATATGAACCGCGTCTTTCTTGGCTGGGTCGATCTGGAACCTAACGCGTGGGCACTCTACGGCTATTCCTCTAAGACCGACTGGACCGACATAATTTCCTCTTTGAATGCCGATTTTTCTCGGAGTTTGCAGGTGACCTACGTGCCCGGCCGAACCATTACTGCCGCCAAAGACGCCGCAGACGAGAACGCCGCCGGCAACGACCTCTACATCAAGTTTTCCGATGTCCGGGTCGACTACGACAACTATCACCTGATTCTTTCCATCCACTTCATCGACCCAAAGACCAACACCGAAATTGCCGCGATTCCAGTGCGACCGTATTACGGAAACGATTGGGGTCTCAAGAATTACCTGAAAGCGGCGCTGGACGAAGTCGGCACGAAGCTGCAGGTGGAAGTTACAGGCCAGTTGCAAGGGAAAAAGAAGTAGACGAATCGACCCCGCGCTGGCCGATTCAACATCGGCAGAAGAATGCCTAGTCCTCCGCGCGCCGGGTGGCCCCCACGATCACCAATGCCGCGCCCCCACCGAGCCAAATTGCTCCCGTGGCCCTCCAGGCGATATCCGTGCACGTTTCGACGGTGCCGTTAGAAGCGCACGCGACCTGGGTGTTCTGGCCGTGGACTAGCGCCGCCGTGCCCGCGCCGATCAAGCCAGCGCCGACGATGGTCAGAATCTTTCCCGTCTTGCTCCAGTGCCGGTGCGGCGGGGCAGTCTGAGTTGAGGAATCATTCCCGGTTCCGAATGCAAGATTCCGGGCACTGCCCGCTCGCACCGCGGACGGCGGAGGCAACAGCCTCGGTGAAACCAGCTCCTGAGCCAAAGCCGGCGAACCCGCTCCCAGCAGTGTCACGATAAGCAGCGCCGCCCAGCATCGATGCATCATGGCAGTCTGTCCTCCGAAATCTAAAGTCCACTTTCTAAGATCAGAGAGGCGAAATCTACTGGCTGTCTGAACCTTTGTCAAGGAATTCCCCGCTCATTTCTGTCAGGAAAAATCGCCGCCGATGTTAAAATTGCACTCCGATTCCAGTACTCCCTCCTGGGCTTGGGACAACTCATATGGCGAGGCCCGCAATCTTTCTGCTGCTGTTTCTTGCGACCAATGCCTCGCTGGCTCTCTTGTACCCCTTCACCCTCTCGCGGCTCCTGCTCACGATGTTGCTTTACGGAGTGGGCACACTGCTCACGCTTTACTTGCTGTTTCATCCCCGCAATCAATGGCTGGTGGACAACCGCTCGCGGGTGGACGGCGCAGGTTGCGTGGCTTTGACTTTCGATGATGGCCCCAACCCCATCGATACACCCAAACTGCTCGACCTGCTTCGAGAGAAAAATGTGAAGGCGACGTTCTTTGTCGTGGGCAAGCGTGCCGACCAGTATCCGGAAATCGTACGCCGCGCCTGGGACGAAGGACACCTCATCGCCAACCACACCTGGTCGCATGATCATCTGTTCTGTTTTCTCACGCCCTCGCGTCTGCGCGCGGAAATCGAACGCGGCACGGAAAGTGTGCGACGCATTTGTGGCTTTCGTCCGCATTTGTTTCGCTCGCCGGTGGGCATGCGTCACCCGCTTCTGCGGCCCTTTCTCAACGACGCGGGATTGGAGTACGTTTCCTGGAGCATTCGTACCCGCGACACGCTGACCAGGAATTCCGGCGTTCTGGCCCGGCGTATCCTGAAACAAGCGGGCACCGGGGACATCATCCTGCTGCATGATCATTTGCCGGGCGGGGCACACGTCATGCTGGAAGCTCTGCCCGGGGTGATCGATGAGCTCAGAAAACGAGGATTTCAATTTGTGCTCGCTGGCCCCCGTGAGGATGCCGGCGCCGCCGCGCTCGAACCCGCCCGATGCGAATCAACGCCCTAGGCATATCTCGCTTATCAACTCTCGCCAATCAACTCTCTCCAAGCAACGCGTCAATCATTGGCGTTAGCGAGCCAATCCCAGAGAGGAAACTAAAGATAGAAAGGCGCTACTGGCCGATCCTATCGGGTCGAGCAAGACTCGGCGGTGTTCCAGCATCGCCGCCACCGGTTGTCCCCTATAGCTCGCTATCTGCCGATAGCGCGACATGAAGAACAGCACCCGCAGGGAGAGCTTCCAAGTGAGCGGGGCAAAGTAATTGGGCGTGACGAACGGCACTGCATGTCCGTCCTTCACTTCGGCGATAAAGTCCTTGAACGTTGCGGACCGCGACAGAGAGATGACGGAACTGGCGACCAGCAGATGGCTGTCGCCTCCGCCCACCACCGGCTTTTTCCAGTGGCGGGCGAGTTCGAGCACGCGATCGTTTTCCTCGCGCCGCCGCATGCCGTTGACTTCGAGAGCATGAATCGCCCAGCCGTAGCGGGTCAGCAGATCGTTGATGGGAATGGCATCACTTCCCGGCGCCCACGCGACGAGGGGATGGTTCAACACCACGAGGCAGCCGCTGGCGGCGAGCGTCTCAAACAATTCGTCGTGGCGTTGCCCCCGCGCAGCGGCTTGAATGCGAGCATGGGTTTCATCGATCGCGCTCTCGGGCAGGCCGCTCACGCCCAAGTGAAATAGGTGCCCCTGGTACCACATGGACACTTCTTCGCCGATGGCGACCCGGCCGTTGGTGCAGCCGTTAAGGGCCGGCCGACCGCGCAGCAGGGCTAGGCTGCCCGCAAATTCGTCGTGATCGGTGATAGTCAGGTGAACCCCGTCAAAGCCCCAGGGAGCGACGGCGGAGGATTCCATCTGATAAACGTCGTCGGGCGGGTACGGCGGGTTGAAGGTGATCTCCGCATAATTCAGGTTCGTGACGCCCGCGAGGCCAAACGACCTCTGCAATATTCCCTTCAAAGGCTGCATGAAGCCCAGCTTCACCACCTGGTTGAGCGCCGCCAGCTTCTCTACGGAATGGCAGGAGTGGTTATGCAGGGAGACCGCATGGCTGAATTCGCGGTCCGGGTGCGGACATTCGCGGTAGGTGTAGTTTTCAATCTTCCAGGCTGACCGGCGTCTCATCGCGTTCGGAATGGGGCGTCCGTCTTGATTTGAGTGGCAGCGCTGCGGGAGCGAAATTCAGCATACATAGGGGTCCAAAAACAATGCCACAAAAAGCCGCAAAAGGCGAGTGTTCCCAAGCGCATAATCCGCCAAGAAGAGGTTGTCGCGGAAGAATGTGATCTGATACTCTTCGACACATCTATGGGGCTGGCGGTTGGGTCTCTGGCGGGGCTGGCAACCTGAGAAACCCAAGGGGGGATGGGCTTTGCTGTATTCTATTGATTCGTCAACACAAAAGCCACCGGGCGACCTGCTGGCGAAGCTGTCGAAAAGCCGCCGCGTCCTGTTGATCGAGGCCAACGATCAGCGGCGCTGGGTCGGCGGCCTGGTTACGCCCGAGGTTCACATCCCGCCAGTCGGGCTTATGTACGTCGCCAGCAGCGCGCGGCGGCACAATCCTGACGCAGAGATCGCAATTCTTGAAACATCGTTGGACGGGCGGTCGGACGAAGAGCTGGCGGCTAGGCTGCTGGACTATCGCCCCGATGTCGTGGGCATCCGCAGCATCAGCCTGTTCGAAGACGAACTGAAGCGGGTTGCTGAGTTAACCCGCAGTGTTCTGGACGTGCCCATCGTGGCCGGCGGGCCTATAGCAACCGCCCGGCGCGGACCGCTGCTGAAGGCCATCCCTGAGATTGATCTCCTGGTGGTCGGCGAGGGGGAGTTGCCGTTTTCGCGCCTCCTTTCCGGGACCCCGACCAATGGCCTGGTGTTTCGCCACGGCAACGAGATTACAGACCTGGGCGATGGGGATGTGGTCGACAATCTGGATGAACTGCCATTCCCGGACTACAGCCTGGTCGATCTGGGCCGTTACCAAGAACATTTGAGTTATGCCTATAACCACCGGCGGCAAGGCGTACTGCTTACCAGTCGGGGTTGTCCATTCCTGTGTACTTACTGCAACACATTTGCGGGGAAGACGGCCCGCCTGCGCTCTGCGGAAAATGTCGTCGCCGAGATGGAACAGATGTCGCGCGAGCACGCCATCGAGGACTTCTACGTGGTCGACGACATATTCAATATGGACCGCAAGCGCACCGAGGCGATTTTTCAAATGATCATTCGCCTCCATAAGAACTGGCGACTGTATTTCGTGAATGGCTTGCGGGCCGACATCATGACTCGCGAGCTGGTCGATCTGATGGCCGACGCCGGTACCGTCTGGGTTACCTACGCGGTCGAGTCGGGAAGTTCGCGCATTCAAAAGTTAGTGAAGAAAAATATGCGTCTGGGAAAAGCCGCCGAGATCATCAATTATTCCCAGGACCGCGGCATGGTCGTCAACGTCAACACGATGTACGGGTTTCCCACCGAGACGGCGGCGGACGCCCAACAGACGCTCGATTACCTCGCGCGATTGCACATGCCATCGCTGCTTCCTTACCATTTTTGCCTACGCGGATATGAAGGCTGCGAAATCGTTGACCAGGCGGCCGAAGCGGGCTGGGATACGACTGCCTTCCTGGCGGATGGCACGCTGTCTTATCACGACATGCCCAGGGGAACCGACACGTTTCCCAAGAGCGAGATGATGCGCCACCTGATCGATTATCACAAGAAATTCGGCTTGCGGAACCAGCCGCATCTGCTCCGGTCGATCGATGTTCTAAGAGAAAACGGATACACCGATTGTGATCTGGTGGATATGTACAGCGTTCTGCAAAACCACACTTTCCGGGATGTGGATGAGATCGTGGCCGGTGCGACGCCAAGCGCCAATGTGAGCGTCAAGGTGCCGAATGTCAGTGCTCCGAACGTCAATGTTCCGAACCTCAAGGCAAATGCATAAGCCCATCAAATACCTTGAAAAGGCGATGGCACTCGCTGCGAATGGGGCGTGGCGGATATTCTGTTTGAGTAACGACCTCGTTCCCGAGAATCCATCTTTCATACCAAAGTGGTCGGATAAGCCGCTGCTGAAGTCCCGTGAAAAATCTAAGCCGCCGCTGGGCTGGCCGCGGGAAACCGACTCGCTGTGCCCCCGCTGCGTGCCGGAAATCCGCAAGCAGATCATCGACGGTAAACAGGACTACCGCGTCCTGCTGACTGAGAAGCCCGGCGAAATCAAAGCGCAGATCATCGAGCGCGACGGCAGAATTCTGATGGTCAAGGAATGTCCACTGCACGGACATTTCGAAGATGTCATCTCGATTGATCCGCAATTCTTCCAACATCTGGAACAGATGTTTCCCGGCCGCGACATTCGCGCCCACAACGACGAAAAGCTGCACAACCACGGCAGCAGCACCATCAAGCACGGGCGCGGCTCGGTTCTCACCATCGATCTGACCAACCGCTGCAACATGATGTGCGATCCCTGTTTCATGGATGCGAATCAGGTGGGCTTCGTACACGAACTGACCTGGGACGACATCAAGACGCTGCTCGACAACGCATTCTCCATCAAGCCGCGGCGCCAGATGTCGGTGCAGTTTTCCGGCGGCGAGCCGACGATGTCGCCCTATTTTCTGGACGCAATTCGCTACGCGCGTCAGCTTGGTTACGACAGCGTGCAGGCGGCGACCAACGGCATCGAGTTCGCCAAGAGCCCGGAGTTCGCGCGCCAGGCCGCCGAAGCCGGTCTGCGCTACGCCTATCTGCAATTCGACGGCATTGGCAACCCGGCGAACTCTCATCGCAATGTCGGGAACCTGTTCGACGTGAAACTGCGAGCCATCGAAAACCTCCACTCCAACGGCGTCGAAATCGTGTTGGTCACGACGGTGGTCAACGGGATCAACAACGAGCAAGTCGGACACGTGGTGCAATTCGCGCTCGATAACCCCGACAAAGTCGCCATGGTCTCGTTCCAGCCCGTCTCGTTCACCGGCCGCGACGAAGCCGTAACCGACGAACGCCGCAAAGCGCAGCGCTACACGCTTTCGCACCTCGCCCACGATGTGAAAGATCAGCTGAGCATCGGTGAACCAGTCCGCGACTGGTTCCCGCTCTCATTCCTAAGCACCTTCTCAGACTGGGCCGACCTCGTCCACGGCCCCGAAGCCGCCTGGGGCCAAGTCGCTTGCGGGTGTCACCCGAATTGTGGGATTGGGATGGCGATTATGGTCGACAAGAAAACGCGGGAGGCAGTGCCGGTGACTGCGTTCGTGAATGCCGATCAGTTTGCCAAGGACATTGCGCGGATCAACGATTGGGCGCGCAGCAAGTGGATTTCGGTGGTGGGGATGGGGTTGGCGCTGTTGCGGAATTACGATGCGTTTCGTGCGCCGGTGCATTTTCGCGCGGTCGATATGTTGAAGAAGCTCGACAAGGGGATGGGCGCGACCGGACGCGACTATGGCGACGTCTCGGGGAAGCGGACGATGGATGATATTTTCCGGCGGCGGCAGGACCGGTGGAATCTGTTGTTCGTGGCGGGGATGTGGTTTCAGGATCTGTTCAACTACGATTTCCGGCGGACTGAGCAGTGCATTATTCCGTACGCGACGCAGGAAGGGGAGATTTCCTTTTGCGCTTACAACACGGGGATGGGGTGGCGGAACATTATCGAGAAGATGCACATGACGGCGACGCTGACCAAGTGGTACGAGGAGCACGGGCGGCACGAGATTTTCGCCGGCGGCAAGAGCGTGAAGCTCAGCAGTACGGAGCATCATTTGGTCTTGAAGGACGAGATCGTTAGCAACGAGGCTCAGCACGATCTTGAGCAGCTTGGGATCGCTAAGAATGCGCGCGAGGAGAAGATGCGGGCGCGAGCCGAGCGGGATGCGGAGAACTTGCGCATGGCGAAGCTTTACCGCGAGTTTGTGTTGAAGGAGCGGCCGATGGCGAATCTGGTGCAGATTGGGATTCGAGGTGAGGCGGCGTCGGCGGACGTAGATCGAGAAGCGGTGGGGCGCAGCGGGGATTAGTTCGGGTTCCTCGGGGGCTAAAAGCCAGCTTTTATTTTCCGCCTCTTACGCGGCGCTGAAGCGCCGCTCTTCCACGGTTGTGCACGCATCCCGGAGGATCCGGCACAAGATCAAGATCAACTTCAAAGTCAAATGCGACGGACCGGAGTGTCCGTCCCACATCGTCCGCGCTACTTGAATCAGGCGCCGCGCAGGGCTTCGGTGGGGACTGTTTCTGCGGAGGATTCGGGGGGTGGCGGGAACGAGCGCGGGCGCAG
>DATHQJ010000018.1:0-11543 GCA_035482825.1 Binatus sp. (SeqCode) | reverse complement strand
AAGCGCCTCGTCACCTTCGTCGAAATCGACCGCTGCGCCACCGACGCGGTCGCCGTCGTCACCGGATGCCGCCTAGGCAAGCGCGCGTTGAAGTTCCGCGACTGGGGCAAAGTCGCCGCCACCTTCGTCGACGTAAACAGCGGCAAGGCAATCCGCATCGCCGCAAAAGAATCGTCAAAAGCCCTGGCCCGCGAGACGCACCCCGAAATCGCCGATAAGAATCAGCAGCAAATGCTGGCCTACCGCGAAATCTCCGACGACGACCTCTTCACCACGCAGTGGGTAAAAGTCGAATTACCACCCGAAGAATTTCCCGGATATAAAAGTGACCGCGTAGTCTGCGAACAGTGCGGCGAAGGAATCAACTTTCGCCGAGAAGTGCGTCGCGACGGAAAAATCCTGTGTCGCTCTTGCGCTGGCGAGTCCTACTTCACACCTCTTCAGTAAATTACAAATCGCCGATTTGTTTTGTCATCCTGAGCGAAGCGAAGGACCTATGCAATCTTCAGCCAGTTGCAGAGATCCTTCGCGGCAAGGAACGCCGCTCAGGATGACAAACTACAGGCTGGGTGCGGAGGGAAGGTGGAAGTCCTTACTCTTTACGAAGCCTGTTCGTACGCGTGCGCCACGCGCAGAATCCCAGCCTCGTCAAAATGTTTGCCTAAAATCTGCAGTCCGATCGGCAGCTTCTCTTTCGTCTCTCCGCACGGCACCGAAATCCCCGGAATCCCCGCCAGATCAGCAGTCACGGTATAAATATCCGCCAGATACATGGCCAACGGATCATTCGACTTCTCGCCCAACCGAAACGCCGCCGTGGGACTGGTCGGCGTCACAATCGCATCGACCCTGCGGAATGCCTCGTCGAAATCGCGCGTCAGCAGCGTCCGCACCTTCTGCGCCTTCAAATAATAAGCGTCGTAGTAACCCGCGCTCAACGCGTATGTCCCGAGCATGATGCGCCGCTTCACTTCCGCTCCAAAACCTTCGTCGCGGCTGCGCCGGTACATTTCCGACAGCGTCCTCACCCCGCGCGCCCGATGACCGTAGCGCACCCCGTCATAGCGCGCCAGATTGGCCGAAGCTTCCGCCGTCGCAATCACGTAATACGTCGGGATCGCGTACGGCGTGTGCGGCAGCGATACCGGCACAATCTCGCAGCCCAATCCCTTCAGCTTATCGATCGCCGCCTCAACCGCGTACCGGACTTCGTCGTCCAGCCCCTCGCCAAAATATTCTTTGGCCACCCCGAGTTTCATTCCCCGCACGGGCTTGTCGAGTTCCGCCACATAATCAGGCACCGGCAAATCGGCCGAAGTCGCATCCATCGGATCGCGCCCCGCAATCGTTCGTAACGCAATCGCAGCATCCTTCACCGTCTTTGCCAACGGCCCAATGTGATCGAGCGACGACGCAAACGCGATCAGCCCATACCGCGACACCCGCCCATACGTCGGCATCAATCCCACCACACCGCAGAACGAAGCCGGTTGACGAATCGATCCGCCCGTGTCCGAGCCCAGCGCGACCACCGCCATGTCGGCCGCAACTGCCGCCGCCGATCCCCCCGACGATCCCCCGGGCACGCGGCCCAGATCGCGCGGATTGCGCACCGGATGATACGCCGAGTTTTCATTCGACGAGCCCATCGCAAATTCATCGCAGTTCGTCTTGCCCAGCACCATCGCGCCCGCTGCTTCCATGCGCGCTACAGCAGTGCAGTCATACGGCGGAATATATTTCTCCAGACCCTTCGATCCCGCGGTCGTCCGCAAACCGCGCGTGCTCATCACGTCCTTGATCCCAACCGGCACGCCCCCCAACGGTGGCAGAGGCTTCCCTTCCGCCGCCATGCGGTCCATGCGGTCCGCCTGCTCGAGTGCGCGCTCCTTCGACAGCGTCAGAAATGCGCCAATCTGTCCATCCTCTTTCTGAATGTGCGCATAGTGCGCCTCCGCCAGCGCGAGCGCCGTCGTCTTCCGCTCCTGCACCGCGGAACGCGCACCATCGATCGTGAGTGATTTCAAATCCATTGGTAGGTTTCGCGAAACGCCCCGGCGTTTATCGCTCAATTACCTTGGGCACTCGGTAGAACTCTTCATCCGCATCCGGCGCATTCGCCAGCGCTTCTTTTTGAGGCAACGACTTGCGCAGTCCCTCAAGAATATCTTCGCGACTTGCGTAAGCAAATCGCGCACTCCCCTGCTTTATCTCATCGACTCCGTAGCGATCGGAAACCTGCGCCATCGGCGGCACATCGGATGTGTCGAGTTCATTCAACCGGTCGACATATTCGAGAATGGAATTCAGGTCGCGCAGCATTCCCGTGCGTTCTTCCGCGGTGAGTTCCAGATTCGCCAGGTCGGCGACGTAGTCAACGTCTCTGTCGGTGACTTTCATAGGATAGAGACAGCCTTCAGCGCAACTTCTTGTCGGTGATTTCCACCGCCGCGACCACGAACTCGATTCTGCGAACTGCCTCGGATGTATATCGATTGATCATCGCCAGATAACGCGGCGCAAGCGCCTGTAGTTCGGCTTTCCATCGCAGCCCGGTAACTTCCACGAGCAGTACTCCATCCTCGAAACCAAGCGCGCGTGTGCGTTCGGCCACCGCCGACCCGCAGACCACCGGCCAGGCCAGCAGCGGCGCTTCCGCCGGAGGTGCCAACCGCAAAGACCGCACGACGATTTTGTCCAGCCCCGATCCTGCCTGCTCCAAATGCTGCCTCATCTCAGTGACTGTTGCAATCAAACTGAGAGATAAGATTCTAGCATTGCGCTCGCCTGCCGGTTCGCAACCTCGCGACGCCCTCAGACCGGAAATTCGCGACGCACAAATTCGAGCGCCACCTCGCGCGAAACCAATCGACCTTCCAGTTGCGCATCTTCCACAGCCGTCAGAATCTCGCGGAATCTGGGCCCGGGCGCATGCCCTTCAGCAATCAGATCATCTCCCGTCACCAGCGGCACGGGACGCATGTTTGCAGCTGGAATCTCCGCGCGCTTCTGCTGAAGAAATTCATACGTAGCCAAATGGCGATGGCTCGCCAGGGAGTCCGCCCGGTGCAACGCCAGGTGCTCCTCGAATTTCGGCATGCGAAGAAATCTCTTCAAGGTCGATTCCTTCATGCGGGTCACGTGCCCGAAGCGCATGTGGTTCTCGACCAGCGCCAGAATCTGCGCCGCTTCGTCGTTGGAAAACCGCAGCCTCCGGCAGATTTCTTCTGCAATCTTCACTCCGACCTCAACATGCCCATCAAACCGGATGCGATCCGGAGCCACACGAAACGTCGCAGGCTTCCCCACATCGTGCAGCAGCGCGCCCCACGCCAGCGTCAGCGGACAAGGACTCGGCAGATTCTCCAGCAGCAGCAGTGTGTGCTCGAAGACATCGCCCTCAGGATGAAATTCCGGCGGCTGCGCAACTCCCTTCATCGCCGAAATCTCCGGCAGAACGTGCGCCAGCAGTCCACTCTCATCCAGCAGAAGAAACGCACGCCGGCCGTGCCCTTCCGTCAGCATCCGAGTTAGTTCATCGCGCACCCGCTCGCGCGAAACAATCTCGATCTGCTCCGCTAGTTTCTGTATCGCCGCGAACGTCGCCGGCTCGATCGTGTACTCGAACCGCGCCGCGAACCGCACTGCTCGCAGCATTCGCAGCTTGTCTTCCTCGAAGCGCCGCTCCGGATCGCCGATGCTTCGAATGATTCCCGTCTTCAGATCGTCGCGCCCACCGACAAAATCAAGTACTTCTCCGCTTGCGGGATCAAGCAGCATTCCGTTGATGGTGAAATCGCGGCGCGCTACATCTTCCCGCGGATCGCGGCTGAATCGCACTTCGTCCGGATGCCGGCCATCGGAATATCCCACATCGCTGCGAAACGTCGCCACCTCGACCGCATGCGACTTTGAGGAATTTTCCGCTACCCCTTCGTCCCCCAGTTCTTTATCCGGCGCCGGCACCAGGGCCACTCCGAACTGCGCCCCCACCGCATACGTCTCCGGAAAAATTCCCATGACCTGCTCGGGCGTCGCATCGGTCGCCACGTCGTAGTCCTTCGGTTCGCGCCTCAGCAAGAGATCGCGCACACACCCGCCCACCAGATAGGCCTGAAAGCCGCGCTGGCGCAGGGTCTCAACGATCGAGTTGGCGAAATCCTTCAGCATAGCCGGACAGCTTCTATGATACCGCTCGCCCCCATCAAGAAATCGCTTGACAGGGATGTCAAGCGTGCTTTACATTTCGATGTGTCAAGCATGCTTTACACATTATGACACTTGTCACGCCGCCCGCGTGACGGTTTCTACTGGTGACCGGGATCGCCCCGGATGCACGATCGAATTCGAGACCTGCGAGCGTAGAAAGTAGACATTGGAATCGTCGAAATGGAGATGAATATGAAATCCCAACGCCTTGCCCCAACCCTCAGAGTTTCCGGCTGGATCGCGTTCTTCTTCCTGCTGTCTGCCCCGGCGATCATTCTCGCCGGCCCCGACAGCGCCAACAGTTTCGTAATCCGCGGGGCGCGCATGTTCGATGGCCGCAAAGCACTTGAGCCGACCGACGTCTGGGTCGACAACGGCAAAATTAAAGCCATCGGCAAAAACCTGAAAGTCCCGTCGAACGTGAAGACCATCGACGCCGCAGGCGACACGCTCCTCCCTGGCCTGATCGATTCGCACACCCACGCCTGGGGTACCGCGCTAAAGGAAGCCGAAATCTTCGGTGTCACCACCGAACTCGACATGTTCACCGGCGTGAAATACATGCAGCAAACGAAGAAGGAACAAGCTGAAGGTAAAGATCTCGACTTGGCAGACCTGCGCTCGGCCGGCTCTCTGGCGACTGCGCCCGGCGGCCACGGCACCGAGTACGGTCTTGAGATACCCACACTCTCCTCGCCGGCGGAGGCGCAGCCTTGGGTCGACGCCCGTATTGCTGAGGGCTCCGACTACATCAAGATCGTGATCGATGACGCGAGCGCCTATGGGGGCCATCGTCCGACCCTTGACCAGGAAACCTTGAAAGCTCTGATTGATGCCGCCCACAAGCGAGGCAAACTGGCCGTGGTCCACATTGGCACGCAGCGGGATGCCCGCAATGCGATCGAAGCGGGGGCCGATGGACTGGCACATCTGTTCGCGGACAGGGCTCCGGCACCGGACTTCGCCAAGCTCGTCGCAGCACATCACGCCTTCGTGGTTCCCACGCTGGACGTATTGGAAAGCGTAAGCGGGACGGCCAGTGGCGAATCGCTCACGGCCGATCCACGCCTCGCCCCGTACCTCACTGCCGAAGATGCGGGAAACCTGAAGCGGTCGTTTCCGAAGTTCAGCACATCGCTGAGTGAGAAATATGCCGAGCAGACGGTTGCTCAACTCAAGGCTGCGCACGTTCCGGTGCTGGCCGGAACCGACGCACCGAATCCGGGCACCTCACATGGCGTCAGCATACACCGCGAAATGGAATTGCTGGTGCGTTCGGGACTCACGCCGTCCGAAGCGCTGGCCGCGGCAACTTCAGTTCCAGCCGCAGCATTTCATCTCGACGACCGCGGCTCGATCGCTCCGGGAAAGCGTGCCGACCTGCTTCTGGTAAAAGGCGACCCCACGCAGGACATCACCGCGACCCGCGACATCGTCTCTGTCTGGAAGCTCGGAGTAGAAGACGATCGCGCTAGCTATCGCACGTTTCTCGAGAAAACCAAGCAAGATGCTGCGACTGCAGCGAAAGCCGCGCCGCCCGCCGATTCAGCCATGAGCCTCATCAGCGACTTCGACGACGGCACTCCCTCCGCCAAGTTCGGCACCGCATGGGATCTATCCACTGACAGCATCGCCGGCGGAAAATCCACGGGCACAATGAAAATCGCCGACGGCGGCGCCAACGGCGACAAACACGCCCTCGACATCTCCGGGCTGATCGACGGCGGCCTGCCTTATGCCTGGGCCGGCGTGATGTGGTCGCCCGGTCAGCAGCCGTTCGTTCCGGTGGATCTGTCGTCGAAGAAAAGCATCTCGTTCTTCGCCAAAGGGGACGGCCAGACTTATCGCGTTCTGGTCTTCACCGCCAGCGGTGGCCGCATCCCCGCGCAACAAACCTTCACCGCCGGCTCCGAATGGAAGAAGACCAGCATCCCCTTCTTCGCCTTCAACGGCACCGACGGCCACGACATCTCCGCAATTCTCTTTGTCGGCGGCCCCACAGCCGGCAAATTCGAGTTCCAGGTCGACGAGATCAGGCTGGAGTAACTGCCTTGCCCAAAACTCGTGAAGCGACGAGCGCGTGAATGCCTGTAGCACCGTGGAAGCGCGCTTGGGGACGTGGAGCAGCGAACGTTTTCGGCGCCGCGGAGAAGCGGCCCGTCAGCACCGCTGGAAGAGCGGCCCGTCAGCACCGTGGAAGAGCGGCGCTTCAGCGCCGCGTAGAGTCCGAGAAGAAATGAGGGCTTTAGCCCGCGGAACGCGACAACTGGGACTCCGGCACTAGCTGGCGTCCCACGCCTCGCGATAGGACTTCGCCAGCAACCTGGACACAGCGTCCCGATCAACCTTCTCCGGCAGTGCCGACCGCCTTGCAGACTCCTCGCATTCCGCGAAGAGTTTCTGCGCCATGGTCAGAACTTTCTCCATCGAAAACTTCCCCGTCCGCGCCCGGATCAATAACTCCCGCTCCGGTCGAGGAAGCGTAATTCTTCCAGTCGAGACCAGTTCCTGACATTCATAAAGAAGGCGCAGAATATGCATCCCGGCTTTCACGTCGTACCCGTATTTCTCTTCCAGTTCCGGACGCTGCCCCTTCTTGCCACGTCCCAACTTTCCGGTCATACGCTTCAGTTGCGCATCGGCAAAACCCAAAAATTGCGGCACGCAAGAGCGCGACAGAAAAACATCCTTCTCCTGCAGAATCCCCGACCAAATTTTATTGCGCAAGTCGCCCTTCGTGAAAAGGAAATGCAAAGCAGTCGGATTGCCCTTGCAGGCAAGTCCCGCCCACTTCTTCAGTGAGTACAGCGTGATGTCCACATCCTTCGGCCCATTCCTGCGTTCATTGCCGGCAGTGGACCACACGAAGTGCGGCATCGACTCCAGCCCCACCACCATCTCCGCAGGCTCGATGTACAGACCGTAGATGTCGAGGTCGTCCGTGCCCTGAACCTTGGCTCCGTGCAACTCGGAGCCTCCCACAAACAAATGAATCAGGCGATCCGGGAACGTGAAACCCGATTGCCGCACGTGCTCGAGCAAGTCAGCCATAAGACTTTGGATAATGAGACTTCGAATAATATAGGAATATGCCCCAAGCCTACATCCTCGGCATCGAAAGCTCCTGCGACGAGACCGCAGCCGCCGTCGTTCGCTCCGGCGAACAACTGATCTCGAACGTGGTCGCCTCGCAATTCGCCACGCATCAGCCTTTCGGCGGCGTGGTGCCCGAGCTGGCTTCGCGTGAGCATCTGCGTGCCATCGTCCCCGTTGTCCGTCAGGCGTTGGCCGAGGCGAATCACACATACAACTCCGTCGACGCCATCGCCGTCACGCAAGGTCCCGGACTAGCCGGAGCGTTACTCGTCGGCATCAGCTACGCGAAAGCCCTCGCCTTCGCCCTCGACAAGCCGCTGATCGCGGTCAACCATCTTGAAGGCCACATCCATGCTGTGTTGTTAGAAGAGCGGCAGAAGGGCAATCACGAACTCCAATTCCCCGTGCTCGCCCTGGTCGTCTCCGGCGGCCACACCCATCTTTATCTCGCCGCCGAAAAGAACGATTCCTGGACCTACGACAACATCGGCCACACCCGCGACGACGCCGCCGGCGAAGCTTTCGACAAAGTCGCCAAGCTGCTCGGCCTCGGATATCCCGGAGGCCCAGTGATCGATCGCCTCGCGCCCCACGGCGACCCGAAAGCCGTGAAATTTCCCCCAGCGCAGATCAAGCACCGCGACCGCCGCGGCCGAAACGATGGCAAATCCGTCGAGCCACAAGGCCACCGTCCGCGCTTCGATTTTTCCTACAGCGGCATCAAGACCGCAATCCTGCGCTATGTCGAGACCCACGACATGCGCGCGACGGTCGAAGCGCGCCGCCAGGCTCTCCTGAAAATTGCAAAGCCGCAGCTTGAAGACTATCTCGCCAACTGCGACCAGCTCACGCTCGACCTGGTCGCATCCTTCCAGCGCGCCATCGTCGACGATCTGGTTGGAAAAACTCTGGCCGCCGCCCGCGCCCTCGATGTAGCCACGCTCTTCGTCACCGGAGGCGTCGCCGCCAATCAGGAATTACGCCAGACCTTCGAACGCGAAGGCGCCAAACAAGGCCTGCCCGTCTTCTTCCCCTCGCGTCCGCTCTCGACCGACAACGCCGCCATGATCGCCGCCGCGGCCTACCCAAAATTTCTGCTGAAAGATTTTGCCGCGCTGGATTTTTCCGCCGAGGCCGGCCTGCTTCTGAGGTGAGAATTTCTAGTCTGAAAGACTGAGGGAACCGATCGTGCTCCGAAAGAAATCTCTGAAAGAAACTTACTTCCCTGCCGCCTGTGCCCGGCTCGCCTTGGCCAGTACCGCGTCCAGCGCCTTGCCCAGCTGAGCTTCGATGTCGATATCCTTATAGATCGCGAAGTTGGCGCGCTTCTCGGTTTCATCGAAGCCACTCGCCCGGCTGGCGACAATAATGATCGGAATCCCGGCCGTCTCTGGCTTGTTCTTCAGCGCCGTAATCAGTTCGCTTCCAGAGATCTTCGGCATCTGCATGTCCGTAACGATCAGTGTCGGCTGTACGCGAGTAAGAACCTCCAATGCCTCAACCCCATTGGTGGCGGACTCAACCGCAAAACCGCGCTGCTCCAGGAATCGGCAAACGGTATAGCGGATCAGCATGGAGTCATCGACGACTAGAGCCACCATGGACATAAAAGACGGAGGCCCGCACGCACACGCCCCCGGGTTGGAAACTAACAGAGAGTTTTCGGGCGGAACAAGCCGAAACCGCGGCCCGCGATTACCTCCGTCACCTCGGCACACAAAACGTCGGCCCGCACGAAGCAATCAGACTTCGTCCTGGGTCGCCTCTTCGATATTCATGTCCTTGAACTCGCTGGACTCGAAGATTTCGCCGCACTCCTTGCATTCCACGAACTCAGATTCCTCGTCCCGGCCTACGATCTGCACGCGCGGGTGCTTGCAGGGCTGCTTCACATCACGGCTTGGAGTGGGTGCGGGCGGCTTGGAAGTCATAAATCCGGAAGTTCGCCAAAACCAAGGCGGGGTATGTTTTCGCCGGAATTTCCCGGTATTTTAGACCCGCTTTGGCACTTGTCAAGCCCCCGCTATTAACCTGTCGTAAATTTGTGACAAGGCTTCCCGGTCACCCTCGCGATTCGCCTCGAGTTCCTCGCCCTCAAATTCCGACCAAAACCATCGCATGTCCATAAACCATTCAGTTCTTAATACTTACCGTTCAACACAATTTTCTGTCACCTCCCTGTGGGCCCTTGCCCTAAGCGAAAGCTGTGACGTAGAATGAACTACGACGGAAAAGGTCGGATTTAACTCCGACTCTTTCAGTCGGGTTTTACACAGGATTATTAGCGTGCTGAAGCTCACCAAGAAGGCCGACTACGCGCTGATGGCGATGAAACATCTCGCCGAGCACCCCACTGCGGGCTCTCGCAGTGCCAAGGATGTCGCCGACGCCTACGGCATTCCGCCCGAGGCTTTGGCGAAGATTCTGCAGCGCCTGGCCAAGGCTGGTCTGTTGCAGTCGCAGCATGGAACCAACGGTGGATACACGCTGGCTCGCGCAGCCCATACGATTTCGGCCTTTGAAGTGATTCGCGCCATCGACGGCCCGCTTTTCATCACTTCCTGCGTCACGGTGCGCGGAGAGTGCGACCAGAGCGACCGCTGCAACATCCGCGAGCCGCTGCGAAAAGTGAACGACAGCATTGAAGCCGTACTGAAACGCATCAAGATTTCGCACATGCGCGAAGAACCGGAAGAAGTCGCGACCGAGGCTCCACGGGCCAGTGAACTGGTAACAATCGGCTGAGCCCTTGAGCGGCAGAGATTCATCAAATTTAAGTACACGGTAGGAGAGGCAATCAATGAGCACGGACGTAAAAACTCCCCAGGCAAGCACGCAGGCGCAGCACCCCGATTCCAAAGGCGTGAAGCTGCCCATCTATATGGATAACCACGCCACCACCCCCATCGACCCGCGGGTGCTGGAAGAGATGCTGCCCTACTTCATGGAGAAGTTCGGCAACTCGGCGAGCCGCAATCACTCCTTCGGATGGGCCGCCGAAGAAGGCGTGGAAACCGCACGCGAGCGCATCGCCAAGCTGGTGGGCGCGACCACCAAAGAAATCATCTTCACCTCCGGCGCCACCGAGAGCGACAACCTCGCCATCAAGGGCGTCGCCGAAATGTACCGCGAGAAGGGCAACCACATCATCACTGCGGTCACTGAGCACAAGGCCGTGCTCGACACCTGCAAGCGCCTGGAAAAGTTCGGCTACCGCGTCACCTACATGCCCGTGCAGAAAGACGGCCTGGTCGATCTCGAAGACCTGAAGCGCGCCATGGACGACAAGACCATCCTGGTCTCGATCATGTACGCGAACAATGAAATCGGCGTGCTCCAGCCCGTCACCGAAATCGGCAAACTCTGTCACGAGCGCGGCGTGATCTTTCATACCGACGCGACCCAGGCAATCGGCAAGGTTCCGGTCGATGTGATCAAGCAGAACATCGACGTCATGTCGATCTCCGGCCATAAGATGTACGGCCCGAAGGGCGTCGGCGCGTTGTACGTACGCCGCAAGAATCCCCGTGTCCAACTCTCCGCCATCATCGACGGCGGCGGCCACGAGCGCGGCATGCGTTCCGGCACGTTGAACGTCCCCGGCATCGTCGGCCTCGGCAAAGCCTGCGCGATCGCTCAGGAAGAAATGGCAAAGGAATCCTGCAAGCTCGCAGGTTTGCGCAACCGTTTGCGCGATCGCATCATGAATCGCCTGGACGAAAGCTACATCAACGGCTCGTGGGAGCATCGCCTCCCCGGCAACCTGAACATCAGCTTCGCCTACGTCGAAGGCGAATCGTTGTTAATGGGCATTAACGACATCGCGGTCTCCAGCGGTTCGGCCTGCACATCGGCGACGCTAGAGCCGTCATACGTATTGAAAGCCCTCGGAACGGGAGACGACCTGGCGCACAGCTCGATCCGTTTCGGCATCGGCCGCTTCAACACCGAAGCCGAAGTCGACTACGTGGCCGACCGCGTCATCGAAACGGTGGAGCGCCTCCGCGAACTCTCTCCGCTCTACGAAATGGCGAAGGAAGGCATCAACCTGAAAGACGTAAAGTGGGCAGGAGAAGCGCACTAGGACGAAGGTTTTGGGAAGGGCACGACTTCAGTCGTGCCGTCAGGATCAGATTTTGACGGGGCTTTAGCCCCTGAGGCAAATTCGGGTTTCAGGAGAAACAAATGTCATACAGCGATAAAGTTCTCGATCATTACTCCAACCCCCGCAACGTCGG
>DATHQJ010000017.1:0-8350 GCA_035482825.1 Binatus sp. (SeqCode) | reverse complement strand
CAGCTTCGACAAGCAGAATCCCCTCGCGGCGGACGCTAAACTCGAACAGCAGCTTACACACGGCGAGTTCGAAGTGCAGGGAATTGAGGGCGTGGATGAAGCAGCCGGCGTGGTCTTCTTCGCCGCGAACAAAGACGACCCGCGGCAGCGGCACATCTTCTCCGTGAAGCTGGACGGATCTGACTTCCAGGCGCTGACTCGCGAGGAAGGGCTGCATTCCGGCGAGTTCGCCGAAGATGGCAAACATTATCTTCGCAACTCTGTGGGGCCGACCACTCCGGCGACCACATCGGTGTGCGCGGTGGGCGGCGCTTGCGCTCCGTTGTGGGCGGCGCGGGATACCGTCGGGGAATACGGGCTGAGGCCGCCGAAAATGCTGGAGTTCAAAGCCGACGACGGAACCCTGCTCTACGGGCGCCTGCTGCTTCCTCCCGACGCGACGGCGAGCGGCAAGATTCCCTTGATCGTGAATATTTATGGCGGGCCGGCGGCGCAAGTCGTGCAGAAGGGCCCGCCCAACGCGTTCGATGAAATTCTGGCGCGCAAAGGCTTTGCGATTTTCGCGGTGGACAATCGCGGCACGCCGGGGCGGGATCGCAAGTTCCAGACCGCGATCCGGCACGAGTTCGGAGTCCTCGAATTGAAGGATCAGCTCACCGCGCTCGACCAGCTCTACGCGCAATATCCTCAGCTGGATAAAGACCGCACCGGAATCTGGGGATGGTCAAACGGCGGCTCGATGACGCTGTATGCGATGACCCATTCCGACCGCTTCCGCGCGGGGGTTGCGGTTGCGCCGGTGACCACTCAACTCAATTACGACACGATTTACACCGAGCGCTACATGGGACTGCTCAAGGACGATAAGGCGGGCTACGACATGTCCGATGTGACCAAGGCCGCTGACCAGCTGCACGGCGCGTTGCTGCTGGTGCATGGCACCAGCGATGACAACGTGCATTTCCAGAACAGCATTCAGATGATCGATGCGCTCATCAGGGCGAGGAAACAATTCCAGCTGATGATTTATCCCAACAAGACGCACGGCATCGCGGGACCGGATGCGCGCGTGCATCTGTTCACCATGATCGAAGATCACTTTGAGCGGGAGTTGAAATAAGGCCGTTACCGGGAAGATGGCGGAGGGCCAGGTCCCTGCCTGTCCTGAGCGAAGTCGAAGAAACCCGGCCGTCGAGCGCAGGTCGGCGGTTCTTCGCACTATTTCCGCTTGTCGGATTTCCGGGAAGAACTTTCTTTCGAGGAGCTTTCCCGGGAGGAAGACGACGACGCAGAAGAACTTTCCTTGGAGGAGCTTTCTTTCGATGAACTTTCTTTCGATGAACTCTCTTTGGAGGAGCTTTCCTTAGCCCCGCTGTCCGACTTAGACTTGTCTTCCTTCTTGGAATCTTTGCTGCCGCTATCTGAAGATGACGACGCCGCGCCGGATTTCTTGGCATAGTCGGTGACATACCATCCTGTCCCTTTGAACTGCACGGCGGGCGCGGTGATCGTCTGCTCGACTCGGCCGCCGCAGTCGGGACACTTCTTGACCATCCGGTCAGAATACTTCTGAATTTTCTCGAACTGATGACCGCACTTCTTGCATTTGTATTCGTAAAGTGGCATGAGTGTGAGACGGTTGTGAGGAACAACTCCGCTTCATATCGATTCTAGGGTGCGGGAGCGATTGCGTCAATTTCGCGCAAACTCGCGGTTCAGGATTTCAGCAGGAGACGTTTCGGCGCGGGGTTGCGTCACGCGGCCGGTATAGCCTTGCTCAGCGTTTCTTTCCTGGCCGCTTTGAGATGAACGCCGGTGGCGCCGCGGCGTCCCCAGGCGCCTCTTGCGGGAACGAACACATCGCGCTCGGCTTTCGAGAAATAGTGCTGCTCTTCCGGCGAAAGCTTCACCATGCCGCAGGATTTGTCGGGATAGCCGAGTGTGGCGAAAATTTTGCCGCCCACCCGAAAATCGGGATGGTCCGTGTGGGCGCGTTCTTCGGCCCCGGGCAGGGCGAGCTTGCGAAAATCGGCGGCGGTCCAATGGGCTTCCAGATTTCAGATTTGAGATTTCAGATTGCGGGCTACAAACCGCTTCAAGCTACAAATCTACAATCTGCAATCTGAAATCTGCAATTCTTCCGCAATGGTAAACTTCCGGCCATGAGTGATGCCGCCGCAGGTCCGGCGCTGTATCTTGTGGCTACGCCCATCGGCAATCTGGAGGACATCACGCTGCGGGCGCTGCGCGTGCTCAAAGACGTGGACGTGATCGCCTGCGAAGACACGCGGCAGACGCAGAAGCTGCTCAACCACTATGCGATTGCGACCCGAACCACCAGCTATCACGAGCACAACGAGATGACGCGCGCGGCTGAACTGGTGAAAGAAATGCAAGAAGGCGCGAGCGTCGCGCTGGTCGCCGACGCGGGCATGCCGGGAATTTCCGATCCCGGGTACCGGCTGATTTCACTGGCCATCCGGCATCATGTGCCGGTGGTGCCGATTCCGGGGGCGTCGGCTTTTCTGGCGGCGCTGGTGGCAAGCGGCCTCCCCACCGATTCATTTCGCTTCAGCGGATTTCTTCCCGCGAAGCGCGGCGAGCGGCGAGCGGCGCTAGGGGCGATCAAAGTTTCGCCGCGCACGCAGGTTTTCTACGAAGCTCCGCACCGGGTGGTGGAGGCGCTGGAAGACATTTGCGAGGTTCTGGGAGACGCCCGGCACGTGGTGATCGCCCGCGAAGTAACCAAGCTCTACGAAGAGTTTCTGCGCGGCCGCGCCGGCGAGGTGCTAGAAACATTGAAGTCGCGCGACGGACTGAAAGGCGAGATCACGCTGCTGATCGGCAAAGCCGAGGAAGGCGAAGTTCGTGGAGCGGCGGACGCCCTCGTCCGCCCCAGCGTGCGGCAGAGAGTTGCGCAGATCATGGCAGAAGAAAAACTGGACGAAAAAGCCGCGCTGAAGAAAGTAGCGAAGGAGCGAGGAGTATCGAAGAGCGAAGCGTATCGGGAGTGGCAGAGAGGCAAGTGAGTCCACGGAGGGCCGTAGGATTAGAGCCAGTCACCGCTGACCGACGTTCCCGCCGCAAAAAATGCTCCCCAGATCACGGCCTCCTGAACAATCACGAGGCTGACGGCCAGCCATCGGAGCCCCTTCCTGTCGTACACCCAGAAAGCGCCGGCGATCAGGAGCGCTATGGTTAGCACGTCCAGCAGATGTTCCCCGAGTCGATTCGGCTGCATCGGCTCGGACGGAGGATGAATGTTCGACTGGAAGGCAGCCCCTATGGCTACTGCCAATGGATAGAACAACAGCTGGGTCAACACAAGCCAGTACGACCTTCTCCAGGTAGCGTGGACATAGGACGGGCGAAACAGGCAAATGGCGACTCCCACGAAGCAAATGATTGCTGCGATCAGTCCCTGTCACTTTGGCTGCAACTCCCGCTTCACAATCTCGCTAACCATCTTCCCATCCACGCGCATGCCGGCGGCGTTGAATCTTGCCATCGCGTTCTTCATCACGGTCCCCATTTCCTTCAGGGTGGGCGCGCCCATCTCGGCGATGGCGGCCTTCACTCCGGCGACCACGTCGGCTTCGCTGGCGGCTTTGGGCAGGTAGGTTTCGATCAGGACGATTTCGGCGGCTTCTTTGTCGGCCATCTCCTGGCGTCCGCCTTTGGTGAACTGCTCCACGGATTCCTTGCGCTGCTTGATCAGCATAGCCAGAACGGCTTGGGCTTCTTTGTCGTCGAGCGGGGCCATTTTCTCGACCTGGCGAAGGTGCAGTGCGCTCTTGACCATGCGCAGGGTGGAGAGGCGGGCTTCGTCCTTTGCCTTCATGGCGGTGACAATGTCTTTCTGAATTTGTTCGGTGAGGCTCATGGGGAGGATTATAGACGGGTGCAGCAGATGCCGGCAGCTGGGTGCGGAGTCAGAATCCCTACTTCTCGCGCAAAGCACCCGCGAGAAATGGGGCACCCTCCGTTGCTCAGACGCTCCCTGAGGTTCTTCGAATAGAGCCTGTCACCAAACCCATCGGTCGCGCATCTGATGCGGAGGAGGAACCACTATGAGCAAACTCGCGATTTGGGCCCAACTGGAAGCTCGACCGGGCAAAGAGAAGGAAGTTGAAGCGTTCCTGAAGTCGGCGCTGCCGCTGGCCGAGCAGGAAAAGGGAACGGTCACCTGGTACGCCATCAAAATGGGGCCGGGTAAGTATGGCATTTTCGATACGTTTGCCGACGAAAACGGCCGCAACGCTCACCTGACCGGCCCCATTGCCAAGGCGCTATTTGCCAAAGCAGACGAGCTGTTCGCCAAGGCTCCGGAAATTGCAAAACCCGAAGTTCTGGCGGCAAAAACCCGGAATTAACCTATCCAACACGGCATTTCGCGCCTCCCTGTAGGCGCGAAGTGCGCTCTACCCGCATTCCATTCCGCCCCGCTTCCGATAGAATGGTGGAGCAACAACCATCCCGTCTTCTCTAAGGATTTCATCGGAAATGCTGCGCAAGAATCGTCTTTTTACTCCCGGGCCAACGCCGCTGCTGCCAGCGGCGCAAACGGCCATGGCTTCCTTTACCGCTCACCACCGCACCGCGGATTTTCGACAGCTGTTTCAGCGCGTGCTCGCCGACATGAAGGATTTCGTTGGCACGCAGAGAGACGTGTTGGTGCTAGCTTGTTCGGGCACGGGTGTGATGGAGGCATCGGTTTCGAATCTCACGTCACCCGGCGACAAGGTTCTGGTGCTGACGGCAGGAAAGTTCGGCGAGCGCTGGACCGGGCTGGCCAGGGCATTTGGCTGCAACGTGGACGTGCTGAGCGTCCCCTATGGCCAGACTTTTTCGCTGCACGAGATTCGGGCAAAGGTGACTCCAGAAGTAAAAGCCGTGTTCGTGCAGGCGACGGAAAGTTCAACGGGCACGCGGCATGACGTGGAAGGCATCGCCAAAATCGTGCGCGCCTCGGGCGACGGCACCTTGCTGGTGGTCGACGCGATCACCGGGCTCGGTACGACTCACCTTGACGTTGACGGTTGGGGCGTGGACTTCATCATCGGCGGATCGCAGAAAGCGCTGATGATGCCTCCGGGGCTGGCCTACTGCGCGGTGAGCGACCGTGCGTGGAAGCGGATGGACACGACGGCTTCTCCGCGCTACTACTTCGACCTGCGCAAGGAGCGGAAATCGGCAGCCCGGGGAGAATCGGCGTACACGCCAGCGACGTCGCTATTCGCCGCGCTGGGAGCGGCGCTGGAGTTCGTGCGTGGCATGGGAAATGGCGACCTGGCCAAGGGACGCGAAGCTCTGGTCAACAACGCGGAGCTTTGTGCGGCGATGACGCGCGCGGGTGCGAAAGCACTGGGGCTGAGCCTTTACTCCGCTCCGCCGGCGGCGGCGTTGACGGCACTCACGTCACCCGACGGAATCGACTCGGGAAAGATCGTCAAGGAATTCCGCGAGTCCTTCGACGCAGTAGTAGCCAACGGGCAGGGCGAGATGAAGGGCAAACTATTCCGCATTGCGCACATCGGCTACTACGACTACCTGGACACGATCGGCATTCTAGCCGCACTCGAGCACGTTCTGGCCCGGACCACCGGCCGAGCGGTCGATTACGGCGCGGCCGTGAAAGCTGCCCAGGAAGTCTACGCCCCGGCTCTTGCCGAAAAACGGCAACTGGTCGGCGTGTGAGACCTGGCGGCACCGTTGATCAATTCCCTCTCGGTGACTCGTGGACCGTGAACACCACGACAGCCAAGCTTTCACTCTGCGTCCAGCCACCGTACTGGCCGCCGGGGAGCGCGTCATTGCGTTGTCCATCGCTTGTCTGAAGTGGTGCAGAAATCATTGCGCAAAATCAGTTCATGACATTGCTTCATAAACCTAGATTGAGCGAGCTGTCGTCGAATTGGAAGGATTGAGGGACTCGGTGAAAATCGTTATCGCGGAAAAGATTTCGGCGTCGGCCGTGGAACAGCTCAAGGAACCAGGCTGGACCGTGCTCACGGCCGATCAGCTGGACGGAAATCTGGCGGAGCATTTGGAGTCCGCCGACGCGCTGATCGTGCGCTCGGCCGTGCAGGCGGACGCGAAACTTCTGGAGCACGCGAAAAAACTGCGCGTGATCGGGCGCGCGGGCGTGGGCGTGGACAACATCGATCTCGATGCCGCCACGCACAAAGGCATCGCGGTGATGAACACGCCGGGCGCCAACGCCGTGGCCGTGGCCGAGCACACGCTCGGCATGATGCTCGCCATGGCGCGGCACTTATGCCGGGCCGACGCGCTCATGCACGCCGGCAAGTGGGAGAAGAAATCGCTGCAAGGCACCGAGCTGCGCGGCAAGACGCTGGGCATTGTCGGCCTGGGGCGAGTCGGCATGGAAGTGGCGCGGCGGGCTCGCGCGTTTGGAATGGAGCTGGTGGGGCATGATCCTTTCGTCTCGGTTGCAGTCGCGAAAGAGCAAGGAATCCGCATGTCCACTCTGGACGACCTTTATGCCGCGGCGGATTACATCACATTGCACCTCGGCCTGACCGCGCAAACCGCCGGGATGATCAACCAATCGTCGATTGCGAAAATGAAGAAGGGCGTGCGGCTGGTGAACTGCGCGCGCGGAGAGCTGGTGAATGAAGCCGATCTGGCACAAGCGCTGAAAGAGAAGCGGGTGGCGTCGGCGGCGCTCGATGTGTTCATTGAAGAACCGCTGAAGAGTTCTCCGCTGCAGGCGCTCGACAACGCCCTGCTGACTCCGCACATCGGCGGGTCCACTCATGAAGCGCAGGACGCCGTCGGTGTGCAGATTGCGCAACAAGTGCGCGAGTATCTGAAACACGGCGTCATCCAGAATGCCGTGAACGTGCCTTCGGTTTCCGCCGAGGAATATGCGGCGATGCAGCCTTACATCGTTCTTGCGGAACGTATGGGCGCGTTTCTGGCGCAGGTTTCAGACGGGACCACGGAGGAGATTTCCATCCGTTACAGCGGCCACATCGCCGAATGGAAAACGGAATTGATCCGCAACGCCGCGATCAAAGGCATCCTGAATCAGGCGCTGGAGGAGAAAGCGAATCTGGTGAACGCCGCAGCCATTGCCGACTCGCGCGGCTTGCGCGTGCACGAGTCGCATAAGCGGAAAATTCCCACCGGCGGTACCGCCAGCGTGCTTTCGATCGAACTGAAGAGCGCCACTGAAGAACATGCGATAAAAGGGGCGGTGCTGCACGGGAGCGAACCGCGGTTGCTGCACGTCGATGGCATTGACGTAGAAGCGCCGCTCGAGCGCAACCTGATTTATCTGCGGAACCGCGACGTTCCCGGCGTGATCGGCAAAGTGGGCACAATTTTGGGCGAGGAAGAAATCAACATCGCGAACTTTTCGCTGGGACGGCGCGGCGCCGAGGCAGGTTCCGATCAGCCGAGCGAGGCGCTTGCCGTGGTCCACGTGGATGGGCAAGTGTCCGAGGCGGTGCTGAACAAGCTGCGGAAAATTCCGGCGGTGCAGCAGGCGAAAGCGGTGCGCCTGTTCTAAAGCAGAATTCAGATTTGCAGATTTTAGATTTCGGATTGCTCTCTGTGAGAACAGCGATCTTCAATCTGAAATCTGCAGTCTAAACTCTGCAATCTTCAATTCGCGCTACGATTCCGCTTCGTCCCGCCGCAGCTTTCTGCTTTCCGCCAACAGTGTCATGGAGTGCATCAAGTTCTGCAGGGTCACAATGCCGATCAGCCGTTCGTCTTCCACCACCGGAATGATGCTGGAGTTGCGGGCATTGAGCTTGCGGAACGCGGTGCCCAGCGATTCCTGCCGCACCGATACTTCAAAAATCTTGTTCATCACGGCTTGCACGTAGCCGTTGCCTTCGACGCGCAGCGCTTCCAGGATGCGCTGCTTCGAAACCACGCCTACCATGTCACTGCCGCGGACTACGGGAAAATCGTCCTGCAGCGAGTGCACCGCCTTTTCCAGCGCGCCCTCGAGGGTATCCGCGGGTGAGAGCGTGGCGAAGTCGGTGAGCATGATCTCTTCCAGGCGGACGTTATCGAGCACGGACTGGAAAACGATGGCGCGCTCTTCTAACTGCGCCGCGGAAAAAACAATGACCCCCACCATGGTGAGCCAGGTATCACTGAACAGCCCGGCGATCATGAAAACCATCGCGATCGCGTTGCTGATGGAGACGGCGCGTCGCGTGGCGACGGGTGCGTCCAGCGAACTCAGAAAGAACGCCCGCAAGATCCGGCCACCATCGAGAGGATAGGCCGGCAACAGGTTGAGCGCGGCGAGATAGAGATTCGCCCACACCAGGCTGCGCGGCAAATTCGCGCCTTGCAAAAAAGGCCA
>DATHQJ010000016.1:0-4923 GCA_035482825.1 Binatus sp. (SeqCode) | reverse complement strand
TCGGCATCAATCAGCCCCGGCAGTTTCGCCGACGCCCACAGCAGGACGGCGCGGTTGATCAAGGACTGCGAGCCGTATTCGCGGTTGAGGTATTCGCGCATCAGCGTGAGCTTGTCCTGGATCTCAGGAGTCGAACGATAGTTTCCCGGAGCGCTGCCGACCGCGATCGCCGCAAGGGATGCGCCATAGTATTGCGAATCGTCCGCTTCCCACGGCTCCATGCCGAATTGAAGCCACGACCACGCGCCTTTACCGCTGCCCCCGGTCTGCTGCAACGCCCACATATTGCGGAAAGCGGCACTCGTGACATCATTCAACTGCCCGCTCCGTGCATCGTGACTTGCCAGGATCAACGCGTTGAGCACGGCTTCGGTGCCGCGAGACTCGGCGCGCTTGTTGCCTTTGTATTCGTCGTCGCTGTAATACGGATCAGTCTCGTTCCAAAGATTCACACGCTTGATGACGTTGTCTAAGAGTTTCCGCTCGCCGTGGGAATCTGCATTTTCCGCCAGCGCACCACGGAGCTCCGGCCGGGACAGGCTGTACGGCACCGCAGTGTGACACGAAACGCAGGAGGTGCCGTGATCGCGGGCAGCGCGCGGCCACGCCATCCACGCCGCCTCTCTTTGATCGAGGTAGGCTGCCGCGGCCTTCGGATCCCAGGATTCTGCCGGATTTGTCGCGGTCGTTTTCGTGTGTGAACAAGCGACCACCGTTCCTGCAGCCAGGACCAGCGCCAAGAGTTGTATTTGCCTCATGCTAGACTTCACCTGCGCGCTCGCTGGAAAACAGAAAATGTGGACTTGTGTTTCTTTAGCAATAATTCCGAAGCAATTGGAAGGATAGCGCGGTCGACAGATGAATGGAGCCGAAAAATTGATTCGCGCCCTGCTCGGGAGTGGCGTTGACACCTGCTTCACCAACCCCGGCACTTCGGAGATTCATCTGGTCGCCGCGCTCGACCGGATCAAGGAAGTGCGTTGTGTATTGGGACTTTTTGAGGGAGTCGTTACCGGGGCGGCCGACGGCTACGCGCGGATGACTGAAAAACCAGCGTGGACCCTTCTTCATCTCGGCCCCGGCTTGGGCAATGGTCTGGCTAATCTCCACAACGCGCGCCGCGCGCAGGTACCGATCGTCAATGTCATCGGGCAACACGCCACGTACCACCTGGCTCACGATACGCCTCTCACCTCCGATATCGAAGCCATCGCCAGGCCCTGTTCGGCCTGGCTGCGGACCTCGCGTTCCTCGGCCGAACTGGGACGCGACGCAGCCCAGGCGGTCGCCGCCGCGAAGACCGCGCCCGGCCAGATTGCGACTCTGATCGTGCCCGCCGATGTTTCATGGGACGTAGCAGGGAGCGACGGCGGCGAAGGTCCCGATCTTCCAGCTGTCGTCCCAAAAGCTCCGACTCCTGCTGCTGCGGCGGTCGAACAAGCTGCAGCCATGCTCCGGTCGGGCGAGCGAACCGCTATGTTGATGGCCGGGAACGCGCTCTACGGTAAAGGTCTTGCGATGGCGGGCCGCATCGCGGCAGCGACCGGTGCGAAGCTGTTCGCCCCCTATCCGGTTACACGCTTGGAACGCGGGGAGGGTGCGCCCTCGGTCGACCGGATTGCTTACGTGCTCGAACAGGCGGTCGAACAACTCAAGGAATTTCGTCAACTCATCCTGGTTGGGGCACGGGCTCCGATGGCCTATTTCGCGTCTCCCGGGAAGGACAGCGCTTTCACTTCGCCGGAGTGCAAGATTCATACGCTTGCCGCTCCGGGCGAGGATTACGTTGGCGCGCTAGAAGCGCTCGCGGCAGAGTTGCCTCCTCACCGAGCACAAATGGTGGAAGAAAAAATCGAGCGCGCCGCCTTGCCGGACGGCGAGATTACGCTGCCGGGTCTCGCGGCCGTTGTGGGCGCGCTGCTTCCTGAACATGCGATTGTCGTGGATGAATCCATGACCTCAGGGCGAGGCATGATGGCGGCCACGAAGGGATCTCCGCCGCACGACTGGCTGGGCAACACGGGAGGCTCGATCGGGATCGCGATGCCTCTTGCGGTGGGTGCGGCAGTGGCCTGCCCCGGTCGAAAGGTCTTGTGCCTGTCGGCCGACGGCAGCGGCATGTACACGCTGCAAGCGCTATGGACGATGGCACGCGAGGGACTCAACGTTACGACGGTGGTTTTCGCGAACCGGGACTACGCCGTGCTGAAACGCGAATTCTCTTATCTGGGAATCGGCAGCCCGGGGCCTCGGGCAATGGGGATGTTCGAGATCGGCCGGCCCGACCTCGACTGGGTGCAGTTGGCCAAGGGCATGGGAGTGCCCGGCACCCGCGTCACTTCCCTCGGCGAGTTTGCCAAGGCCCTGCGCAGGGGATTGGAGGGCGAAGGTCCGACGTTGATCGAAGTTCCCCTCTGAACGTGTCTCTGAACTTCCCTTCTGTGGCGGGTGATTTGGCTCGTCCGGCCTTCGCCCTTCTTTTCCCGCTTTGAAAATTCCCTGTTTCGTGAAAAGATCAAGTCCTCGTCCCAATGAAGATCTTCCCTCTCGCACGGAACTTGAAGCAGGTTCCTCTTCGCCGCAAGCCCCAGCCCGGCTCGGCCCGACGAGCTGTCATGCTTGCACTGTTTGCCGCAGGCTCTCTCGGAGTCCTCTGCTTCTCCGCTGCGCGCGCACAGCAGACTGATCCGGCGAAGCCTGCAGTGGTGCAACCGGGCGCGCCGGGCGCTCCGAGCAAGACGCTGCCATCATCCACCCGAGCGAGCCTGCCACCTCGGTCGCCGGCCGACGTAGAGTTCATGCAAGGCATGATCGTACACCATGCACAAGCGGTGGAGATGACGGCGATGATTTCGTCGCATACGCAAAACAAAGACCTGCGCTCGCTGGGAGCACGCATCAGCAGCTCGCAGTCGGACGAAATCAAGTTCATGAAGCGCTGGCTGGCGGCCCGGGGCGAACCGGTTACAACGACCATGCCGGAAATGCCCGGCATGGACATGTCGAGCGAATCGACGTCGAACCAGACCATGTCCCACGACACCATGCCACACGACACGATGGCGTTGATGCCTGGAATGCTTACGCCGAAGCAGATGGAAGAGTTACGGAAAGCGAAGGGGTCCGAGTTTGACCGCTTATTCCTGGTCGGGATGATTCAACATCACAACGGCGCGTTGACCATGGTAAAAGATTTATTCGACACCGCAGGCGCTGGACAGGATGCCGAGATATTCAACTTCGCGACCGATGCGGATAATACGCAACGAGCCGAGATACGAATCATGCAGAACCTGCTGGAAAAGAAACATTAAGGAGAAACGATGAAGCGAGTGTCCAGTCTTATCCTGTGGGTGATGGGAGCTGTACTTCTTTTAAGTTTTGGAGTGATGCGAACGCAGGCGCAAGCGGCGCAGCCTGCAACTCCGCCCGGCGCTCCCCAACAGGAGCAGGCGCAGCCCGTGACCCCGCCGTCCGGCAAGGAAGCGGAGAAGAAAGACGCTGAAGAACAGCAGAATCCGTTCGCGCCCGAGCCAGCTCCGGCGCTTCCGCCGGGGATGGCAGGGTCAGATGTAAATGATCCGCGCTTTAAATTGGCTCCGGGACTCTATGACGCGGGCGAAGCTGCCATGGGTATCGAGCACGTCCTGCTGCTGAAGAAGCCGGATGCGTTTCAGCTCGCGTCCAGCGATCCCGACGATCCAAAAGTGCAGAAGACCCTGGCGCAGCTTGGCGTCGGCGGTGGCATGAAAATTCCCAAGCCGATCCAGTTGGTGATTGCGCAGCTGGCTTTCGCCAACTCCGACCTTGCGTTCCAGGGCAATCATCTCTTCCTGGGAAATTTTTACGGCGTGAATATCTTCGACATCGCTAATCCGGCGAAGGCAAAATTGCTGACGTCGCTGGTCTGCCCGGGTGGACAGGGCGACGTGTCGGTATACAAAAACCTGCTGTTCATGTCGGTCGAGATGCCGAATGGACGACTGGATTGCGGGGCTGAAGGATTTCCCCCGGAACCGCCGCCGGCCGATGAGGCAAAAGATAAAGATAAAGACGATAAAAAAACGGACGCCGAGAAAGCAAAAGATTCAGCTCAGGCCAAAGATGCCACTCCAGACGCAGACAAGGAAAAAGAGAAACAGCAGGAGCGCCGACGCCGCCTCCCAGCTGCGCAAAAAGACCGTTTCCGCGGCGTAAGAATCTTCGACATCTCCGACGTCGCGAATCCCAAGCAGGTTGCGGCCGTGCAAACCTGCCGCGGATCCCACACCCATACCCTGGTGACCGACCCCAACGACAAGGACAATGTCTACATCTATGTGTCAGGGACCTCGTTTGTGCGCCAGCCGGAAGAACTGGCCGGATGCTCCGGCGAAAAGCCGGACAAAGATCCGAACACGGCGCTGTTCCGTATCGATGTGATCAAAGTTCCCGTGGCCGCGCCGCAGGATGCGAAGATCGTATCGAGTCCGCGGGTATTTATCGATCCACGCTCCGGCGCGATCAACGGCTTGAATAACGGCGGCACACACGGCAAGAAGGGCGCGGAGAAGCCAGCCGACACCGACCAGTGCCACGACATCACGGTCTACTCAGCGATCGGGTTGGCAGCGGGTGCGTGCTCCGGCAACGGAATTCTGCTTGACATCAAGGACCCGGCCAATCCCAAGCGCGTGGATGCCGTGAATGATCCGAACTACTCTTACTGGCATTCGGCTTCGTTTTCGAACGATGGCAGCAAGGTCGTGTTCACCGACGAATGGGGCGGTGGCCTGGGGGCGCGCTGCCGTCCGAACGACCCGAACAAATGGGGTGCCGACGCCATCTTCAAGCTGAAAGACGACAAGCTTAGTTTCGCGAACTACTACAAGCTACCGGCCGCGCAGAGCGACACCGAGAATTGCGTGGCCCACAACGGCTCCC
>DATHQJ010000015.1:0-19688 GCA_035482825.1 Binatus sp. (SeqCode) | reverse complement strand
ATTGGACTTCCTGTTCGATTTTCGAGATCGCGATTGGAGCGACACCTGCTTCAGACAATTTCTGATTAAGCCGCTGAAGTTTAGTTGTTTTGAACTCGTTCCATTCTCCGATGGCAGCTTTGACGCGCTGGCTGGACTCGTTGTAAACCGCAACCGCCTGCGAAGGCACGGCGCGATCTCCACTTTCGACCACACGCAGCGCCGCGGCCATATCAGCGAAACCGTCCTGTAGACCTGAGGACTCCCCAACGGCTCCTGGCCTGGTCTCTATCTTTGAAATTTCATTTTGAGCATCCGCGAGCGCCGGCTTAATCGCCGAGTCCTTCTCGCCGACCTTCCGCTGCAGATCGGCAAGGTGTTTCCGTAGCGAGGCGATCTCAGCAAGAGCGCGCCGGGCTTCCATGGTTTCGGCGAATATCTGTCGACCGAGTTGCAACTGTTGCTGAAGTATTTCGGGAGTGGCGGCGGAACGGGGGTCCATCACGACTTCCAGAGGCTGAGTCTGCGTCTTTCCGTCAACCGTGAGTCTGACTGTATAGATCCCCGGCACGACTTTAGGCCCCCTGGGGTTGCGGAATTCCGATTCTTCATCCACGCCTGGTCCTCCGGAGCTGCTCCAACTAAGATCCCAGACAAAGCGCTGCAACCCAGGATTAGTTCCGAGGACTTCCGGCTTGGGGAACCAACGCTCGCCAATCGGAAGCGGTGGGCGTTTTTCCGAATGCTTGTCTTGCGAAGAGAATTTGTGGACGAGATTCTGCTGCGCATCGAAAATCTCCAGCGAGACAGTGCTGGCGGAAGACTTGAGGAAATAGTCAAGGATGGCGCCTGCAGGCGGGTTCTCGGCGGTTGGTTCCTCGGGTGGAAGAGGAGTGCCCGGGAAGGAGTCGTTATCAATGCGATATGCTCGCGCCGGATGGTAAAGCCAAAACGTATTATCCTTCTCGGCATCGAGCGCCTGCCGAAGGGGCGTGATGTCGTCCAGAATCCAGAAGGAGCGGCCGTGGGTAGCGACTACTAGATCGTCCCCGTGAATTGTAAGATCGCGGACGGAGGTCACCGGCAAATTGAGTTGCAAAGACTGCCAAACGCCGCCGTCGTCGAATGATACGTAAATCCCCAATTCAGTTCCGGCAAAGAGCAGACCCTTTCTTTCGGTGTCTTCGCGGATGCCGCGCAGGAAGGCGTTTGCCGCGATGCCGTTGGTAATCAGTTGCCACGTCGCTCCATAGTCGCGGGTTCGATAGACATAGGGTGTCTGGTCATCCAGCCGGCTGCGATCTACAGCCGCGTAAGCAGCGGCAGGATCAAAATGCGAAGCTTCGATCAAAGAGATCTTGCTCCAGGCTGTCAGACCGGCGGGCGTGACATCTTTCCAGGTTTTCCCACCATCGCGGGTGAGATGAATGAGTCCAGTATCGCTTCCTGCCCAGATCGTGTCGCCGTTTAGTGCCGATGCCGCAATCGTGAATACGACGCCATAGCCTCGTTGCTTCGCGTTCTCGCTCGTCGCTACTCCTTCCGCTTTGTCTCCCGGCTGCTGTGTGGATCCGGTGAGATCGGGGCTGATGGTCTGCCAGTGCAGACCACCATCGAGAGTTTTCATCACATATTGCGTTCCCAGGTAGAGCGTTGTGGAATCAGCGGGGGAAAAAATGAGAACTGGGGTCCAAGGATCCCTATACTTGCGCTGATTAATCTCGGAACCAAATGTCGGCACTGGCCACGGAGTTACATCCTGGCTGAGTCCAGTTCGCCGGTTGTAACGGCTAACCGAGCCGTAGGTTCCGCTCAGATAAATGATGTTCGGATCCTTTGGATCGGGCGCCATGTATCCGCTCTCGCTTCCCCCCGCGGGTGTCAGTGCCACAAGTCGGGCGCGAGAGGGTGCTGGTAATACTTCACCCTGGGACCAGCCGAGTTGGTCACCCGGCTGCGCATCTGGCAATGCGGTCTTCTCAGGCGCTTTTCCGACGGCGAGCTTAGCCCAGTAACCTCGCTCCGGACGCGGGACACGTAGAGTGGAGCAAACCCGAGCCATGTAGCTACCCGAAAGCTTGAACTTCTCACCCACTTTAATCATCGGCACGGACCAGACCAACTCGTAGAGCTCTTCGCGTGAAATCATTTCCCCTCCCGTGGGAACGCACGGCCTCCAGGGCAAACGTAGACGCACAATCGATCATGCATAAAACGTGAGTTGGTCGGATGCGCGAGAGCGAGAATCACTCCCTGATCTTTGGATTAAATTCCCTGATACGTCCCTGTTAATTCCCTGTTACGATTCGCGCCGGGGGGCTGTTTCTCTCACAGCATGTGCAACTTGGAGTAAAGGAGTGCGATTTTGGAGGGTAAACTTCTCGAAATTCCCTGTTATTTTCCCTGTTAGCAGGGAATTCAGGCAGAGAAAGGTTAGCGCCAGACTGCGTGCTCCGCCAGACAGTCCTGACTGTAGAGAAGTTCCCTACCCTTACCCGAAATACGCGAAAACGCTCGTGTTTCGCGGATTGTTCCTCGACAAACCGGACTGCAGAGAACAGAATGCTCAGCAGCAACGGCGGTCACGTTTGTCCTGCGCTGGTCGAAACGGTCAAGGACTTGGAGTCCTCGATCTCGTCTCGTCTTCCGAGCCCAGCGAATTCCGCAGGATTTCTCACACAAGATTTTTATTTTCTTATGCGTCGAGAACGCCGAGAGCAGATCACAGATTCGCAGACTACCGAAAGCGGCGAATGAAAAGCGTGTGCCGCTCCGAGCGGTAGAAGCCCACCCCGTAGATCGTCGCCTTGCCCTTGGTCGAGTAGATCACCTGGCGGATGCGTAGAACCGAAGCGCCGCGCGGAACTCCCAATAATTCGGCCACGCTGGCTTCGGCCGCGGTGGCGTCGACTTCCTCATCGGCGTAAGCGAGCTCCACGCCATAATCATGCTGCAATGTGCCAAAGAGTGAAGTCCTTCCCAGCGGAGCATTCACCAAAGCCGAATACTCCCGCGCCGGCAGGTAGCAGGTTTCGAGCGCAAAAGGATCGTCGCCGGTCTCGCGCAGCCGTTCAATCTTGACCAGGGCGCTGGTCGCTGGCAGTCCAAGCCGGGCCGCCACTTCAGCCTCGTCCTCGATAATCTCGGCGAGCAGCACCCGCGACCGCGCACTCAGCCCGCGGCTTGACATGTGCTCGGTGTAGCTCATCAGCTTGTTGAAATGGATCTTGGGCGAGGCAACGAACGTGCCCGCTCCCCGCCGCCGTTCCACCACGCCTTCGTTCTCCAGCCCCGCCAGCGCGTGACGCGCCGTCATCAGGCTGACCTTATGCGTCTTGGCCAGTTCGCGTTCCGATGCAACCGGATCCCCCGGTTTCAGTTCCGAGGAGTCGATCCGTTTGCGGATCGCATTCTGGATGCGCTTATAAACCGGAGTCCCGTTGCGGTGATTGGTCGACATACTCGCCGTTCAGACTAACACTCCAGGCCGCGATTGCGGCAAGGCCGCAACGCGGAAGATACCCCTACTTTGCCGGGGTCCACGATTCAGGCCCGCAGCCAGTTCGCCGTGCTGCCAGGCATGAATGCTATATAGCGAATCGTTGGCAATATCGATTTAGCTCGGTTCCTGCCACCGGTCAGACTCAACCCATATCTCTCGAACTGCTATAGGGCGGACGCTGCTCCAGGACACGGTTCCTCCCAGCGTTCCAGCCGGTCGCCAGGGCGGAATACCAACCATTTCGCTGATTTCCGCCGCAATCGTCTCAATTTCTGTACCTTTTTCAACGCAATCATGATGCGAAGCCAGTTACAGTTCCGGCCGGAAACCGATCCTGCAAGAAGAGTGATATAGAGTTCTTCGACGTTTGTCCACAGAAAAATTATAGATTTTTAATTTTCTTCTTGACCACGACCATTCATGTGCTATATAGCATACTGCGGTTGTACTAGAGCCTGTTTGTTGCATGCTGTTCGGCTCGTGCTCTCAGGAGGCTGTGCGATGAAAAGATTAACTTGGGGACTGATTCTTCTGAACCTCGTGGTGCTCGCCGGATTTACCCCGGCTTGGAGCCAGGATGTAACCGGGGCCATCGTCGGGGTCGTTTCAGATCCCAGCGGGGCTCCCATCAAAGGCGCAACCGTCAGGGCCACCGACGCGGAGCGCGGAACCGTCTGGAGCGCGGAAACCAATGAATCCGGCGCCTACGACTTGTTGCGCCTGCCGATTGGGAGCTACGGCGTCAAGGTGACCGCACCCGGCTTTCAGACCGCCGTGTACCCGCCGTTCGCCCTGGTGCTCAATCAAACCGCGCGCGTCGACGTGCAGTTGAAAGTGGGCAAGATCTCGGAAACCGTCGAGGTGTCTGGTGCCGCCCCCCTGCTGCAAACTGAATCCACCGACATCAGCACGCACATCGATAGTGAAGTGACCGAAAACGTTCCGTTGCTCACCCGAAACTACGGTGAGCTAACCCTGCTCACTCCTGGCGCCGTCAGCACCAATCCAGGGTCCTTTACGTCGGGCCAGAACACCTTTCAGGTGGGACGTCCTTATATCAACGGCAATCGCGAGCAGACCAGCAACTACATTCTTGACGGCATCGATAACAATCAGAATGACAACAATGAGGTGGCCTACTCGCCGAGCCCCGACGCCATCCAGGAGTTCAACCTCATTACCCAGAACCCGTCCGCCGAGTTCGGGAATTTCCTTGGCGGCATCGTGAATACCACCATCAAATCCGGCACGAACTCCTATCACGGCAGCGCCTTCGAGTTCTGGCGCAACGACAAACTCAACGCCAACTCCTGGAGCAATAACCTGACTGGTGTTCCCAAGGCGGCTCTTCACTTCAACCAGTTCGGGGCTACCTTTGGCGGTCCAATCATTAAGAACCGGCTTTTCTTTTTTGTCGACTACCAGGGACTCAGGAATCCTAATGGCTCGACGCAGCAGGCCCTGGTGATGAGCCCGGCCGAGCGTGGCGGGAATTTTGGAGAGCTGTGCACTGGCCCTGGTGGAACCTTTGTCGCCGGAGTGTGTTCGATCCCAGGCGATCAACTCTATGCCCCGCAAGCTGGCACTGCGCCTGGGGCGCGCGCAGCCATTCCCAACAATAACTTGACGGCCGCCGGCCTCACGTTGAGTACCGCCGCGACCAACATCGTCAATTCTCCGCTCTATCCTGGAGCCAATGTTCCGGGCACAAACCAATTCAACTACTCGCAGACCGTCTTGAACAGCGCCGACCAGGGCGACGTGAAGATCGACTGGACGCCTAGCGATAAGGACCATGTCTCCGGGCGTTATTCGCAGCAGTCGGTGCGTAATCCAACGACGGAAACGTTCGTACTCGCGAGCAACGGCTTTACCAATTTCACCTATCCTCTGCACAACGGCGTGATCGATTGGACGCACGCCCTCGGGTCCTCGATGTTGAACGATCTGCGCCTGGGATTCAGCTATTTTCCGGTCAGCCAGGGCTACAGCAATCCGGTGAATCAGAATTTACCGCAAACCTTCGGCATTCCGGGTTCGCCCAGTTCGTTCCTGCCGGCCATTAACGGCCAATTTGGAAACGTTTCGACCATCGGCAACAATCTTTCGGCGGCCAACGTTTTCGCTGACACCGTGATCCAGATTGGCGACTCGGTGCTGAAATCAATGGGCAATCACGAATTTCGAGCGGGCTTCCAGTTTAACCGGTACCGCGACAATTTCCTTTACCCGGGCAATGAAGGATTGGCCGGCTTTTTCAACTTCAATGGACAATACACAGCCAACCCTTCAGCCGGCTCAACCGGGTCGGGTCTTGCCGACTTCATGTTGGGCGACCCCAACAACCTGGGTCTGGGCGCTGGCGCTGGCAATCGCCACATCCAGAACAGCCTCTATTCCGTCTACGGGCAGGACAACTGGCGCGTTCGGCGGAATCTCACGCTAAACCTGGGCCTGCGCTGGGAGTTAAACACTCCGCGCGCCGCGGCGGATGGCAACGAAGTCAACTACTCGCTGTTCACCGGAGAAATTATCACGCCGTCTGTCAACAACAGCGGCCTGGGTAGTGCGCTGTATCATCGGTACAACGGCATCACCAACTTCCAGCCGCGCATTGGAATTGCCTGGCAGCCCGAGGCCTTGAAGAATACGGTCGTGCGTGCCGCTTTTGGCGTCTCCAATTTCACAGAGAGCAATGGCGTGAACAACCTGCTCACCCAAAACCCTCCATTTGAAACGGCGCACAACGTGACCTTCGATCCAATCGCTACAGACGTGCCGGGCAGCACCTTAGACCAGGGCTTCGTAGGCTTTCCAACGGGCTGCACGCTTGCCCTGGCGGAAACGTTCGATCCGACATGCTTCAAAGGCACGACGATTCATGCTTTCGACGTGAACCTCCGGCCTGCCGTGCACTACCAATGGAACCTGAGCTTGCAGCGACAATTTGGCAATGCTACGACCGTGCAAATCGGTTACGTCGGCCAGAACAATCAGCACCTCATGAACATCGTCAACCTGCTGCAGAAACAACTGACCCCGAGCGGAGTGGTAGCCAGTCCGTACCTGACGAATTTGCAGGGTTTGATAGGCCAGGGAAGGTACACAGAATCCAATGGCATCTCGAACTACAATGCGCTGCAAGCTCTTGTGCAGGAGCGTCTAACCAAAGGTTTGCAGGCGCAGGTGAATTACACCTGGTCCAAGTGCCTGAGCGACACGCCGGGATTCTACGGACAATACGGCGACAACGTGGCCACCGAGGCGCAGACCATCGCGGGCTGGGCTTTCCCACAGAATCCTTACAATCAGCGGGGTGACTACGGCCGCTGCCCGCAGAACATCACCCAGCTCTTCAACGGTTATGTCGTGTACGAGTTGCCTTTCGGCCACGGCAAACAATTTGGCAGCGGGGTCAACAATATCATCGATGCCGTGGCGGGAGGATGGCGGCTGAGTACCGGCTTCATCTTCCATACCGGCTTTGCCCAGACCATCTTTGCCAATGCGGACACATCTGGTACGGGAGGGTTTTCCACGCGAGCAGATTGCGTGCCCGGCGTTCCCGCGAAGGTTCCGATGACGTTTGATCCGGTTAGCCACGGAGTACACTTTCTGAATCCAGCTGCGGTCGCCGAGCCCGCTGCCGGGACCTTCGGTAATTGTCCCGTGGGCGCTTTCGACGGGCCCGGATACAAGTCCGCAGATCTGGGCATCGCCAAGAACTTCAGGATTACCGAAACTCAGGGGATCGAGTTCCGCATGGACGCCACCAACCTTACCAACACGCCGATCTTCAACTTCGGACAAGAGTACAGCGGACAGCACACCGCAGGCGCGTCCAACTATGGCGAGATCTTTACTTCGCAAGGGTCGCGGCAAATTCAGTTAGTGGTCAAGTATCACTTCTGAGAGAGCCCGCGCTTCGTTTCTATATCGATCAACCCGCGTGGAGCCGTTACCTTTCCGGTAACGGCTCCACATTTTGTTGGCTACCTCGCAGGGCACGCGAGGGAGCCACAATCGATCAATTGGCCGGTTCAGGAGCTTTCCCACCTCGCTGCTGAAGCGCGTTGAGTTTGCGCACAACAGTAAGCTAGGATCGGCGTCGTCGAGCTGATGCATCCAGAACGTCGGAGGTGGTGGCTGCTCTCCTTCCCATAGAATTCCGGGCCTGTAGATCAGGTACACATCCCATGCGATCGGATGCAGATCGAGTGTTGCCTCAAAGAGCTTCCCCACGTCGCGGCTACCATTCCAGCCCTGCGCGATGCGCGCGTCTCGAACCGTATCGGCCTGCTCCGCCGCAGTCACAGGGGTGTCGCCGACGCGCATTGGCTCCCACACCAACAGGGCTTGCAGTCGGGGCGACGGGAATTTCTGGAGAACTCGCCCCACCACCGCGTGGCCCAACTGGCATTCGGCGCGGGCAGGAGGGAGCAGCGCGACGATCCGAATTTTCTGGCGGGCAGCGTTGAATTCCCTACGCAGGTCCCCCGAGCTGAGTAATTGCAGGGGCGCGGGCGCACTTGCACCAGCGGCAGGATGCGCGGCTTGGCGCGCCGAAGCATGGCAGCAGTCTTGAGCAACGGCCGAAGCACTCGTCCATCCCAGAGTCAGAAGTACGGCGGCGGGGAAAAGCGAAATGGAGAGCAGCGAAATGGGGAGAAGCGAGCCCAGTCTTCGCACCGGCGGCACCTCCTTCAGCGGGCAGGAGTGCCCGCTCAGCACCATCAACCTACGCCAGCAATCTGGCCGCGTCCTTCGCGTAATAGGTAAGGATAATGCTGGCCCCCGCCCGCCGGATACTCACCAGGGACTCCATCATCACGCGGTCGCGCTCGATCCAGCCGTTTTGTGCGGCGGCTTCGATCATGGCGTATTCGCCGGACACTTGATACGCCGCCAGCGGTAGATCGAAACGCTGGCGCGCGGCGGCGATTACATCCAGATACGGCATCGCCGGTTTCACCATGATCATGTCCGCGCCTTCTTCGATGTCAGCTTCAATTTCGCGCAGGGCCTCGCGCAGGTTCGCTCCATCCATTTGATAAGACCGGCGGTCGCCGAATTGCGGCGCCGAGTCAGCCGCCTCGCGAAATGGTCCGTAGTAGCCCGAGGCGAACTTGGCGGCGTAGGAAAGAATCGGCGTGTTGATCAGTCCCGACTCGTCCAGTGCGCGGCGAATCGCAGCCACCCGGCCGTCCATCATGTCGGACGGCGCGATGATGTCGATGCCCGCCTTCGCCAGCGACACGGAAGTACGCGCCAGCAGTTCCAGCGAGGCGTCGTTGTCGATTTCGTAATTCGACTCCGCCGCGCGCGCGGCCACGGCAGCCAGTGTGTCGAATGCTTTTTCTATATCCTCAGATTTCTCCACCGCCATCGCACGCACTTGATTCATCGCGTCGATGGCAGCCGCTCCCAGCGACCGCGACCGCGGAAGTGCAGGCTTCACGATTCCGCAGTGGCCGTGCGACATGTATTCGCACAGGCACACATCGCCCATCAGAACCAGGCCGGGCACTTCCCGTCGTAGCGCGCGCGCGGCTTGCTGCACAATTCCGTCGTCGGCCCAGGCTCCGGTAGCCACATCATCTTTCTTATCGGGCAGGCCGAACAGGATCACCGAGGGCACGCCCAGAGAATGAACTTCCTGCGCTTCCTTCACCGCTTCGTCCACCGACAGATTGAACACCCCAGGCATGGATCGAACCGCCTTGCGCACTCCTTCTCCGGGGCAGACGAACATAGGATAGACAAAAGCGTCAGGAGTGAGGCGAGTCTCGCTCACCAGGTTGCGAATCTCCGCCGTCCGGCGGAGGCGGCGAAGGCGGGTCACAGGAAATGCCATGGGGTCACCACAGGAAGGTACAATCGCATCCTCTTCCTAGCCTGATTCTAGAACATCTCAACGATTCCGAAACAAGTTTGGATCCCTTAAGTAGCGCCGGCGTCCCGAGTAGCGCCGGCGTCCCGCCGGCTGTCGCGTGGGCGTCCCCGCCCACGCTGCACCGGGTGAGTGCGGCGTCGCGACCATTCAGTAGCCCCCTGGTTCGAGCGTCGTTTTGGCACGGGATTCCCGGCGCCATCAGCATTCCACGCTTCAGGCGCTCAGAGGTGTAACGAAAGTAACCTATGCAGTCCCAGACGGTTCTTAGAATCCCGGATTGGGTCCCATAGAATGGGGTCGGATGGGTCCGCTCGGATGAGTCTGCTCCAACGCCACCGATGGTTTGTCGCCGCGGCCGGAATCACTCTGGCCTTTGCGGGCGTGTCGCTGATTGCTCACAAGAGCCCTGGGCTGACCGCATTCGCCGATCTGGCGGGACTGGCGCTGATGCTGGCGGCCGCGGGGATCGCGCTGCGCAGCGCCATTACACGGTCCGGGCAAGAGCGCAGCTTCTGGGTGCTGATGGCGCTGGGTTTCTCGCTCTGGGCCTCCAATCAGACCGCCTGGACGTATTGGGAAAGCATAGCGCGCCGGCCGATCCCAGATCCTTTTTTCTTCGACATCATTCTCTTCTTTCATACCTTGCCGATGATCGCGGCGGTGGCCTGGCGACCGGACCTGCTGAAAAAAGAAGGGAAAGTGCATCTCAGCGCGTTGAATTTTCTGATGCTCCTGGGATGGTGGATCTTTCTTTATGCTTTCATTGTGGTCCCGCACCAGTATGTAGTGCCGGATGTCCATGTTTACAACGTCTACTACGACCGCCTCTACGGATTGGAGAACCTACTGATGCTGGGTGCATTGGCGATCGCAGCCTGGACCAGTTCGGGCGGATGGCGGCGGCTTTATCTGCACTTTTTCGCCGCCGCTCTGTTGTACGGTATCAATTCCCAGTTCCTTGACCGTGCGGCCGCGAACAATACGTATTATTCAGGGAGCCCGTACGATATTGCGCTGATTGGGACCGTGACGTGGATGGCAGCAACCGCTCTGTCGGCGCCGGAGTGGGATCTGCAAAGCTCTGAGTTCAGCCTGAAACCGCGATGGAGGCAGGTGATTCCGCGCCTCGCCATGCTCGCGCTGCTGTCGCTTCCGGTGTTGGGGGTTTGGACGATTCTGTCGGACAAGTCGCCAGCCCCCTCGCGCGCGTTCCGCGTCTTTACCGTGTTGGCCGCGATGCTGGTGTTGGGAGGTTTCGTTTTCCTCCGCCAATATTTTCAGGACCGGGCACTCATGACCCTCCTGCAGGAGTCGCGCCGCGGATACGAAAGCCAGAAGCGCCTGCAGACCGCGCTGGTTCAGAAAGAGAAACTGGCCTCCCTGGGCACTCTCGTCTCGGGAGCGGCCAACGAGATCAATCATCCCCTCACCGCCATCATGAACCTCTCCGAGCAACTCTGGGGGAAAGAACGACTGACCGACGAGCAGAACCGGCTGGTGCGCAAGATCGTGGAGCAGTCCCTGCGCACCCGCGATCTGGTCGCAGACCTGCTCAGATTTGCCCAGCAATCGCCGGGAGATAAGACTCTCGTCGACCTCCGCGTGCTGCTGCAGCGCGCCACTCAGATGCTCGAATTGCAGCATCCCGGCGGCAAGATCCACGTGGAACTGTCCATCTCCTCCGATTTTCCCCAGGTGCGGGGCAATGCCAACCAACTATTCCAGGCCTTCGTTGAGATCATTGAGAATGCCATGGATGCTCTCGAGGAAGCCGGTGGAGGCTCGCTCACCATCACTGCGCACCGCCTCGGCGATGAGGCCATGCTGCAGTTTGCCGACTCCGGCCCCGGCATTCGTGAGCCGCAACGCGTCTTCGATCCCTTCTACACCACCAAGCCCATCGGCAAAGGAACGGGTCTCGGCCTGAGCGCCGTGTATGGTGTGATCCAGGATCACAGCGGCCAGATCACATGCCAGAACCAGCTGGAAGGCGGCGCGCTGTTCATCATCCGCATTCCCGCAGCCAGCGAATCAGCGGCCCACGTCGCCGGCGCGGGAGCAGACTGATCGCGCAGACTGATCCGCAGATTGTTTCTTAATTTCTCATCTCCTCTTCGGACCTTCGCCCACCCCGCCACTTCCATCGCGACCTTCCGCTCCTGCTACCATAAATTGCGATGGCCGGCGACGTGACAACCAGTGACCTGACAACCAGCAATCTGACTCACAGTTCGGCGCGCGTGCTTGAGTTCGACTCTCTACGCGAACTGCTGCGCGGATACACTTCCTCGCCTCTCGGCCGGGACCGCGTCGCCGCGCTCGCTCCCTCAATCGACCGCGACTGGATTCAAAGCCAGCAGGCCCTGGCGCAGGAGATTCGCGAATTCCGCCGCGTCGGCGGCCGCTTCGATTTCTCCGCACTGATCGACATCGTTACTCTGGTCGAGAAATCGCGCATCGCCGGCGCCGCCCTCGAGACCACTGAGATTCGCGACGTGATCCTGGTCGTCGACCGCTCCGCGGAATGGCGCGAGATCGTGCTGCATCCGCCCGCGAATATGAAATCCGACTGGCAGGGCGTGCGCGCGCTCTCCGATCAGGTCGTCGATTTCACGGAATTCCTCCGCGGCTTCCGCAACAAAATCCAGCCCGACGGCACCCTCGACGATAAAGCTTCGCCCGAACTGGCCCGCATCCGCCGCGAGATCGAGAAACAGCGCCGCTCGATCCAGGAATCCCTGCGCGGCTATTTACGCCGCCTCGCCGAAGGCGGCACCGTGCAGGACGAACTCATCACCATCCGCGGCGAACGCTTCGTCATCCCCGTGAAAGTCGAGCAGAAACGCCGCGTCCAAGGCGTGGTCCACGGCGCAAGTTCCAGCGGTCAAACCGTCTTCGTCGAGCCCCTCGAGACCATCGAACAAAACAACGAACTAGTCCGCCTGCTCGAAGAAGAACTGGTCGAGATTCACCGCATCCTCCTCGAGATGACCCAGCGCATCGGCGCCCAAGCCGAAGAAATTCTGGCCGCAGTCGATGTCCTGGCCGAACTCGAACTCCAATTCGCCAAAGCAAAATTCGCCGAAGACTACAACTGCGTAGCCGTGACCCTCAGTTCAAATCAGCAAACCACCTCTGAAGTCCGCGGGCTCGCCGCGTCTCGGCTTCCGGAAGCCGGAAGCCGAAAGCCGGAAGCCGAAAATCCAGCTCGCCTCCTGCTGCATAATGCGCGGCACCCCTTACTCGAGCGCAACTTAAAAGCCAAGGGAGCGACCGTAGTCCCCATCACCGTGGAACTCGAAGGCCCCCGCCGCCAGCTGATCATCACCGGCCCCAACACCGGCGGCAAAACCGTCACCCTCAAAACCGTCGGCCTGCTCGCCCTGATGGCGCAATCCGGCCTCCCCGTCCCCGCCGACCGCGCCGAGCTCCCCGTATTCGACGCCGTCCTCGCCGACATCGGCGACTACCAGTCGATCGAACAGAATCTCTCCACCTTCTCTGCCCACGTCACCAACATTGATTTCATCTCGCGCACCGCAACCGCGCAGTCGCTGGTATTGCTGGACGAGCTTGGCTCCGCCACCGATCCCGAAGAAGGCGCGGCACTCGCGGTTGCGATCGCCGAACATTTCGGCGCTCTCGGTTGCATGACGGTCATCTCCACCCACCACACCTCGCTCAAGGTCTACGCCGCCAACACGCCCGGCGTGCTCAATGCCTCGGTCGGCTTCGACGAGGCGACGCTGCAGCCGACGTATGAATTGAAAGTCGGCGTGCCCGGCGCATCGGCGGGCATCAACATCGCGCGCCGCCTCGGCCTGAATCCCGCCATCATCGACAGCGCGCGCTCCCGTCTCGGCACCCAGGCTCGCGACGTAGGCCAATTCCTCGACAAACTTCACGCCGACCTCCGTGAGGCCGCAAACGAACGCCTGCGCCTGAAAGCGCGCGAACAGGAATTGGATCGCGAGAAAGCCCAACTCGCCGCCGAAGGAAAAAAAGAGCAGCAGACAAAAATCCGCGAGATGGAGAAGAAACTCGAAAGCCTGCTCCGCGATTTCGAGTATCACGCCCGCGAAGCCGTCAGCGCGGTCCAGGATCGCGCCGCCGCCCAGAAGCTTTCCAAAGACGCTGAGAGAAGAATCGCGAAGTTGCGCCGCGAGTTCCGCGAGCAGTTCGATTCGACCGTAGTCGCTCACTCCACCGGTGCCGATCAAAATGATCCCCACGCCCAGCCCCAGGTCGTAAAGCACGTTGCCGAAGGCGACACCGTGAAGTTGAAATCCACCGGCCGCTCAGCGCAAGTCGTGCGCAAAGTCGATGACCATCAGTTCGAAGTGCAGATGGGCGCGATGAAAATGAAGGTTGCCCGCGACGATATCGCCGAAGTTTTGGCTAGCGCACAAGCCCAGCCCGGCGACACACCCGTCAAAGCCGCCCGCGCCCGCGGAATCTCCATCTCGTTGAATAACGAAAACGAAGGCGCGACCGCGCCCAGCGAGATCAACGTGATCGGCCGAACGGTGGACGAGGCCTCCCGCGAAGTCGAGAAATTCGTCGACCGCGCATTCCTCGCCGGCCTGCCACGCGTGCGCGTAGTCCACGGCAGCGGCATGGGCATCCTGCGCAAAGCCCTGCGCCAATTACTGCAGCAGCATCCCCACGTAACCTCCGTCGCCGAGGCCCCGCAAAACGAAGGTGGCGGCGGCGCCACCCTGGTAGAATTGAACGTGTAGGTCACCTAAGTGATTGATAAATAAAACTGTTGATCGACCGACAACAATCCCCCATAAATCTTGCTAGAAGGGTGATAATATGTAGGATACTGATACGAAGGGGGTAGCAATGGCAAGTCCAGTTCGCTTAACTCGGGAGAAGATTTCCACGACAATTTCTTCCGCCACTCTCGCCTACCTGGAACAGTTAATTGAGAAAGGTGACGCTCGCACCTTGGCGGATGCTATCGACCTGGCCGTGCAGAGGCTTCTGGTCTATGAAAATCGCGAACGGCTGGCCAACGACACAGCTGCCTATTTTGACGGCCTGTCCCCGGAAGCATTGGAAGAAGAGAACCAACTCGCGAAGGCGCTCTCCATCAATGTGAAAGGCCTCGACTTTGATCGCGAGCCCTAAGCCCCGGCGAGGAGAAATCTGGACCGCTTACCTGGAGGACGCTCCGAAACGCCATTGGGTACTGGTGGTATCGCTGGACAATCGGAATCTCAGCAGCAACGCCTCGTCGATCCTGATCGTGCCCTTCGGCAGCTACGGCGTAGCAGGTCCAACCACCATTTCGCTGCCCCCAGGTGAGACCGGATTACCGGAAGTTTCTTACCTCAAAGCCCATTTCATCCAAGTACTGCAAAAGAAGAATCTTCTCGACCCGCAGAGACGAATGCTCTCCTCCACGCGAATGCGGGAAGTGGTGGACATGATTCGGCGCTCGGTAGATCCCGATGCGCCGTGGCCAGAGCGGCGATAGGGATGCCGATCCTGGCCCAGTCCTTATAACCACAGAGCTTTCCTACCAGAGCATCTTCTTCCAGTTCTCCTCATAGAGCGCATCGCGCGCCGCAGTCGCAATCGCCTTCTTCTCGCTCCCAGACAGATCGTCGGAGAGAATATTGTCCGCGTTCGCCGGGTCGGCAACAACCGCCTCCTCGAATCGATGAGAAAGATATCGCAGCACGGCAAGAACATTGTCCGCCAGTCGTCCAAAGCGCTCGCTACTTAACGCATGCAGCACAGTGGATTCAAGATAGAGAGAAGGAAAATCCAGCGACCTGCGCTCCCGCCAGATCTTGAACGCGCAAATTTCCTGCTGCCGTCCCGAATTCGCCACCAGATGAATGTGCCTCGCAATCTCGGTCCGCACCGCCTGCCCTGACCGCTTATTGAACAAAACATTGCCCAAGCTTTCGCCCTCCCGGCAAGCCGGAATCACATCCACATTAAATCCCCCCGACCGCAGTCGAATCGAAACATCGCGCGTGTGCGGATGCAGATCCTGATCGCTCAAATACTTGAACAGGTTCCAGTAGATGGTCTTCATGTCCATGCCCGCGATCGGACTGAGCGAGACCAGAACGTCCACATCCGACGCGAGCGTGATGGCAGTGTTCTTGGCGTAGGCGCCCGAAAGCGTCAGCCCCAGCAGATGCTGTTTCCCCCATTGCTTAATCACCGGAATCACATTCGCCGCCCGGTGCGAAGTAGAATTCGAATCCGGAACCACCCGGTATTTCTCAACAATCGAAGCGGCATATTGATCCGTAGTAATCACAGCGCGGTATGACCCTCCGGAACTCCATCGGCAAAATTGGGGTCGAAGTTGAGGCAACCGCGCGCAACCGCTATCGTCAAACCAGCTTGCCAAGGGACGGAGAGGGGGACTCACCCGCACAGCCGTAGCCGACCGGGGCAGCAAGAAATCGTGGCTTAGCCCCAGAACACTAACGTAAGAGGATTCTTTCCGGTTAAGCCGTCAACCGTCGGCTCTCACAAGAAGTCTTTCTTCTTCGCCTGCACGAAGAAAGTAACCCCCAGCAGCAAAACGATTGTCGTGAATTCCGCCAGCAGCACAGCCGACGCTGCCCCGCTCCATTGAATCGTGGAACCCCACATTCCCTTCGCGATGCCGCCGATGTGGGCGAAGACATACCCAAGTCCGTTCACAGCCAGATTGCCCACCATGATGGCGGCGACGGTCCAGCCCTGAGACTCCGTGATCAAAGCCACGGCCAGAATCAGGCAAGTGCTCAGCAGTATTTCCGTCGACATGATCGCAGCATAGGGGATCAAGCCACGCGAGGGCGACCACAGGAGCAGTCCGAAACTGCCCAGCACCATGGTCAGCCAGGGCATCAGGAAGATGATCAGGTTGCCCCAAATCTTGGAAGCGGTGTATTCCCGGTAGGAGATCGGAAGGCTCATCACGAACGGGAGCGTCTGCTCCTTCCGTTCCGTCACGATGGTAGATACGGCCATCTGTGCCCCGATGGAAATAATCACCATGATGAGCAGAATTAGGCCGATAAGGAATTCGACTTTCCCTCCCGTCGCGATGATACCCAGAGTAGCCACAACCCCTGCGAGCGAGCCGAGGATTGCCCAACGTTGCAAGTACCAGTCTTTTAAAACGAGTCGCTTCACCATCGCGTAATTCATACTGTTTGTTTTTCCCTTCTGCTGTGCACGTTGGCGACAAAGATTTCTTCCAGCGTCATGGGGTCTACGGCTTGAACCGTGGCACCGGCATCATTGCAGGCCGAAACCATCGCGGGATCGAAACGGTTCGTGACCAGGACCGGAAGCCGTCCGCTTCCGCCGACCTCAATCACTCCCGGAAGACTGGGCAAGTCTGCCTCCGGCGAGAGCACGAGCCGTAAGCGGCGCCAGCGGTCCAGAAATATCTCTTTATTGTCGGAAGCGATGATTCGTCCGCGATCGATGAACGTGATTTGATCGGAAATCTGCTCCACGTCGAGAGTGTTGTGCGACGAAAAAAGAATCGTTCGATCCTCGTCCGCAAGTACCGCCATCAGTTCTCCCAGAACCTCCTGCCGCGCCACCGGATCGAGTCCGGTGGTCGGTTCATCCAGCACCAACAGCCGCGGACGCCGTGCCAGGGCCAGCAATAATGCAGCTTTGACCCGCTGTCCATGGGACAAACCCTTGATCTTTTGCTGAGGCTTCAGGTCAAAGCGCCGCAGCAACGTTTCGGAATAAGCCTGATCCCACTTCGGGTAAATCGAGCGCACGAAATTCATATGCCAGGCCAGCGTCGCCGATCCGTAGAGACGCATGTCTTCCGATACGAATCCAATATCCAGCTTGGCTGCCGACTGTTCCCGCGGCATCTCCCGGCCCAAGACCCGCGCCAGACCCCGATCCTGATGAACCAGCCCCATCAGAATGCGGATCGTCGTGGACTTGCCCGCACCGTTCGCACCAATGAGACCCATGATGGTGCCCGTCGGCAACTCCAGGCTAATGTCGTCGAGAGCAAAGTGAGGGTAGCTCTTGCTCACTCCTTCGAAATGGACAGAGAGTTCATTCATGTGTACTCCTTCGTCAACCGGTCCGCGGCTTCTCGCACTCGGGAAGCAAGTTCCTTAGGCGTGAGGCCCAGCAGTTCCCCCAGTTGGGCAACTCGCTCGAGGTGCTTCGCTAATTCCTGGTCGTAAAGCTTGGCGCCCAGCCTGGGATCGGGCGCAACGATCGACCCTTTCCCTTGTTGGGTTACGATGATGCCGTCGCGCTCCAGCTCCATGTAGGCGCGTTTCACCGTGATCACGCTGACCCGAAGCGCTACCGCCAGCTGGCGAATCGAGGGAATTTCCTTCCCCTGCGCCCAATCTCCCACAGCGATCCTCTGCCTGATTTGTTCCATGATCTGCAGATACATCGGACGGCCATCGGTCTGCGAGATTACGAGGTCACTGTGCATGTCTCTATACTGAGTATACACAGTAAACCTTAGTCGTCAAGTCTGATTTTTTGCGGGCTATCGCAATCACATTTGTCCTCGATATCGTCCTCCTTTTCCGAGGACTTCAACGGGATAACGGCAAATTCCACAGTTTTTCCGCAGGCAACTTCGACTGCTATATTCCCATCAGCCGCTTTCTAGCTGACAATTCCTACGGAGAACTCTGTCCCCGAGTAAAAATGTCCAACCCCGGCGATTTCGCGTACACGCTCAAACAGCAGGCGGATATCGTCCGCATCATCGGCGACTACATCAAGCTGAAAAAAACCGGGGCACAGAACTATTCCGGACTTTGTCCGTTTCACGGCGAGAAGACGCCGTCGTTCTCGGTGCATGCCACCCGCCAGTTCTATCACTGCTTCGGTTGTGGCGTGTCGGGCGACGTCTTCAGCTTCATTCAGAAGGTCGAGAACATCACTTTCCCTGAATCCGTCCGCCTCGTCGCGCAGAAGCTGGGCATTCCCCTCCCCAAAGCGAGTTATTCGACCCCGGGCGAAGCCAAAGAAGCGCGTATGCGCGGCCAGTTGCTCGACGTACACGAGCGCGCGGTCGCATTCTTTCAGGAATGCCTGCGCCGCCCCGAAGGCGCCCGCGCCCGCGAATATCTGATAGGCCGCGGCCTTGATCAGGAGATGATCGCCAAGTTCCGCATCGGCTACGCCCCCGATTCCGGATTCCTCCTCCGCGACCGCCTGAAATCTGAATTCAGCGAAGACCTATTGCGCGAAAGCGGATTATTTTCCTGGAAGCAGGACGACGGACGGCAGACCTCGGACCTCGGACCTCAGCCGACCCCGATTCCTCGATCCGCTCGGAATGACAAAGGGGAGGAAGATCCGTCGGAGGCCGAGGTCCAAGGTCCAAGGTCCGACGTCCGACCTTCCGCCATGTACTCCAAATTCCGCAACCGCGTAATGTTCCCCATCTCCAGCGAAGCGGGAAAAGTGATCGCATTCACCGGCCGCACCCTCGCCGCCGACGAAAAATCCGGCCCCAAATATTTGAATTCACCGGAGACCCCGATCTACTCCAAAGGCAAAGTTCTGTTCAATCTCGATCTCGCCAAAGAGTGGATCAAGAAATTCGACTACGCCATCCTGGTCGAAGGCCAGATGGACTGCATCTCGGTCTTCGCCGCTGGATTCCAAAATGTAATCGCCAGTTCTGGCACCGCCTTCACCGAACTGCAAGCCAAGCTACTCGGCCGTTTCAGCAAGAATGCTGTCGTGAACTTCGATCCCGATACGGCGGGGGCCAAGGCGACGGAGCGTACTCTGGGCCTGCTGGTCGAAGAAGAGTTCACCATCAAAGTGCTGACGCTCGAGCAGGGCTTCGATCCCGATCTTTATATCCGCCGCAAAGGCAAAGAAGCTTACCGCGCGGCGCTAAAGAATTCGCAAAAATATTTCGATTACCTGATCGAACGTGCCCGCGCGCAATTTCCGGTGCGCAGCGCCGACGGAAAAGTAAAGGCCGTGAATTATTTGCTGCCCCACATCCAGCGCGTCCCCAGCCGCATCGTCCGCGACGAACTGGCCCACGAGATTTCGCAGAAGCTGGGCATCGATTCCGCCGTATTGCGTCAGGAATTGCGTCATGCAGCTTCGACCCGAGCAACGTCAGCTGTGAAAGCCCCAGCCGAGACCCAGGTCACGGACGCAGAGAAAGTTTTGATCCGCGCCCTGGCCTCCGCCCGCCAGATCCAGTCCGGCGAGGATCACATTTCCGCGCGCGACGGCGCAGAAGAAGACTTTGACCCAGCCCGTCAGGCCCGCTTCGTCCTGCAAAATGAAAGCCTGCATCGCGGCCTGGCGACCGAG
>DATHQJ010000014.1:0-4000 GCA_035482825.1 Binatus sp. (SeqCode) | reverse complement strand
GGAACCCTGATAGAGCATGGCAATGCGGTCCGCGATCAGGAATGCGCTTGGCAATTCGTGGGTAACCACAATGATGGTCATGTGGAAGGTGTGTTTGAGCAGCAGAATCAGTTCGTCGAGTTCCGCGGCAACGATTGGGTCGAGCCCTGCCGATGGTTCATCGAGGACCAGAATTTCCGGGCCCAGCGCGATCGCGCGCGCGACTGCTGCACGCTTCTTCATCCCTCCGGAAAGCTCCGAAGGAAGCAATTTCCCGCGGTCCGCAAGGCCAACTGCCGCCAACTTCATCCAAACCACGAGTTCAATGATGGAAGGCGCGAGACGCGTGTGTTCACGCAACGGTAAGGCGACGTTCTCTTCGATGTTTAACGAGTTGAACAACGCCGCACTTTGGAAGGCGACCCCTATCGATTTGCGTATCTTCTTGAGCTCGGGCTTTGAACAACGCACGATGTCAACTTCTTTCACGAACACGCTGCCGGACTTAGGCTTCTCCAACCCGATAATCTGCCGCAACAGAGTGCTCTTTCCACAACCGCTGCCACCCAACAACACCATGGTCTCTCCGTGCTCAATGTCGAGATTGAGGCCATTGAGCACTGGGCGGCCGTCGTACTCAACCACGAGATCGCGAACTGAAATGATCGGTGTCATCGTTTTGCCGTGAGATAAAAAAGCGCTGTGAACAGTGCGTCTGCAATGATGACCAGGAACGTCGACTTCACGACCGCGCTGGTAGTCGAGCGACCCACGGAATCAGGTCCTCCGTGGACCCGCATCCCTTCAAGACAGCCAACCTGGGCAATGATGGTCCCGAAAACCACGCTCTTGATCATCCCCATAACCACGTCGCGCAAAGCGATGGCCTCAAACACGTAGCGGAGGTACAGGGCAGGCATCAGATGAATGCTGAAAAACATGAATAATCCCCCCGCCAGGATGCCGCAGAGATTTGAAACGACACTTAAGCAAGGGACCGAAATCAAAGCCGCGAGATACTTTGGCGCGAGCACAAATTCAAGCGGCTCAAGAGCCATGACCCGAAGTGAGTCGAGTTCCTCGGTCACTTTCATCGTCCCAATCTCTGCCGCGAAGGCGGAGCCGGATCGGCCACTTACCGCAATGGCCGTCATCAGCGGGCCAAGTTCACGCGTGAAGCCGACTGCGACCAGGTCAACGACGTAGCGGAGCGCGCCAAAACGGCGCAGTTCGGACGCCCCTTGCATAGCAAAGATGAATCCAGTGCAAACGGCCATCAAGGAAACCATCGGAATCGCGTCGACGCCGATTTCCAGCATCTGCCGTACAGCAGCCTTCCAGCGGTAACGGTTCCCGACAAAAGGAAGCGCCTGCGCCATTGCCCGCACTGTGGCCCACCACTGAATATTCAGACTTCCGACATAGTCGAGGTGTTCGATTGTTCTTTCGCCAACGTTTTCGAGAATGTTCGCCATCAAGACGCTCCATTTCCGCCGCCCGAACTTTTGTCGAACAGTGCAAGCAACCCAGCAGACTCGAACAACTGGAACGCAGAACCATGCCCCTGCAAATGGAATCGGATCTCGCGATGCCTTGCCACTTTGAGGGCCTCGATCAAGGTCGCAATCCCGGACGCTTCAATTGATGTGACGCCCGCTAAATCCACGGAGACCGCGTGAGGCAGTGGATTGGTCAAAAGGATGGCCCGCAAGCGATCCCGAACGTCCGGCGAGGAATCCACGTCAACCCGGCCCTTCAAGCGGACGATGGTGTCTGCGCCAATGTGATCCACTGCAATTTCGATGGTGCTGGTTGAACTGTCTCCACGTCGTTTCATGTAATAACCTCGTTCGCGGGGCTTCATCACCTCACTGCTGCCATCCTCCTCCCAGTGCCTCGTACAACTGCACGAGCGCCAACAATTCGTTCTGGCGCGCCTGCACCAGGGCAAGCTCGGCTGCGAAAGCGTTGGTTTCGTTCGTCAAGACTTCCAGGTAGCCCGTCACACCGCCGGTGTAGCGCATGTGGGAGAGGCGCGCCGCGTCCTGCGCGGACACGAACAGAAGTTCTTCCTGTACGCGGAATTCGCGCGTTTTGCGGTACGCCACTAGCGCGTCGGAGACACTGCGAAATGCTCCCTGAATGGATTGTTGATAAACGAGCAGCGCCGTTTGCTCCCGGGCCTCGGCCAGACGAACTCCAGAGCGGAGCCTGCCCCCTGTGAAGATGGGTTGTGCCAGCGATGCGCCGAAGCTCCACGCTCCCGCGGGCCCGGTGAACAAATTGCTCAAGGCAGAACTTTGAAATCCACTGCTGGCACTGAGCGAAATCGCCGGAAAATAAGCGGCGCGCGCAACTCCGATCTGGGCATTCGCCGCGATCAACTGCTCTTCTGCCTGTCGAATGTCAGGGCGGCGCTCAAGCAACGCGGAGGGAAGCCCTGATGGAACTTCGGGGGGTTGGCGCTGTTCGGTGAGAGTCTGGCCTCGGGGGACATCACCGGGATTCTGACCGAGCAGAATGCTGAGAAAGTTTTCCTGTTGCGCGATCTGTTGTTCGAGGACTGGAATCTCCGCGCTCGCCGTGAACACCAACTGCTCCGCCTGGCGAACGTCTAGCAGAGAAGTCGCACCGCCGTCTGCGAGCATGCGCGTCAGCCGCAGCGATTCCTTCCGCGAATCGAGCGTGCGCTTTGAGATCTCCAACTGCAGATCCAGCGCTCGTAGTTGGAAGTATGCGCTGGCTACATTCGCCACGAGAGTCGAAACAACTTCCCGACGGGCCCATTCACTCGCGAGCAGGTTGGCTCGCGCGGCTTCCGTAGCGCGGCGAAACTGTCCCCAGAAATCAAGCGCCCAAGCGGCCGAAACATTCACTTGACCTGTGCTGGTTTCAAATTCTGGAACCAACTTGGATTGAGGCGAACGGACATCGGCAATCGCCCCACCGCCACTCACCGTTGGAAATTGATCGGCGCGTGTGATCCCGAGCTGCGCCCGAGCTTCGAGAACTCGAGACGCCGCTATACGCAAGTCGTAATTCTGTTTGAGTGCAGTGCGGATCAGCGTGCGAAGCTGTTCATCCTGAAATATGTCCCACCACTTTTCCTCCCCAAGCGGGACTATCGGTGGCGCCGTGTCTTGCGGTTGTGCTCCCTGTTCGCGAGCCTCCCCGCGGTATGAAGCAGGCACCGCGACAGTAGGTCTCTTATATCTCGGACCCAGAGTGCAGCCGGTAGTCAGAAGGGCGGCGACGCTCAGCAAGACAATGCGGAGTTTCATGTCAATCACCCTCCGCTGTTGCGATTTTCGGAGCAGCCACCGGTTCGGTCCCCTTCCCTGCGCCGGACCACTTCTCGACGAGGTAGAAGACGGCAGGGATGAAGAAAATACCGAGGAGACTCGCAGACAACATTCCGCCGATGACCGCCGTACCCATGATCTGCCGCGCCACGGCTCCAGCGCCGGTAGCAGTCCACAGCGGGACTGCACCCAGGATGAAGGCGAAGGAGGTCATTAAGATTGGACGAAGCCGAAGGCGCGCTCCCGCCAGGGCCGCATCCGCCAAAGATTTGCCGTGCTCATATTGTTCTTTCGCGAACTCCACAATCAGGATTGCGTTTTTCGCAGCCAAGCCGATCAACATCACGAGACCGATTTGCGAGTAGACGTCGCTTTCGATCTGCACCATGTACGTTGGCAGGAAAGCGGATAGAACTGTGCGCCTCAGCCACAAAACGGCAAACGCTCCAAAAATCGCGACGGGAGTACTCAACAGCACGCTGAAGGGGAGAGACCAGCTTTCATAGAGTGCCGAGAGGATCAGAAAGACGAACAGAAGAGAGAAACCGAAAATCGCGGCTGGCGGAATTCCTTCCTGAGCTTTCTTTTCCTGAAAGGACATGCCGAGGTAGTCGAAGCCCATCTCGTGCGGCATCGTCTTCCGGAAAACATCTTCGAGTGCGGCCATGGCCTGGTCTGCGCTATACCCGGGAGCGGCGGCGCCATTGATTTGGGCAGCG
>DATHQJ010000013.1:0-15463 GCA_035482825.1 Binatus sp. (SeqCode) | reverse complement strand
GGAGGACGGCAACTTAATTAATTAAGCTGCGTATGCCATCTGTTGATTGGCAATTATCATTTTGCCCACGATTACGGGTGTGTGCACCCCGGCATGCCTCTTGGCCGCAAGCATCTCCGTCGAAACCGTGACGCCCCCACTGGTGGGATTGGCCTTTTTAAAGATCCACTTCCAGACTAGGTTGCCCTGGCAGGGAAGTCAATTCATTAGATGCCGGGCAGCCTGCCATCGGTTCCGGGCCTGGCTGGTTGGGGGTATCCCCCTCCCTCCTCGAATCTTGCCATTCATGGAGTTAGCGGGAAATTTGCCGCAAAATCCGGATGGTAAAGGACTTAAGGGCTAAAATCCGTCAAACAAAGGACTTAGGTCGCGGCTCTTGGCCTTGCGGCCGAACATCGCGGTTTTGGAGATGATTGCACATTTTTATTGGGGAAGTCTGTGATGGATGTCACGGGGTTGGGCCGTGGAAAAGATGATGGAGAGGCATTGGCGAAGGGGGTCGGGCGGCAGGGTTTGGGGGGTAAAAAGCCAGCGGCTAAAGCCGTCTGAATTTTTCGAGCGCTGACGGCACCGCTGAAGCGGTGCCCTGATACGAATCGTTTTCGCCGGGCGGCATCAATGCCGAGGAGGGGTGCACCCCGGGTTCCCTCCTCCCTGGGTTCCGCTCCGATTCCCCTCGGCTATTTGGAGATAAGGCGAAACGAGTCGAAGAATTCGGGGGCATGGTCGAAGGGCTTGCCGATGAGATAGCTCTCGACCAACTGATACGCCGTGTTGCCTACAAGAAACACTTGAGCCCTGATGTGGAGGGTGTCGCTTTCGGCCTCAAAATCGAGACCGGGAGCGGCACCGAGCGTGATTTTTTTCTCTCGGACGAGGTGCGTTTTGCTTTGCGCGAGAGCGCCGTTCTTGCCGTTCTGGAGAATTGCGTCGGGAGTTTTTGCCGGCATCGAGCCGAAGCGCATCACGCCGATCATCAATGCACCCTGTCCCAGATCGATGGTATAGCTGCGCATCTGGGAGTTCGAAGAAGCGTCCTTCTGGAGATTGATTTGCGGATCGGAAGGCAGCGAGATGCTGAATCCGTCATCTGAGTAGTCATGGGTGGTCCAATTACGCGTTTGGGCAACGCAAGACGTGATGGCCGCGAACGAAATAGACGCGGCCAGCAGCGCCCGCAATGTCTTGAAAGTTCTCACCACAACCTCCAGGGAAGATGCCGAAGTTGTATATCAGGGAAAGGTTGCCGGAGTCCAGAAGAATGGCGTGAACCCGACAAGCACGATGACCCCACAGATCAGTTCGACGGTCGACCGGTCACGGAATTCACCTACCCGCGTTTGGCATGTTTTCGCCAGGGCACTACTTGTCGTCTTGAAGGATTTTCCGTATCGGTACCGGAAACTGGTGAACGTCCCGTCTGTCGCCGGTTTTCCCCGGCGACTGATGCCACCCCGAAAATGGGGTACGTCCCGTCTGTCCCCAGGTTTCCTGTCCCCAGGTTTCCCCCAAGGTTTCCCCAGGTTTCCAGAATCCAAGATCCAGTTTCAGACTAGGTTGCCCGACCAGGGAAGTCAACCAGTTAGATGGGGACCAAGCGCTTGCCAAGACAACCACGATCCGTTATTCTCGCCGGTCAGAGGTTTGCGGTCTTCATTGCCAGCAAGAAAGACGGTCAGGCGAGAAGGGGTGCCGTAGTCTGAACTACTATCCGCAAAGGCAAGCTGCTGTCCTTCGCCTTCGTCACCAACTTTCCTGAGCAACTGAAGGCCTGGGCCAGAAGCATGATAATGGTTCAGTTCTTCTGAAAGGCCCGATTCTCGTCAGGATGCCCACGTCGTCAGCCCAAGGTCACGAATCACGCGGAACGATCGGCGCCGTGATATTCATCGTATGCTGCCTGCTTTCGGCGGCGCGCATGGCATGGCGTGCGCCCCTGCCCAACCCCGAAGGCCTCACATTCCAGAATGTGGCCACACGATCTGACCAGCGTTTTGGCGACTTGAAATCATCGCTGACGGATTGTGAAGTTGTGGGTTACGTCGGGGAATCGGGCACGTCCGGTGAAGTTGACTACTATCTCGCGCAATATACGCTCGCGCCGTTGGTAGTGGATCGATCCGCGAATCATCCTCTGGTTGTTGGCAACTTTCCAACTTCTTCGCCGCCGATATCCGCGACAGACCATCTACACCCAATTAGGGATTTTGGTCATGGGGTGATTCTCTACGCGCGCAAGGATACCCAGCAATGAAGGTGGCGCTGCCTGCTGTCCTCTGCCTAGCCTATGGATTTGCGCTTGTCCGTCTCTGCCTGCCACGCAGGATGCCTCTGGCAGGGAGGCTTCTGCTCGAAGTTTCGCTGTCGGTCGGCTGCGGCTTGGGGATTTTCTCTGTCATCTTCTTTATTGAACGCGTAGTCGGCGTCAACAAACTTACGTTGGCCGACATTGGAATTCTGGCAGCACTTCTAGCCGGACTGTCCATCAAATTGTTCCGCCAAGCCAAAGGGGATCAGAGTCCGCTGAAGCCCTGGACTGAGGAGCGCCAGGAACCAGTGAGGCTACCTATCGTCGCGATAGCGGGTTTCGCTATTGTGCTGTGCGCGGCGGGCTACTCTGCGGTCGCGCGTGTCCTCGCCTATCCCCACGGCGGGTGGGATGCCTTCGCCATCTGGAATCTTCGCGCGCGGTTTTTGCTTTCGGGCGGATATTGTTGGCGCAATGCCTTCAGTGCATTGATTCCCCGGTCTCACCCCGACTATCCACTGCTGCTTCCTGCCGCGACCGCCCACTTCTGGGCCTTTCTCGGATACGATAATCCGGGCGTACCCGCCGTCATCGGCGTGGTTTTCACATTTGCTACGGCTGGAATGTTGTTCGCAGCACTTTGGATGATACGGGGCATAACAAATGCCCTGCTCGGTACGACCGCGCTGCTGGCGACACCCTTCTTCGTCGAACAGGGAACTACGCAATGCGCCGACGTCCCTCTTGGGCTTTTCCTTCTCTCAGGTTTGGTGCTGCTTTGCCTTCACGACGAGATGCCGGGGCGTTCTTTGGGTTTGCCCGCTTTGGCTGGCATAGTGACCGGCTTCGCCGCCTGGACCAAGAATGAAGGTCTCCTGCTCTTATGCGTTGTCATCGCGGCGCGCCTTCCAACTTGTGTGCGTCTGCGAGGCCTTCCCCGGTCCGATGCGCAGTCCATCACACGCAAAGATTGGACAGCGACAGGGGCCTTGCTGGTGGGAATGGCCCCCGCCGTGCTCCTGATGGTTTGTTTCAAGCGCTTCTTCGCCGGACCGGGAGAATATTTCTCCGATTCCGGAGCGATGCTTCACAAGTTGCTCATGCCCGCACGTTATCTGACCGTGCTCAGATGGTACGGAAAGGATTTTTTCCGTTTCGGTCACTGGACAGTGGTTCCGGGATCTCTACTCTTGCTCGTTATCTGCTTGATGGCACAGAAGAACGAAGCCATTTCCCGGCAGTCCGGGTTCCAGACGTCCGTCGTGGCGTTGACTCTAATGGCCGTCGGCTATTTCGTCATCTACCTGATCACGCCCCTCGATCTCGAATGGCACCTGCGTTTTTCGTTGGACCGCCTTTTCCTCCAACTCTGGCCAAGTATCATCTTCCTGGTCTTTGTGCGGAGCAGTATACCGGCAAAACTACCCGCAGTTGGCCTAAGTTAGAGAAACTACTCAATGCAGGTGCCCATTTCCCGTCAAAAACGCGGGAGTAGGGCACCTGCAGATCGGTTAGCGGAAAGGTTGGCCCGGTCCCCTTTTATTGCGCAGCCGCGTGGGCCTCGAGCCTGTCCGAGGATTGCCCAGCCTCCAATGCCGCAAGCCGCTTCTCCAGCGATTGAACCGTAATAGTCTGCTGAGCCTTCAATAGCTGAATGGTTTCCTGCTGCTGCGCCATGGTCTTTCCCATCTGCTCAAGCAACTGATGTTGCTTCTGCAATTCGTTGAGCAGCATGGGTGTCAGTTTTTGATACTGCACCGTCTGAATCTGCCCGTCCGCGCCTTTGACCACCAGGTCGGGATAGACCTCTGCGACTTCCTCGGCAATGAGGCCGTAGTCGATGGGCTTGGAACCATCGGCGTAAGCCTGCTTATAGCGGTAGGTGACCGGGCGCAGACGGAGGATCGCGCTGCTGGCATCGCCCATGTCGTGGACGTCTTCCTTAAAGCGGAGCGATGAATTGACGGTGCCCAGTTGGCCGCTGCTGTTGATAAAGACCTCTACGCCGCTGCTGACCGTAACTCCGTCAATGCCAGCAGCGTAGAAGAAGGCCTGGGTGCCTGGGGTGCCGATGCGGATGGTATCGCTGTCGCTCGAGGAACCTTGACTGCCAATATCGATGTTGTAGCTTCCCGTCACATTTTGCCCGGCTTCGTATCCGATGGCGATGTTGTTGCTACCGGTTTTGTTGCTTGAAAGCGCGATGAAGCCGGCGGCCGTATTATTGCTGCCGGTGGTGTTTTCGACGAGCGCATCGTAGCCGGTGGCCGTGTTAAATTCGCCGGTAGTACTGGAGTAAAGCGCTGTTTGGCCAATGGCCGTATTGTCGGTGCCGGTGGTGTTGGTGTAAAGCGCGTAGTAGCCGACGGCCGTGTTGGCGCCGGCGGTGGTGTTGGAGTAAAGCGCGGCGTCGCCAACGGCTGTGTTGCTGCCGCCAGTGTTGGCGTAAAGCGCCGTGTAGCCGGTGGCCGTGTTGCCGCCGCCGGTGGTGTTGGATACAAGCGCTAAGACGCCGAATGCCGAGTTGTAGTCGCCGTTGTTGGCTGCTAGAGCTCCGTAGCCGTCGGCCACGTTGTTGTTGCCGGTGGTGTTGCTTTGCATTGCCGAAACGCCGGTAGCGTTATTATAGCTGCCGGTGGTATTAAATTGGAGTGCGAAGCAGCCGTCGGCCGTGTTGTAGCTGCCGGAGGAGTCGTGTTGAAGCGCATAGCAGCCGGTGCCCGTGTTGTCGGTTTGTGCTAAGGCGGCGATGCTGCCGAGTGTTACCGCGAACAGTGCGAGAACTGCTCCGCGAACGTTCTTCATAAAGTCCGGTCTCCTTTTTGAGATTGTTGCGCACGCTAGCTCGGAAATGGGAAGGCACATGGTTGGAAGCGTACGGCTCGGAGCCTGTGAAAAACTCCCGAGGCCAAGAACTGTTCCAAAAGCCGGACGCCCACGCGCCAGCCAGCGAACAAGAGGGCTTCAATGCACGGATTTCTCTGCTCACTTGCTCAGAAGGAGGCTACAGGCGGGTTAAAACGATAACACAAGGTGTAGTTGAAGAGTCCCGCGAGGGCGCCTCGGTTACGGAAGCCGGAAGGCTAAAAACGCAGGGACGGGGCACCCGTCGTGAGAATGATGCAATGCAGAGACGGATCACCGCCGGTCGGCCCCGGCCTGTTCGATGCCCACGCCAAAATAGCCTTCTCCGTTCCCTTGGAAACGTGGTCGCCGGACAGGGGGCGACTGGGCGTTACCCGTTTATGTTCTTTGGGTTAGCTGTCATGACGATATCGTCTGCCCTATTTCGTCATGACGTTGTGTTCCTGCAGGAACACTTCGCCAAGCCGTCCCGCGGCCCGACTCGGAGGCAGGGAACAGCAGGTTCCTCACCGGGCTTTCAGCCCGGTTCGGAATGACAATGACAATAATGACTGGGTGAACTTTGCCCACCGTGGCTTACTACGGGCCTGGGTTTGCGGCTTTCATTCCGGTCATGACTGCGTCCTGCATCTGGTGATAGAGGTCGCTGACGGCGCCGGGGGAGTGCGACATCAGGATGGTGTTGCTGCGGTCGTTGGCGCCGATTTCTTTCATGGTGTCGAGGTATTGGGTGACCAGGACCAGCATCATCACGTCTTTCGGGGTCGAGCCTTCTACCGCTTTCGAGAAAGCTTCCACGGAATCTTTGAGGCCTTCGATGATGGCCTTGCGCTGGTTGGCGATGCCCTGACCCTGCAGCGCTTTGCTTTGCGCCTCGGCTTCGGCCTGCTTTACCTTTAGAATTTTCTCGGCTTCGCCGCGGGCGCTGGCCGCGACCTGCTCGCGTTGCGCGGCGTTGATGTCGTTCATGGCGGCTTTTACTTTTTCGTCGGGCTCAATGTCGGTAACCAAAGCCTGGTCGATGGCGTAGCCGTAGGTCCGCATCACGTCGTCGAGTCCTTCTTTGATGGCGACGGCGATGTCGGACTGCTGGAGGAATGCGTCGTCGAGATTCATCTTGGGGACGTGTCCGAGAATCACGTTGAAGACGTAGGAGGATATTTGTTGCCGCGGATTCGCCAGCTTGTAGAACGCCTCGTACACGTGGTCGGGGATGACGTGATACTGCACCGAGACCGGAATCTTTACGAAGACGTTGTCTTTGGTTTTTGTCTCCACGTCGAGCGCGAGTTGCTGGACGCGGAGATCGATGCGGGCGGCGATCTGGTCCAGCCACGGGAGTTTGAAGTTCATGCCTGCGCCGGCCACGCGCTGGAACTTGCCCATGCGCTGCACGATCACGGCCTCGGCGGTGTGCACCTGGAAAAATCCGCTCAGGATGGTTCCGATTACAAAGATGCCGACAATGACTGCGATTGCCCAGGAAAACGCTTCCATGGTCACCCTCCGACGCTCAAGTTTTTCGGGGCCCGTCGCGCTTGATTCTCCGCGAGCGCGAATTGCAGGCATCATAGCGGGTTTGGCGCGGGCTCACAACGAAGGAGTTCCTTGAGAGATACGAGCTTCGAGGCGGGCTTTTGCGGCGGGCCATTCGTCGTCGAGGATGCTGAAGTAGACACTGTCGCGGATTCTTCCGGCCCAGGTGACCACGTGGCGGCGGAGAGTGCCTTCTTCTTTGGCGCCGATGCGGAGAATGGCGTTGCGCGACTTTTCGTTCAGCGCGTCGGTTTTCAATTCCACGCGTGCGCATCCCCAGACCTCGAAGGCGTGGCGCAGCATTAAATATTTTGCTTCGGTGTTGACGGCGGTGCGCTGCCATGCGGGCGCAATCCAGGTGGAGCCGATCTCCACTCGTCGGTTGGCGCGATCGATATTCATGAAGCGTGTGCTGCCGATGGTGCGGGCGGAACTGCGCTCTACCGTGGCGAATACGATCGACTCGCCGCGTTCCTGCTCGCTGAGAGCTTTCTCCACCAGACGCTCGAAGTCCTCACGGGCCTTCATGGGGTAGGGAATCCAGCGGAAGATGTCTTCCAGATCGTTCTTCGCCGCTTGCCAGAAAAGTTCCGCGTGCTCGCGGCGCACCGGTTCAAGACGCACCACGGATCCTTCCAGGGTCAGCGGCAGGACGATATTCAGAGGGGCAATTGTCATTCTTTTCTCTTCTGCCGAGTCAGAATCTTGCATCTTGCAGACTTGCCGCGCATCTTTAATACGGCGCAGGCTCTGCGAATTCCGCTCCACAATGTTAATGTTGACTTACGAAGTGATCTGGGATGTTGACCTGACATGATCTCACACGTCCAACCAAGGGCCATGCCGCGCGCCACCGAGCGATGTTGTCAGGAGAACTCTTAGTGAAGTCGCATTGTCTCCCGTTCTCGCTGATCCCGCATACGACGCGGCTATTCGCAGACTTTCTGGCATATCAGCCCAATACCCAGCAGTTTTATCCGCGATCTCCTAGTTTTAGCGAGTGGCTGAAGGACGAGGCCGCAAAGATTTCTTACGACTCCTCTCGCCGCGGGCGAGTCACCGGCATTCTTGAGCGGCAGAACAAATCCTGGGACGCTTCCGCGAAAACTCTGGGCAATCTCGAACGGCTGCGCAACGGTGCGACCGCGGTCGTTACCGGTCAGCAAGTCGGGCTTTTCGGTGGACCGATGTTCGCTGTCTACAAAGCGCTCACCGCGGTCAAGCTTGCCGAAGAAGCGACGGCAGCCGGAGTGGACGCCGTTCCGGTTTTTTGGCTGGCCACTTACGATCATGACTTGGCAGAGGTGAATCACGTTTCCGTCCCTGGCGCGGACGGCGGGTTGCAAGTGCTCACGACCACGAGCCACGACATTGCCGGAGCGCCGGTTAGCGCGGTGCGCCTGGGCGACGAGATTCTGCCTCTGGTCGAACAAGCCGCGAACTTGCTCGGTGATTCTGAGGCGACGCGGTTTCTGCGCGAGACCTATCGCCCCGGTGAATCTCTCGGCAGCGCCTTTGCGCGTTTCTACTCGCGCGTGTTTGCCGAGTGGGGCGTGATCTTGCTCGATGCTTCCGACGCGGAACTGGATCGAGTTGCCGAGCCGATTTTTCGGGCAGCTGTTGAACGGGCTGAAGAACTTTCCACTGCTCTGCTGGCGCGCGGCGAGGCGCTCGATGCTGCTGGATATCATCAGCAGGTAAAAGTGACTTCGTCGTCCGTGTTGCTCTTCACTATGCGCGATGGTGCGCGTACTCCGATTCACCGGCGCGTTCACAATGGCTCAACCGAGTTTGTCATCGGCACCGACGCCGCGGCTGAGAAGCTTTCGCAAGCCGAACTCGTCGCCCGCATCGCGGAGAACCCCGGGCAATTCAGCCCTAACGTTCTGTTGCGGCCCATCGTCGAGGATTATCTGCTGCCCACGCTGGTTTATACCGGAGGCGCCGCCGAGACCGCTTACTTCGCTCAGGCCGGAGCGGTTTATGAAGCTCTTCTTGGCCGGGTGACGCCCATTGTTCCGCGCTTCTCCGCGACTATTGTTGAACCGAAGATGCAGCGTTTGCTGGAGCGTCATGGCATCTGCGTTTCCGACGTGTTCGCGGGGCCCGACGCGCTGCGTCGTCTACTCGCAGAGCGCGGACTGCCTGATGATCTGCAGGCTGCCTTCGAGGCCGCAAGAAAATCCCTGGACTCGCACCTGTCCGACATTAAAGAAAAGTTGACGAAGCTCGACCGCACGCTGGTGGATGCCGCCGAGACTGCGCGCTCAAAAATCGAATATCAACTCGAACGGTTGCACGCCCAGGCGGGGCGCGCGGAAGCACAGAAAGGTGAACTCGTGACCCGGCACGCCGAAACTCTCAGCCAGGCACTGTATCCGGACAAAGGCCTGCAGGAGCGCGGGATCGGAGGCGTTTACTTCCTGGCGCGCTTCGGTAGTGAATTCCTGCAGCAGTTGCACGACGCCGTCCAACCCGACTGCCACGACCACCACATTCTGGAACTGTAACCTCTAACTAGCATCACCGTCCTTCCGAATGGTTAGCCCTGCCACCGCGGCACTGGCCACTGACAGAGCAACGCAAATCAACATGACGATTCGAAATCCGGAGACAAAAGCTCGCTTGATGAAATCCTCCATGGCGGATCTGGTGCCGGAATCAAGGCCAGCGGGAACTTGCAATCCCGCGAGTTTGGTCGCGTCTGCTTGAATCTGCTGCTGCAGCGTGGGTGACAGCGAAAGATGTGAAAGGTTGCGGTCCAGTTGAGAACTGAAAACATTTACCATCACGATTCCCAGGACCGCGATCGCCAGAACCCCCGCTACTCGCGCCACGGCGTTGTTGATTCCGGAAGCGGCGCCGACTCGTTCCTGAGTTACAGAATTCATAACGACCGTGGTGAGAGGCGCTACTGTGACCGCCATCCCAAACCCTAGAACCATCACCGGCGGGAAGAACATCTTCCAGTAGCTCTGTCCAACGGACGGCAACGCGAAAAGTGCAAATCCGAGAGCGACGATCAGAGGACCCGTGATTAACGGAACTCTCGCACCATAACGCGCGACCAGGCCGCCTGACCAGCGGGAGAGAAGAAACATGAGCAATATCATGGGAAGGATGGCGGCTCCGGTTGCGGTCGCGGAGTAGCCCTGGACTTGAATCAGATTCAGCGGAAACAGGAAAAAGAAAATTCCAATTGCGGAGTAGAGGAAGAGCGTCAGCAGATTCGCGCCGCTGAAGGTGCGGGAGTCGAACAAGGCAAGCGGCAGCATCGGTGATGTGACGTGAGCCTCGACAAGCACGAAAGCAATCACACAACCGAAGCCCACGATCAAGCCTCCGAAGACCAGAGGATTTTGCCAACCCAGGTTGACCGACTCTGTGAACCCGGCAACCAAGCCACCTAAGCCGATGGTGGCCAGAAGCGCGCCGGACCAATCGACTCGGCCTGCGCTTGCGCTGCGGCTTTCTGGAATTCGCCAGAGCGAAATGGCGATCACAGCCACCGCAAGTGGGAGATTGATAAAGAACACCCAGCGCCACGATGCATGCTCAACCAGCCATCCGCCCAGAACCGGCCCAATGGCAGTCGTGATTGCGGTGAAGCCCGACCACACTCCGATGGCCTGGCCACGACTTTTCTCGTCAAACGCCGTACTGATAATCGCCAGGCTGCCAGGCACGAGGAGCGCAGCGCCAATCCCTTGAATGCTCCGCGCGATGTTCAGTTGATGAATATTCGAGGACGCCCCACAAATTGCCGAAGCGACGGCGAAGATCGCAACACCGACGACGAATGTCAGTCGGCGGCCAAACAGGTCCCCCAGCGAACCTCCGACTAGAATCAACGCACTCAGAAATAAACCGTAGGATTCGACGACCCATTGCACGTCCACGACGGTTGCATGAAAGTTGGCTTGCAATGCGGGCAGCGCGACATTCACGACTGTACTGTCGATAAAGGCCATGCTGGAACCGAGGATGGTCGCGACCAGTATCCAGGTTCCGGCTTGTGGGCCGCAGGGAGCTGCGATTCCCGCTGACTGCATGACAGCTTCATCGCAGGGCGTTTTCATGCAGGATCCCGTGGCTACTTGCTCTCGCTGGTTGCCAGATAAGTTCCCAGGCCGATCATGATTGCGCCAGTCAGAGTTCTCTGCCGGCGGCGGAAGGTGGCCGACGAACGAATGCGCTCTCCCAACGGTCCCGCCAGTGCGATCACGATCAAGTCAGCCGTCGTGTTCATCACTACCGAGATGGTTCCGAGCGCCACGAACTGCAGGAAAACGTGTCCACCCGAACGATTGACGAATTGTGGAATGAACGACAGAAAAAATAAAGCAGTCTTAGGATTCAAGACTTCAGTTGCCACGCCCTGCCACAGCGGGTTGCGTGCGGGTTTGAGATCTTGATGAATCTGTTCCGCGTTCCCCTCGTCTCTCCGCGCCTCAAGAATCATCCGCACACCCAGAAAGCACAGGTAAGCCGCGCCCACGTACTTCACGGTCGCAAATGCCACGGCCGACTTCGCCAGCACGATCGACACGCCCAGCGCTGCTGCGAACACATGTACCATGCCACCGAGAAATGTGCCCAATGCCGAGAGCACTCCCTCGCGTTTTCCGCCCGCCAGACTGCGAGCAAGAACGTAGAGCATTCCCGGGCCGGGAGAGACAGCGAGCAGCACGGCCGCGGTCAGAAAGAGAAGAAATCGAGTCGAGTCGAACATGCTAGTGCCAACCTCGTCAGTGATGATTCCGGTTACTGTTTGAGCCAGGATTCCAATTCTACAAGCGATTCCACCTGCGGAAACTCCCGCTCGCGATAGGCCCCGGCGACGTCTAGCAGCACCGCTTGCATTCCCGCGTTGCGCGCCCCGACATAGTCGATCGAATACACATCGCCCACATACAGGCTCTCCGCGGCTGAGGCTTTCATCGCGTGCAGCGCCGCTTCGAAAATCGCCGGATGGGGCTTCTCATATCCGACGTTCCCCGAGTCCGTGATGCTGGCAAAGCAATCCTCAATCCCGCAGCGCCGCAGAACCGCGTCAATCTTGCCGTCGGCATTCGAGATCACGGCAATCGCGTATTCCCGGCGAATCCGGTCCAGCGCTTCGCGCGTTCCGGGCAGGATCTGGTCCCAGTTGGCGGACTTCTGCGTATTCTCAACCAGCGCGTCGCGCACCGCGCTGTCGGGTACCCCATGGTCGAGCAAGTTCAGATCCTGCAGTAGATGAGTGTGGAAGGTCCACCAGAAGCCGTGATCGACCGTGCCTCCAATCATGCCCTGATCAAATTCCTGCTTGGTGCGCCGCTCCAGTGCCTGCCAGGCGGCCAGCGTCGGATGCCGGTCGACGGGCAGCGGCAGCGGCGCCAGCATGCGGGCGCGATTGGGAAACAGCAGAGTGTTGCCCACGTCGAAGAAAATGAAACGGCATTTTGGCATGACTCATATTAAACGTGATTCCAAGGCGACGAGCCCAGCGGCTGAAGCCGACGCAGGAGTCCGAGCCTTCGTGGCACGCCTAAAAAGGCGTGCCCTGATACGAACCTTTTTTAAACTGCGCCACTACCCGCTCTGCGCCGGGTGTGATCGGAATCGGGAAAAGATGTAATATCCAATGCTGGCCCTACGAACAGGCGTGCAGGGCTTGGCTTGAGCCGATGGCGCTAACTGCCGCAGTGTCGTTGATCGCAGGCTTCACCCGAACCACGCGGGCGGCCCTGATCATCTATATGATCGCGCGCGCCTACGCTGCCATGCTTTTCGGCGTCGCCGTCGCCGTGTTCTATCGCGGCACGCGAGAGGACGTTTACAACATCCTCTGGGCACTGGTATTCGGTTTCGCCACGCTCAACATCCTCAGTCTCGCCGCCCGCCGCCTGGAGCCTACACGCCGCGGCCTGAGCTTCGGGGAACTGATGGCCGTGATGGTGGTTCTGATGTCGATCTTCCTGCTGGGCTGGGAAATGGTGAACCTGTTCCACATCTTCCCGATCAAGCTGAAGCATTGAGAACGCGGAGCAGCGGTTTTGCGGTATGATTCGCTCAATGGCGAAGAAGTCCCCTAATTTCGAAGTCACGTGTCCGTGCTGCAGTGCGCTGCTTAAGATCGACACCGAGACGCGCGCCGTGATCGCGCACACCGCGGCGGTGAAGCCGAAAACCTTCAGCGACATGGAGGCTGCGGTGAAGTCCATGCGGGAACATGACAGCCGCCGCGAGTCCATTTTCCAGCAGTCGGTGGAAGCCCAGAAGCACGCCTCCGATCTGCTTGAGAAAAAATTTCAGGAGGCGGTGAAGAAGGCGAAAGAGACTCCTGACACCGGCCGGCCGATTCGGGATTTCGATCTTGACTGATGCGAACTTCACTGACTCAAACCTGACCGACGCGATCTTGACTGAGTCTGTCCGAGTGATTGCGTTCCTATGAGCCGTCCTCTTCTTCTCGGCCACCGCGGCGCGCGCGGCCTCAAGTCGATTCTGGAAAATACTCCCGCCTCCTTCGATCAGGCGCTGGCCGACGGCTGCGACGGATTCGAATTCGACGTGCGCCTCACCGCCGACGAAGAGGCTGTGATCTGCCATGACCCAAAGGCCCTGGGATTCGAGATTTCCCGCACGCCCGCGAAGATGGTTTCCCAGTTGCCCCGCCTGCGAGACGTACTTCAGCGCTATCGCGATTCGTTTCTCGACATCGAACTGAAGGTGAAGGGCATGGAGCGGATCATGCTCGATCTCTTCCTGCGACACAAGCCACGCCGCGGATTCGTTGTGTCGTCGTTTATTCCTGGAGCGCTGAAGGCGCTGCGGGCGGAAGACAAGACCATTCCGCTTGGGCTGATCTGCGAATCCAAGACTCAGCTGAAATTCTGGACCGACCTTTCGATCGAATATGTGATTGCTCACCATGAACTGGTCGAGGCGGAACTGATTCGCAAGGTGAAGGGTGCGGGGAAGAAAATCATGGTCTGGACGGTCAACGCTCCGGAAGAGATGAAGCGTTTCGCGGAGGCCGGGGTTGACGGCATTATCTCCGACGAGACGAGCCTTCTCTGCCAGACGATCGTTTCGTAGCGTCGGATTTCGCGGCTACTCGTCTGTAGGTCCTCCTCACGCCGTGACGACCGGGATGCGTTTTGATTGCAAATCTCCGCGATGGTATCGTGTTGTGTCCCGGTCCATTTCGTGCCGCTTTCTCTAATTCAAAGTCTTTTGAGCAAGATTCCTCATGAACATACTTGATCTCGTAGTCGGCAAGCCGATCAAAACCACTGACGAACGGGCCGAGCAGATCGGTCCGGCGCAGGGCATTCCGATCTTTGGCCTCGATGGCCTTAGCTCCGCGGCTTACGGGCCGGAAGCTGCGCTCAGCCTTTTGATTCCGCTGGGGCTGCTGGGCGTTCACTATATCGTTCCGGTCAGTGCTGCCATCATTACGCTGCTGGTGATCGTCTACTTTTCGTACCGCCAGACTATCGCGGCTTATCCCTCTGGCGGCGGTTCCTATACCGTGGCGCGGTTCAACCTCGGCGCTCCAGCCGGATTGCTCGCCGCTGCCGCGCTGCTTGCGGACTATATTTTGACGGCAGCGGTCGGTATTTCTGCTGGAGTCGGCGCCTTGGTGTCGGCCGTTCCGTCGTTGTTGCCGCACACCGTCACTCTCTGCGTGGGAATTCTCATCGTTATCACCATTCTCAATCTTCGCGGGGTGCGCGAGGCTGGCACCGTTTTCGCGGTACCAACCTATCTTTTCGTCGGAACTCTTCTCGTCACGATCGCAGCCGGCGTTCTCCGCGTGCTCTTTAGCGGAGGGCATCCTACAGCGGTGGTTGCTCTTCCGCCTCCACCGCCCATTACGGAGGCCGTCACCTTCTGGCTGCTGCTTAAGGTTTTTGCCAGCGGCTGCACTGCCCTGACTGGCGTGGAAGCGGTCAGCAATGGAGTGAAGGCTTTTCGGGAGCCTGCGGTGAAAAATGCGCAGCGTAGTTTGACCGTGATCATTTTTCTTCTGGCCGTATTGCTGGCTGGAATTTCCTATCTGGTTAAGGTGTATGGGATTGCTGCCACCGATCCCGGCAAGCCCGGTTATCAGAGCGTTCTCTCCATGCTTACGGCCGCGGTCTTCGGCAAGGGATTCTTCTACTATCTGACGATTGGGTCGATTCTGATCGTGCTCTCTCTTTCCGCCAACACTGCGTTCGCCGATTTTCCGCGACTCTGCCGCGCCATCGCACAGAACAACTACCTGCCGCACGTCTTCGGCTACCGCGGGCGGCGGCTGGTCTATACCTATGGCATTGGCGTGCTGGCGGTGCTGTGTGGCGGAGTGCTCATTTCGTTCGGCGGCGTTACTGACCGGCTGATTCCTCTTTATGCGGTGGGTGCGTTTCTCGCCTTCACGCTCTCCCAGGCTGGGATGGTGATGCACTGGCGCAAGAATCGCGGCCCGGGTTGGATCAAGAGTGCGCTGGTCAACGGGTTGGGCGCTGTCGTCACCGGCACCACGACGTGCGTCGTCCTGGTCGCGAAATTCGCGGAGGGGGCGTGGATCACGCTGCTTTTCATTCCGTTAACCATCGTTCTCTTTTCCATCGTGCGACGTCACTACCACTCGGTGAAGGTGCTCACGACCTGCAAGGTTCCGGTCGATGCCGCAGGGCTGAACCGGCATCCCATCGCGGTCATCACTGTGGACCGTTGGAGCAACATCACGCGCCAGGGGATCGAATTTGCCGCCCGGCTCTCACCGGAAGTGATCGCCTTGCATGTGGAACCCAACGAGCATTCCGAATTGCTGCAGGACGA
>DATHQJ010000012.1:0-3989 GCA_035482825.1 Binatus sp. (SeqCode) | reverse complement strand
GCGCGGATCGTGGAACGCATCGGCGGCTTCGGAGGCAAAAGTGATCTGCTGGCGCGCTGCCAGAGTTTCACCGGCAATCCCGATTGCTACAAGGACTATCTGAAGGGCGTGCAGGCTGCCACTCCGGCTGCGGTAAAGAAGGCGGCCGACTACTGGCTTAGTGACGGCGACTATGTGCTGGAGGTGCATCCTTATCCCACCAGCTTCAAGACTGAGGCGAAACTCGACCGGTCGAAAGAACCCGCGCCCGGCGACCCCATGTCGCTCAAGCTGCCTGGGTTGCAGAAATCCACGCTCAGCAACGGGCTGAAGATTGTGCTGGCGGAGCGCCACACCGCACCCGTGGTGAATTTCACTTTGATGGTGAACAGCGGATACTCCGCCGATCCGGCCGGTGCGACCGGCACGGCCAACTTTGAGCAGCGCATGCTGGAAGAAGGCACGCCGACGCGCGATTCGCTGAAGATTGGCGAAGAACTGGAGTCGCTCAGCGCCAACTTCAATGCCGGCGCCAACCTCGACTGGTCCCTGGTAAGCCTCAATACGCTGAAGAGCACGATGGACAAGTCGCTGGACATTTATGCAGACCTGATTCTGCATCCGGCCTTTCCGCAGAAAGAGTTCCTGCGCCTGCAAAAGGAAACCATTGCCGGCATCCAGCGCGAGAAGGTAACGCCCCAGTCCATGGCGCTGCGTGTGGTCCCGACACTGCTTTATGGCCAGGGACACCCTTATGCGGTGCCTTTCACCGGAACCGGGACCGAGGCCAGCGTGAGCAAGATGACGCGCGACGACCTGGCGAAGTTCCACGACACCTGGTTCAAACCCAACAACGCCACCCTGCTGGTGGTTGGGGACACCACGCTGGCGGAAATCAAACCCCAGCTGGAAAGCTTGTTGGCTTCCTGGAAATCAGGCGATGTGCCGCAGCGATCCGTGCCGCGAGTGGCGGAACCGGAGAAGGACGTGGTCTATCTGATCGACCGGCCGGGATCGGGGCAGAGCGTAATCTTTGGCGCACAACTGGCGCCTCCGCAGAACGATCCGGATGCGATCTCTCTGCAACTGGTGAATAACATCTTCGGCGGAAAATTCAGCTCGCGCATCAACATGAATTTGCGCGAGGACAAACACTGGTCCTACGGTGTGCGCTCGCTGTTGCCGTCGGCCCGGGGACAGCGTCCGTATATAAGCATTTCGGCGGTACAGACCGACAAGACCAAAGAATCGATGGTCGAGCTGGTCAAGGAATACACCGCCATCGTGGGCGGAAAACCCGTTACGGCCGACGAACTCAAGGACGAGCAAACGAATTCCACGCTCGGACTGCCCGGCAACTTTGAGACGGTGCAGCAGCTTGGCGGCGCATATGGCACCATCCTGCAGTATGGTTTGCCCGAGGACTACTACAACACCTTCACGCAGAAAGCGCTGGCCCTTACGCCCGACGGCGCCAACGAAATCGCCAAGAAATACATTTTGCCGGACCATCTGGTGTGGGTGGTGGTAGGAGACATGAGCAAAGTGGAGGCGGGCATCCGCGAGCTGAACCTGGGCGAAGTCCACAAGATAGACGCCGACGGCAACCCCGTGCGGTGAAGCCGGTGACGCGGAGATGAGTTGCGAGAAGGGCCGCGGCAACAAGCGCACGGCCCGGCAGCGGGTGCCTCACTGACCGGACGCGGGCTTCAGAGTGTAATAGCCCTGGCGAGCATCATTGAATTGAACTGGCTGCGTTCGAAAATACGTTGTTCGCGTTGCTTCCGATCAGGCGGATCGTACCAACCACCAAGACCAGGATAACGGCGAGCATCACCGCATACTCGGCGATATCCTGGCCCTGTTCCTGCCGCCAGAGTTCTTTAAGAAGACGATTCATCCCACACCTCCATCGGAGCCCGGATTGTACTCGAACTGAATGACACCTACGAAGCGAGAAATATTTCAATTCGTGACCGTTGTACTACTAACTTCTCTTTGAGGCAAATGCAACTTGGTCATTCGATGACTTCCCTGTCATGATTGCTTGGCCAGGTCAAGTCACTATTCGGTGGGCACGCGGTCCGCGGGTTTGGGGAGGCCTAGATGCGCACGGCATTGATCATCGGTGGGGGACTGGTATTGCTGGCGGCTTGCGTGTTATTCGGCCGCTGGCTGGGCGGAGTAGGTGCGACGAGGTTCGCCCTTGGACTGTTCATTCCTGTGTGGCTGGTTATCGCGGCGGTGAATATGTGGTTCGGAGTCGCTCGCGCTGGCTACTCGCTCAGGGAAGAGTTGCCGGTCTTCACTGTGATCTTTCTCATTCCAGCGCTCGTCGCGGTATGGGTGTGGTGGCGGCAGGCGTGAATGAGCAATTTCCGCAGCGAACTCCTAATAGAAACTTCTTGATGAACACGAGGAAAAACACGGGGGAACGTCCATTCCTGGTGAGTGCGGGTTGCGAGGCGGTTCTGACTTTCGGCGTCAGTGAGTTCCAAGCGTAAGAAAACAAGCGAGTAAACCGCGTTGGTTTAGCGTTTGAATGGGTATATACTTCACTGCCACAAAGATCGCGATTCCAGGGTGAGTCGGAGCCGCGAATTCGTAACGGCCCCCCCCTCGTGTTCAGATTTTTCTTACTCAGCTTTTTCTTGCTTTGAGCTTGCAGTGTTGCGGCTGCTGCGGTGTCCATTCTTCTCCCGGCGGTTCCGGTCATCGCGTATGAGGTCCTTATGGATGCGCCACCAGATGTTGCCACCCTCCTGGGTGAACTCGGTGTCGGCAATGACAAGGCCGCGGCCGAGTTGGTCGTGCTGCTCTACTCGGAACTGCGGCGTTTGGCGTCTCACTACTTGCGGAGGGAGCGCAGCGATCACACCCTGCAGACTACTGCCCTGGTGCATGAGGCTTATCTTCGCCTGTCGGATCAGAGAGAAGTTCGTTGGAAAAATCGGGAGCAGTTCCTGGGCGTCGCCGCACAGTTGATGCGGCGTATCCTGGTCGACTACAGCCGCGGCCATGACGCGCAAAAGCGCGGCCACGGCTTTGAGAAGGTATTTCTGGAAGAAGCGGCTGGAGTTTCCAAGGGGAAAACCGCGGATGTCGTGGCATTGGATGAAGCTCTCAGCCGCCTCGCCAAATTCGATCCGCAGCAGGCCCAGCTTGTGGAGGTGCGGTTTTTCGGCGGCCTGAGTATTGACGAAGCTGCAGCCGTACTGGGAGTTTCCCGCACCACGGTGAAGCGCAACTGGAACCTGGCCAAGGCGTGGCTTGCGCGTGAGCTGCGCAAAGGCGAGCAGCAAGATGCCTGAAAAGTGGGACCAAGCGGGTTCGTTCCCGACTGCGTCCCCACCAGTGATTTTAACAAGGTTGCCGGTCTTTTCGATGGTCTAAGGGCTAGCGCCATTGTCTTCGTTGTTCGCCGCATAGAAGGACTTGCCTGTAGGGTCCATCGCCGCCGGTCTCTTTCTGGGCACAACGTTTCCACTCCACGGGATTGAAATAGCAACCCGTCGCCATCGCGGCTACGACCGCGAGCGTAACAGGATTCATAGAGCCCCACCATAGAACTGATTTGCCGCGTCACCAAGAAGGCTCCCGCTCAGTCCAAGCGCGATCCCATCGCGCCGAGCGGCAACGAGTGCCGGGAATTCGACGGGGGATGATTCAGTGCTGGCGCTGTGATCGCATGGCGATTCAATCCCGATCCGTCGCGCCTTCCGTCGATTCAAGAAACACCGTTCAGCGATCAGATTTTCTCCATGATCTTCGGTTCGATCTTCAGGTATAATCCCGGCCACTCGGGACAAGAGCAGTTCTGTCAGGGACAGGATAGGTCTTTCCTGGGACAAGAAGGGTCTTATCTGGTTGATCCAGCACCGGTAAAGGGAATCGAAAAAACGCAAGCGGACGCGGGGAGAAGAACACACGTGTGATTTCTTCTCACGTGTTTTTCGCCCCGGCGTTGGCTTCTACCTCGGAGGCAATGTCGATGACGCGAATCCAGCAGC
>DATHQJ010000011.1:0-15185 GCA_035482825.1 Binatus sp. (SeqCode) | reverse complement strand
GGTAGAAAAAGAATGGTGTCGCAACCGGATTCATAGGCCGTGCACCACTTCCTGAAACTGTGCCCACAGTTCCGTCCGCATGCCCATGGCTGCGGTGAGAATCAATAAGGCCAGGCCCATGGGCAGCAGAATTTTCCATCCGACTTTCATTAGCTGGTCAAAGCGATATCGCGGGAACGTGCCACGATACCAGATATAGAGGTACATGAATCCGGCAACTTTGGCGGCGAACCAGAAAACGTCGTTGACGCGGTCGCGGACGGCGGGGATGAACATGACCAAGCCGATGAGGCCCAGGACTGCGCCGAATCCGGCGAGACCCATGGTTTGAATCTTGAACAGCGGGTGTTTCGGCATGCGGGCCACGTTGTAGAAGCACATCGCGGCCAGGAGAAGGAATGATATACCGGGAATCAGGGAGAAGACCAAATCCCACGTGGGTCCGCTGAGCGCGTTCGGGAAGGGGCGGAGCCATCCGCCGAGCCAGAGTGTGACGGCGATCGATGACACGGCGATCATTGCCGAATATTCCGCGAGGAAGAATAAGGACCAGCGGAAGCCGCTGTATTCGGTGTGGAATCCGGCGGTCAGTTCGGATTCGGCTTCGGGCAGATCGAAGGGGGCGCGGTTGGTTTCGGCGACCATGGCGATAGCGAAGATGAAGAATCCGACCAGGCCGAGCGGAAAAAATTTGAAGATGAACCAGACGCCCTGTTCCTGCTGCGCCTGCACGATGCCGATCATGCTGAGCGTGCCGTACGCCTGGGGGTTGGCGGCTCCGATTCCGTAGAGGCCAAGACCCGATCCTTGCAGGCTGGTGAGCAGGATCACCGAGAGCACGGCCAGGCCCATGGCAACTTCATACGAAACCATTTGCGCGCTGGAGCGTAATGCGCCGATCAGAGGGTAGTGCGAGTTCGAGGCCCATCCGGCCATGACGATGCCCAGCACACTCAGCGAGGAAACGCCGAGCATAAAGAGGATGCCGATGTTCATGTCGGTGATGGCGTGGGTGGGGCCGAAGGGGACGACGACGAACACGGTGAACGCCGCGAGCACGACCATGAAGGGCGCAATCCAGAAAATGAAAGCGTCGGCCCCGGCGGGGATGATGTCTTCTTTTAGCAGGAGCTTGATGGCGTCGGCGATGGGCTGCAGCAGGCCGTGCGGGCCTACGCGCATGGGGCCGAGGCGCACCTGCATGTGCGCGAGAATTTTGCGCTCGAGCCAGTTCATGGCGATGACGGCGACGGAGAGTCCGCCGAAGACCAGCAGGATATAGACTGTCGCCCAGAAAATGTTGCCGGCTGCGCCGGGCGTGGTGGTGACGCGCGGGTCGAGGTAGGACTGGATGTAGTCGATCAGCTCGTGCATCAGCGATCTACCTCGCCGAGAACAATGTCGAGCGTGCCGATGACCGCGATCACGTCGGCGACGAGTTGGCCGCGGCACATCACGTCGAGCGCCTGGAGGTTCACGAAGGATGGCGGGCGTACGCGGATGCGGTAGGGCTGGGTGGAGCCGTCGCTGACGATGAAATATCCGAGCTCGCCTTTGGGGGCTTCGATGGAGTGGTAGACCTCGCCGACCGGGGGCTTGATCACCTTGGGAACCTTGGCCATGATGGGGCCTTCAGGGATTCCGTCGACGGCCTGCTCGATGATGCGCAGCGACTGGCGGAACTCGGCCATGCGGACGATGTACCGGTCGTAGGTGTCGCCGTTCTGGCCGGTCGGAATATCGAAATCGAAATTCTTGTAGTTGGCGTAGGGCAGGGCTTTGCGGATGTCCCACTTGACGCCGCTGGCGCGCAGGACTGGGCCAGTCACACCGAGGGCGATTGCGTCCTTGCCGGAAATGACGCCGACGCCCTTGGTGCGTTCCAGCCAGATGCGGTTGGTGGTGAGGAGTTCTTCGTATTCGTCGATTTTTGGGCGGACGAACTTAACGAACGCTTTGACTTCTTTTTCAAATCCTTCGTAGGTCTCGTACTGCAGGCCGCCGATGCGAAACGCGTGGGTGGTCAGGCGTGCGCCGCAATATTTTTCGAAAATCTTGAGGATTTCTTCGCGGTCGCGGAAAGTGTAGAACAGCGGTGTGATTGCGCCAATATCGAGCGCGTGCGTGCCCAGCCAGAGCTGATGGCTGGCCATGCGATTCAGTTCGGTCAGGATGACGCGGACGTATTGCGCGCGGGGCGGGGCTTCGACGTTCAGAAGTTTTTCGACCGTCTCGCAGTATCCCAAGCCGTTCGAGACCGCAGCGACGTAGTCCATGCGATCGACGTAGGGATTGAACATCGTGTAGGTGCGATGCTCGGCGATTTTTTCGACGCCGCGGTGCAGGTATCCGATGACGCACTCGAGGCCCATGACCTTCTCGCCGTCCAACCGCAAAATTACGCGGAGCACGCCGTGGGTCGCGGGATGCTGCGGGCCCATATTGATGACGAGCTCGTTGGCGTCGAGAAAAGTCTTGTCGTGGGCTTCGACGTGGGTTTCGAGACTGGGCGGCGAGAGTGAGGTCGGGTCGGTCATTGCTTCGGTCTTGGGTCTTTGGTCGTCGGTCTTTAAGTTATTGGCCGCTCTCGATTCCCAGGTTGATCTGTACCCACTCGTTGTCCTGTTGCAGGATGCCGTAATCTTTGCGCAGGGGATGGCCCTTCCAGCCGTCAGGTAGCAGAATGCGTTTCATGTCGGGATGTCCGTCGAACTTGATGCCGAACATGTCGAAGACTTCGCGCTCCAGCCAGTTGGCGGTCACCCAGATGGGGACGGAACTCGCGATGCTTTCGCCGTCGGCGATGCGCGTGGTGACGCGAATGCGCTCGTTGCGCGCGAATGAATAGAGAATCCATACGACGTCGAACTGCTTCTCGCGCTTGGGGTAGTGCACTGCGGTGATGTCGACGCAGTAGTCGAACTGTAGTTCGTTGTGCAGCACTTGGAGGATTTCAGGAATCAGGGAGCGGTCGACAATCATGTAGTTCTGGCCGAGATAAGTGAGGGGCTCGACGCCGGATCCGTATTCGCCTTTGAGTTTCGCAATCATGGGGGAATCCCAGGGCGTCGGCACCGGTGCTGCAGGCTTGGGCGGAGGGGCGGCGGGTTTAGCAGCGGCTGGAGTTGCCGGCGCGGCGGCAGCGGGTTTGGTTTCGGATGGAACGGAACCAGCTGGAGTAGCTTTCACGCCGCCCGGAGTGGGCTGAGCCGGTGTCGGCTTCGGTTCACCTTCTGGCGGCGAAGAGGGGGATTTGATTTCGTCCGGCATAGCTCGCGAACGCACAGACCTCGGCGCCGTCTGCGCTGAAAAGAACGTTAACTTTTATCAGCTTGAGGGGGCGAAGTCAACGTCGGTCGAATGACCCTTTGATGTAGAAACGGAGATTGCTAGCCACGCGACTGCGCCTGATATTGCTCGATCAGGTCGCGGATGCGTTGCGCGTCGGATTTCCGATGGCCGTGACTGGTGATGGGGTCGGTGCCGCCGGTGGATTCGATGACGATCTCGGACCAGAACACGCCGGTGGAAATGTGCACCGAGGCGATCTTCGACATGGCGATGCTTTCTTCGTTACTGCCAAACAGGCGCGACTTCACGCGGGCGACGCGCTGCGGGCTGATCACCAGGCGCGTAGGAAAGAAAAAGTTGCCTCTGGTCCAGCGGCTGGCGGCGAAGGTTTCGGCGGGGGAGGAGTCCATGGGATTGTCGACGACGGCCATATTCGGACTAGCTTCCAATCAAACAGCAGGTTTCTCGACTCCGCTCGAAATGACAGGAGTAATTTTGCTCGAAAATCGAGACGAAGAATAATTCGACTATTCTTACACCCATTCCAGTGCGCCTTTTTTCCAGACCCAGATGTAGCCGACGATCAGGATGGCGAGGAAGATCAGCATTTCGAGCAGGCCGAACAAGCCGAAGGCCTTGAAACGAACGGCCCAGGGAAACAGAAAAATCGTTTCCACGTCGAACACTACAAAAAGAATCGCGATGATGTAGTAGCGGACGGTATAGCGTCCGCGGGCGCTGTCGATGGGGTCAATGCCGCATTCGTAGGGCATGAGCTTGGTCTTGCTGGGATTGAAGGGGCGCACCAGTTTCGCCGCCAGCAGCGTGATCGGCAGCAGCGCGCCGACGATGGCGATGAAGATGAAGATGGGAACGTAGTTTTGCGGCATAGAGTTTTGCGTCTGCAGTTTGCGCAGCAGGTCATAGTAGCGCTGATTAGGCCGCGGTTCAAGAGGCCTTGGCTCAATGCATAGGGAAGCGAGCCAACGCGCGACTATTGCGTCGCAAAGAGCGCGACGCATCGCGCGGCTCGCCCAGATCCTTCGGTGGGCAAAAGGCGCCCTCCTCAGGATGACAATCATACGGGGCTTCTTAGGCGAAGCCGTTTCTCGCTAACGGCAACTCTCTTACGCGCTTTCCGGTTGCGGCAAAGATGGCGTTGCACAGCGCTGGAACGAATGGAGGCACGCCGGGTTCACCGACACCCGCGGGCGGGGCCGTGCTTTCGACAATGTGCACGTCGACCTGGCGCGGGGCGTCGTTCATGCGGGCGACCTGATAGTCGAAGAAGTTGGATTGGTCGACGGCGCCCGCGGTTGCGGTGATTTCTCCGGTGCGGGCGACACTGGTGCCGAATACGGCCGCGCCTTCGAATTGCGAGCGGACCATGTCAGGATTGACGACGATGCCGGCGTCAACCACGGTGGTGACGTGCGGAATGCGGACTACGCCCTGGTCGTCAACTTCCACTTCGACCACCGATGCGACGTAGCTGAAAAAGCTGCGATGAACGGCGATTCCCATGCCGACGCCTTTGCCGGATTTCTTCTTGCCCCAGTTGGATTTCTCAGCGGCCACTTCGGCGACGTGGCGCAGGCGTCCGATATCGTAGGGATACTTTTCGGTGACTCCCGGGGAACCCTTCGGCCCGGGGTCGACATTGCGTGCAGGACCGAGCAAGCCCAACAGGTAATCGCAGGGATCACGATTCGCGGCGACCGCGAGTTCATTGGCGAACGTTTGCACGGCGAACGCGTGATAAATATTGGCCACCGAGCGCAGCCAGCCGATGCGGACGTGGGCGGTGGCCTGTCCGTTTTCGGAACGGAAGTTGGGCACGTTAAAAGGAGTCAGGTCCCATCCTAATGACATTTCGCCGGCGCTACCGTAGACCTCGCTCGAGTTGAACGTTGATCCGATGGGCGGGAAAACGGAACGCTGCAGCCATGCTTTCGGTTTGCCGGCGTCGTCGATCGCGGCTTTCATGTACATGGCGGCGACCGAGTGGTAGTAGTCGAACTTGATGTCGTCTTCGCGGCTCCAGATTACTTTGACGGGCTTGCCGGTTTTTTTCGAGAGCACGGCGGCTTCGACGGCGTAGTCGGGTTTGGACTTTCGGCCGAAGCCTCCGCCGAGAAAAGTCACGTGGCAGGTGACGTTTTCTTTTTTCAGGCCGAGCGCTTTAGCGATTTGTTCCTGCACACCCTGCGGGTCTTGCGTTGGGGACCAGACGGTGACTTTCTCGCCTTGTACATCTGCCACGGCGACTGGCGGCTCCATGGAAGCGTGCGCGAGATGCGGAGCGAAATATTCGGCTTCGATAATTTTGCCGCCCTTGGCGAATTCTGCGTCGGGATCTCCAACTGTGTGCACGACTTTGCCGGGCTGGCGCGCGGTCTGCTGCAATTCTTTCTTGTAGTCGGCGGAATTGTAGGAAGCGTTGGCGCCATTGTCCCATTCGATCTTCAGTTGGTTGCGGCCTTTGAACGCAGCCCAGGTGTTGTCGGCGATGACGGCGACGCCGCCGAGCGGCTGAAAGGCGTGCGGTGGTTTGAAGGGATCGATGGGGAGGGTCTTCTTCACGCCGATCACTTTCAGAGTCGCGGAGTCGTCGAGCGATTTAACTTTTCCTCCGAGCACCGGCGGGTGAGCGATGGCGGCGTAGAGCATGCCGTCGACACGGACGTCCATGCCGAAGAGCGGCTTGCCGGAACAGATGTCGGCGATGTCGTAGCCGGTTGCGGGCTTGCCGATGTAGCGCCACTCCTGCGGCGATTTGAACTTTAATTCCTCTTTCTTGGGGACGGGGAGTTTCGCGGCAGAAGCGGCGAGTTCTCCGTAGCCGAGTTTGCGGGATGAATTCTTGTCGCTGACTGTGTGCATGGGATCGGCGACGCACTGCGACTCGGGCACGCCCCACTGCTGAGCGGCGGCGCGAACCAGCATGAGTCGCGCGGTGGCTCCGGCTTCGCGCAGGGTGTCGAAAAATTCGCGGACGGAATGCGAGCCGTCGGTGTCCTGCGAGCCGTAGGCAGAGTCGCCATCGGCTTGAATGACGGTGACGCGGCTCCAGTCGGCGTCGAGCTCGTCGGCGAGAATGCGCGGCAGGCTGGTGCGGACGCCGTTGCCCATCTCGGACCGATGCGCCACGATGTAGACCATGCCGTCGGTGTGGATGCCGACGAAAATGCTGGGATGAAATGCGGTCGCAGCGACGGAAGCCGGAGCGCTGGAGGTCGCGGCCCAGAGCGGTTTGGGAACGACGCGGGCGCAGAGGACGAAGGCGCCGGCGGAGAATACGCCTTGCAGAAAACCGCGGCGGCTCACGTTTTCGATGGTGATGGTTTCGGTGGAGATCTTTTCTGCGGCGATTTGTTTTTCGGTGATCATGCGTTCTCCTTCGCCGCGGTCTTGATGGCGGAGCGGATGCGCTGGTAAGTGCCGCAGCGGCAGATGTTGCCCGCCATCACCGTATCGATGTCATCGTCAGTCGGGTGCGGCTTCGTCGACAGCAGCGACACGGCCTGCATGATTTGTCCGGGCTGGCAGTATCCGCATTGCGGGACGTTTACTTCGGCCCAGGCTTTTTGCACGGCGTGCGGGCCGTTGCTCGAGAGGGCTTCGATGGTGGTGATCTCGAGGCCTTCGACGGTGCCCATCTGTTTGCGGCAGGAGCGGATCGCGGTGCCGTTTTGCAGCACGGTGCAGGCGCCGCACAGGGCCATGCCGCAGCCGAATTTTGTGCCGGTGAGTCCGAGGATGTCGCGCAGATACCACAGCAGCGGCATTTCCGGATCGCCATCAAAAGTCTGCGCGCGTCCGTTGACCTTTAAATGAACCATGAGGCACTTCCTGGGTTGAGTTGGGAAATTATGGGATTTATTTTACTGCGGGAGGGGGCAAGGATGCATCCGGGATTTTGTAGAGACGTAGCCAGCGACGTCTCTACGTCAGACGCGGGCTATTTCTCCCAGTGGGTGGTGCTGAATTGCGCGGGATCGAAGGTTCCGTCTGCGAGTTTTACGTTGGCCTGGATGTCGGTGTAGTCCTCGCTGAAGACGAGTTTATCGTCGGAATGGATTTCGACGCGGGCGGCAACCCATGTGCCGGCCAGCGGGCGATAGTCGGTGAAGCGGATGTCGTTGAGCTTCGCAGGATCGGCCCGCGCAGGTTCAATTACACGCACGAACAGGAGCGTATCCTTTGTTACCCAGAACTGCTTGGACTTCAGATCGCCCTTGTCGGCGCCGACGACGTAGGCGGGATGACCTTCCCAAGTATCTTCGCGAAGCTTGGACAGATCGTAGCCTTCGCCTTGCACGACTTTGCTGGTGGTCTCGGGCGACTGCGTGTAGACGTCGAAACCCAGCACGAGAAGAATGTTTACGAGCGGACGAGCGCCGGTGATTCTGTTGTTCTGGAGGATGGTGACGTTGCCGTCGACCAGAAGATATCCGTTGCCCTTGGCTGGTTCGCCGATGTCGATGCGCAACTTGCCGGGGAGTTGCGCGGCTTCATACCAGGTTTCGGCGGTGCTGGTGCCGTCGGGTTTGTAGGTGGTGCTTTTTTGCGTGAAGGTGAGCGTCTTGTACCAGGACGATTGGTAGCGGTCGTGCATCGCGCGCAGCAGGTCGTTGCCGGAGTGGATTTCTTGCGCGTGGGCGAGGGTGAGGGTCAGAACTACGGATATGAGCAGAAGTCGTTTCATGAGGCCTTTCCTGCCGTGGTATTGGAGGCTGCAGAAATCGTAACCGATTAGACGGGGAAGAGCCGAAAAAGACAGCGACCAACGGTTTACATGTGGGGACGAGCCCATTCGCCCGCCCCGCCAAGCACAGCGCGGCCCACTGACTCCCGCAAGCTGCGGCGTCACCCGCACTTGTCAGGAAAGAGGAATGTCGTGCGGGCAAGCTCCGATTGCAACGTTGACTCCTGGTAGTAACGCGACAGAATGCCGTTCTTCCACACCAGCAGATCAGAGTTGTGGAGCGCAAAGTCATCCCATCCGGCGTCTGCATAACGCGCAACGCGCTCGCGGATCAGGAAAAAATAAGCGTGCGTTATGGTCTCGTGGTAGCGGTCGGGCTTGCCGCGGGCCGTTGCGAATCGCTTGAGCGCGTTGCAGAATTTATCGAGCGCTTCGAGTGGCGGATATTGACAGAGATAGGCAAAGGCCAAGCGGACGTGATCTGCGTGATGGAAGGAATCTTCCGGCACGGCGTCGGCTTCAAAGCGGCGGATGATCTCTTCGTTGCTCACGGAAGACTCCGGGTATTTTTTATTATTGCGTCGGGAGAGATCGCCGGACCGGGGTCCGTAGGGCAGCCCGGGATGGCGGTCCGGCTTCTTCGTTTTGATTTCATTTGCCCACCGCGATGGCGAAGGCGGCCGCGGCGTAGATTGCGAGATTGCCGACGTTGTACGCGCCATGCAGCAAGTGAATGACGATGGCCATGACGAAGATGGCCAGCAGGAGCCACGCGCCGCGGGTGGCGCTCTTCGGAATCAGCAGAAGGATGCAGCCGGCGATCTCGCCGAATCCGAGAATCAGGCGGATGAAGTCGGGCATGTGGGTGCTGCGGGCAAAGTCGTGCGCGGCGCCGGGGAGCACGAACAGGATCGCTTCGATCAGAATTACGATGCCGAGGGTCCATTGCAGGACGGTGAGACCGCATTTGGCGTTCATGGTGCTCGGGGCTCCTTGTTGATTTCTTGTTTGATTTATTTGTCGGTGCGTTTGCGCGGAGATCTCGCCTTGATCTCTTTCAGGCGGTGGCTGGCGCTGGAGTCGAGGTCGAGGTCGTAGAACTTCTTCAGGTCGCGAATGCGTTCGAGGGAAGCCGCGCTGAACGGCGTCTTGCCATCGAAGGCGTGGAGCACGATGCCTTCGAGGACGTCGCCGAGGGTCATGTCGTGGTATTCGGCGAAGGCTTTCAGGACTTTGAGGATGCGTTTTTCGATGCGGACGCCGGTTTGCACACGCTCGACCAGCAGTTGGGGATCGTCGGCCATGCGTACCAATGTACCATGGTACACGAATTCACGCAAGTCGAATTATTGGGGCGCACGGAAGGAGGGTGTCGCCCGCATGGAGCATGCCCACCGGGGCTGAAGCCCGGTATGAGTGTTGTCGCTTTACGCGGCGCTGAAGCGCCGCTCTTCCACGGTTGCGCACGCGGCTACGGTTGTGTACGGGGCTACGGTGGTGTACGCGGCTACGGACCGCGATTGTTTATAATCGCGGTTCGATCTTCAACCGGGCTGGCGAATCCCATGTCTCGCAAGACCAGCGAGACATGGGGCATCCCATTCCGGGCTAGAACCTAAAGGACTCCATTGGCATTCGACGATCATATTTACGAACTGCGGCGCGAGAAGTTGAAGGCGATTGAGGCGCTCGGGCAGGCTGCGTACCGCAGTAAGTACGAATTCACTCACACGCTCGAGCAGATTCTTGCCCAGTACACGGCGAAGACTGGCGAAGAACTGGAACAGGCGCGGGTCAACGTGCGCGTGGCGGGACGCATCATGGCGATTCGCCTGATGGGAAAGGCCGGGTTTGCTCACCTGCAGCAGGATGGCAAGCGGCTGCAGATTTACGTCAAGAAAGATGCGGTGGGCGAGAAGGGGTTCGAACTCTACAAACTGCTCGACCTGGGCGACCACGTCGGGGTGAGCGGATATCTGTTTCGGACGCGCACCGGCGAACTGAGCGTGCACGTGGAAGAGATCACATTCCTGAGCAAAGACCTGTTGCCACTGCCCGAGAAGTGGCATGGGCTGACCGACGTGGAATTACGCTACCGGCAGCGGTATGTCGATCTGGTGATGAATCCGGAGGTGCGTGAAGTTTTTGTGAAGCGCACGAAGCTGGTGCAGTCGATGCGGCGGACACTGGATGCGCACGGATTTATTGAGGTCGAGACGCCGATGATGCAGCCCATCGCAGGCGGGGCGGTGGCGCGTCCGTTCGTGACCCATCACAACACGCTCGACATGGATCTTTATCTGCGCATCGCGCCGGAACTTTATTTGAAGCGGCTGGTGGTGGGCGGGATGGATCGGGTGTATGAGATCAACCGAAACTTTCGCAACGAAGGCCTCGGATGGCGGTGGAATCCTGAGTTCACCATGCTGGAGTTTTATCAGGCGTACACCGACTATCAGGGAGTGATGGACTTGACGCAGGAAATTATCACGCAGGCGGCGAAGGATGTGACGGGCGGGACGAAAACGAAATGGGGCGAACAGGAGATTGACTGGGCCAACTGGAAACGCATGACCATGCGCGAGGCGATCATCCATTACTGGCCGGAGGCGGCCGGGGCGAAGCCGGAGATGGGCGATTTTGCCAGCGGCGACGGCGTGAAGAAGCTGGTGGAGCGGTTCAACTCGGTGCACGCGCATATGGCCTACGAGGCGAATGCTCCGGCGGGAAAAAATATTGCGGCGCTATTTGAGGCGGTGGCGGAGGAGCATCTGACGCAGCCGACGATTATTTATGAGTATCCTACGGCGGTCTCGCCGCTGTCGAAGCAGAAGCCGGACGAGCCGGACTGGACCGAGCGCTGGGAAATTTTCGCCGGCGGGATGGAGATTTCCAACGGGTTCAGCGAACTCAACGATCCGGAAGACCAGCGGCGGCGATTCGAAGCGCAATTGAAGGAGCGCGAGCGTGGGGACGATGAGGCGCACCAGATGGATGAGGATTACATCCGGGCGCTGTCGTATGGGATGCCGCCGGCGGGTGGGGTGGGGGTGGGTGTCGACCGGCTCGTTATGCTGCTGACCGACTCGCACACCATTCGCGATGTGATTCTGTTTCCGTTGCTGCGGCCGGAGAAAACCTTAAACACAGAGGACACGGGGGACACAGAGGAAAAACCGGGGTGATTCCCTTCCGGATAATGGCTTCCCGGTACCTGATTATGCACTGTCAGTAGTGCATTCCTCTTTTTATACTTCTCCCATCAGTTTGGGCTCTGAAGTGGCAGCGCTACCGTAGAGTCCCTGGATCCCTGCGGGACACTGGGTCGGTAGCGCTTTGTCGTTTCGGCGGCTCTCGACTCGTACCTAGAAGATGTAAACCGTATCGAACTGCAAGCGCGTGAGCCAAGGCTCGGTGCTTCCCAGAGGACGTCCAATCAAAGCAGTAAAGCCCAACTGCACGTTCCGGTCAAACTGGTAGAAGCCGTCGACGCGATGCTCGGTGACGTTCGTTCCCTGACGAATCTCGCTGTAGTTGAAGTTCCCCAGCACGGCCTCGCGCTCAATGTAGATGCGGGTATACCCGATCTGCAAGTCTCCCTTTTCCTGCAGGCGGCCGATTCTGCCTTCGGCCCAGTATCCACGCCGTTGACGCGAGTTGCAGGGGGCATTGAGCGTCTGCTTGAACGTCTGGGTATCGGTGTTCGCCGGAAGCGCCACGATATTGGCAAGGTTGCTGCAAGCCTCGGTATTCTGAACGTAGTCTCCGATAAAGCTCAGCGGAAGACGAGCGTGTCCAGTATCGATGTCGAAGCGAGCGATGTTGTCGAACAACCCGAACTTCGAGGCAAACTGTGCATTCGTGACCGACGTAACGCCCGTGGGATACGCAGTTCCGGCAATCGTAACGATGGTGGTGGCGGTGGTTGTGTACGTAGAGTCTTGAACCGGATTCCCGGAAGTCAGCGGGAGTGCGCCAGACAAAGGCGTCTGGGGATTCTTGCTGCTGGCTCGCGCTAGCGCCAGCGCAATTGCGTCAGCACCCCGGAAGTCATAGTAGCCGGAGTAGGCGCTCAGCCTCAGTCGCGGCGCAAGCTGCCACGTCGTCTGCAACTGACCACCGTAGGTGATCGATTGCGTGATGCTTTTGTCAGTGGCAGAGGTCCCGGCTATCTCGGCGAAGGGCAACTCGAATCCGACCAGCGCAAAACGCTTGAGGACAGGCGTATCCAGGTCAAATGCCAGGGTCTGGGCTGCTCCCTCGGGATTCAAGTCTTTATCCCAGGTTAGTTCCGTGTTGTACCAGGGATAGCGAAATTTACCACCCGTAAGGGTAAGGGCTTTGAATTCCCTGGGTGTGAATTCCGCGAACGCCTGGTCCAACGCGAAGGTCTTTCGAGTGTAGAAACCGGTGGCGGTCTGGTTCGTGGAGGTGGGATCGTTGATGTCACCGCTTGCGAGCGTGATGCCGGTACGGAATTGCTCTCCGAGATTGGCCGTCGCGTTGAAGCGCGCACGGTAGCGGCCGCGCGTGCGATCGAGCGATTGATCCGAGGGTCCACCGAGGAAAGGCTCCAGGCGAAGACGGACATCGCCGCTGAAAGAAATCGGACCGATGCCTTTGATTTGCCGTTCAAGGTTGCGGATGCGCTCATCGGAACTGCCGGCGTTTTGCTGACTATTGCCGGAAGGTGTTTCCTGGAGGTTGGTCGCGACGGGCGAGGGCGAGGCCGAGGCAGAGGGTGCGGAGTCGACGGCTTGTGTCCCGGACGGACCGGCGGGTTGAGGCGGCTGCGGCGGTACTTCGTCGTTCTTCCTGGCTTGCAGTTGCGCCTGCAAGGCCTGGATCTGCTGCTGCTGGGCGGCGAGAGCGTCTTTCAACGACTGGATATCGGCAGCTGTGACCGGCGGTGGGGCTGGGGTTGCGGCGGCGGGTTCTTTTGCGGGATCGGTATTGGACGCGGTCTCGGTTTGTGCCCACGCGCCGGCAGCGAGTGCCGCGAGCGTCAGGAATGTGAGAAACAGGTTCTTGGTGACTTTCATGGAAGTAACGTTCTCCCCTTTTGAGTTTGTCCTTCACAGCGGCTGCACGATTCGATTTGCGTTAGCTCAACGTATCAAAGCATTGCAATAAACTTAGTAGAGATTCTAACGAAATTCGTTGCCTTTCATTACGCATTACGAAGCGATCAATTTTTGGGTAATCCGGGAATCAAAGCGGAAGGTCCCAGGCGGCGGCCGTTGCCCCCCACTTTTTCTTGAAATGGCGTTCTACCCCGCTCAAGGTTTTTCTACTCACCCTTGCGGCCTCCGACGACCATGGGGAGGATGCTGGCGGCGTCTTTCGTGGAAGTCTTCTGTCGTTTGCTGTTGCGGCCGGTGCCGGGGCCATCGTGAGCGATCAGATCCGCGAGGGTGGTGTGGTCGAGAATGCGGGCGGCGGCGTCGCGGACGTCGAGGAATACCTGATAGAGAGCGCGGTGGGGAAGATCGCGGTCGATGAGTTCGCGCAACTGTTCGGCATCGCCGAAAGGTGCCAGCGGGCCGTCGATCAGGCGGATGATTTCGCTGAGATGGATGTCGGTGGGCTCGCGGCGGAGTTGGTAGCCGCCCTTGGCCCCGCGCACGCTTTCGACCATGCGCGCGTTTTTGAGTTCGAGCAGGATCAGTTCGAGGAATTTCTCGGGGAGCGCCTCTTCGTAGGCGATGTCACGGATTTTGATGGCGCCCTGGTGATGATGACGGGCGAGCATCATCATGGCCTGGAGGGCGTAGAGACCTTTTTGAGAGATTTTCATAGGCTGTCTTCTAGAAAGTCGATTTCACTAATAGACTTTATTGGCGTGAGTGACAATGCAAGCGGGATTCCATTGCGGCGGAAAACGGCGCGGCAATTAGATTTGTGAAATCAATAGGTTAGCCGCCAGGTTGCGGAGAGGCGAGGACGCGATGTGCAGCGGTTTGCAGTTTTGCGGTAGAGGGCAGCCTTCTGGAACGGTGGAAACGTGGGCCCCTTGACGACAAACTGCCCAGGGAAAATGTCCCCGGGCAGTTTGGTTCCTCCGAAGTTTCACCAGGCTTCGAGCCTTCGGGCTGACGCGTGCGATCCTATGGCTTATGGAGAAGGGATCACGGCCTGCACTGGAGTCGAATAAGAGCTCTCGGCTCCCGTGGAGGTCACAGCGGTCACGACATAGTAGTAGGTCTGGCCGCCTTGGACCGTGCTGTCAGTATCGAACGGCGACGGATCCAGCGCGGCATTGACTCGCGTGAAGGGGCCGGCGGCAGCAGTTCCGCGGTAGATGTTGTAGCCATCCACGCCGCTGGAGGAACTGGTGTTCCATCCCAGGGAAACAGTGTGCTGCGGCATGGTTCCGGAGCCGGTCAGGGACTCTGTGGCAGGAGAGTTGGACGCGTTGCTGGCAAAGGTGACGTTGGCTGAGGCGGCGCCGGAAGTCTGGGGCGCGAACGTCAGTTGGAACGAAACGCTGGTTCCCGCAGGGATCGTAACCGGCAAGCTGATTCCGCTGGCGGAGAATTGAGATCCGCTGACTCCGAGCGAGGACACAGTGACGGCAGCTCCGCTCGCACTGAGAGTGGCATTCTGATTCTGAGTGGTTCCAACCGTGACGTTGGCAAAATTGACGGAGGCAGGTGTGACCGCCAATTGTCCGGACGCCGAGGTGCCGGTTCCGGTCAACGATATGGAGGAGTTGGAATTCGATCCCGTGGAAGTGATGGCCAGACTGCCCGTGTCGCTTCCGGCGGACGGAGGCGCGAACGAAGCGTTGAAGGTGACACTCTGAGCAGGGGCCAGGGTAAGCGGAAGATTAATTCCGCTGACACTGAACCCGGTACCGCTCGGGCTAATTTGAGAGACGGTGAGCGCCGTGCCACCAGAGTTGGTCAGGGTCTCGGCTAGCGTGGAGCTACTGCCAGGGGCGACGTTTCCGAAACTCAGACTCGCGGGGCTGGTGGTGAGCTGGCCGGGCGTAGTGCCGGTGCCGGAGAGCGCCACACTGAGGGCAGAATTCGAAGCGTTGGAAGTGATGGCCAGGTTGCCGCTGGCGCCGCTGCCCGAGGTGGGCGCGAAGGTGACGCTGAGGCTCGCGCTTTGGCCGGGATTCAAAGTCATCGGCAAGTTCATGCCGCTGGCGCTGAATCCAGAGCCGGTGGCGCTGGCCGCG
>DATHQJ010000010.1:0-9815 GCA_035482825.1 Binatus sp. (SeqCode) | reverse complement strand
TGGCTCCGTCGCGCACGAACAGATGCGACTTGGTCAGGAAACTTTCCTTGACGTTCTCCGAGTTCTCCCCGCGCTGCTTCAATTCGTCGGCGCGGATGGAATACCACAGCGGGTTGATGCCCGCTTCAGCCTGTTCGCGGGAGAGTCCGGGCTTGAGTTTACCGATGATGTTCAGCCATCGCGACTTGCGGTCTTCGAGATCCTTGAATCCCGGCCTGACTTCCGCCTTCATCGTCATCGGCACAAAAAGATCCGGAGTGTCTCCCATGACCACGCTGTGAAAGCCGGGGGGCGCGACTCCCAGGACCGTGAAGGGCCGACCGTTCACCAGAATGCTCTGGTTCACGATCGACGGGTCGGAGCCCAGGCGGCGCTGCCAGTAACTGAAGCTTAAAACCACAACCGGATTGGCGTCCGCCACGCGGTCATCGTCGGCAACCATCAGGCGTCCCAGAGCGGGCCGTATTCCTAAGGCGTCAAAATAATTGCCCGATACTAATTCGGCCCCGACAAGTTCCGGTTGGTTGTGCCACTGCACACCCACCGCCGCATAGTCGGTAGCGATCAGGCTGGCGAAAACGGAATTGCGGTCGCGGAGATCGCGATACATGGGATAAGAAAAATAGAAATTCTCGTCCGTGCGCGAGCTCGTGTGGCCGTTGAAGCTGCCCACAGACTGCAGAATCACGAGGCGATCGGCGTCCTTCACCGGCAATCTGCGCAGCAGTGCCTGGTCAAGCAAGCTGAAGATGGCGGTGTTGGCGCCAATGCCGAGCGCCAGCGTGACGATTGCAACCGCGGCAAACCCCGGCGCTTTACCCAACTGGCGCAACGCGTAACGAAAATCTTGAGCAAATCCGGTCATCATAAGTCTGAGCCTCCTATTCGTACCGCAGCGCCACCATGGGATCGATGCGCATGGCCCTTCGCGCCGGTATCGAACACGCGGCTAGCGCCACCAGCACGAGCAGGATGCCAACGCCCGCAAACGTGGCGGGATCGTAAGGCCGCACGCTATAGAGCATCGCGGCCATCAGCCGTGTGACGGCCATGGCCGTCGCGATGCCGATGATTGTGCCGGCAAGCGCCAGCAGAAGTCCGCGCCGTGCTACCAGCCGCATCAGTTCGCGCCTTTGCGCACCGAGGGCCATGCGAATACCCAGCTCGCGGGTACGTCGCGCCACTTCGTACGAGAGCAATCCGTACAGTCCTATGCACGCCAGTATCAGGGCCAGTAACGCAAAGAACCCCGACAGGCGGGACATGAGCCGCTCCTGATAGAGCGTCTGCTCAATCTGCTGGGCCTGCGTGCGCACATCGAACAGAGGCACGTTGTTGTCGGCCTGCGCAACGATGCCGCGCACCTGATTCACCAATGCCGTGGGGTCGCCCGCAGTTCGCAACTCGAAGTGGGCGCTGTGGCCCACCAGGGGCAGGAACATGGTGGGCAAGATATCGCGACGCAACCGAGCGTATTTGGTGTCGGCGGTAATTCCGACGATGAGATACCCAGGCTGCGGACCCGTTGCCGGCTCATCCTCTTGTTTATTTCCCATATGCCGGCCCACGGGATTCTGGTTGGGGAAGTACTTCCTGACAAACGCCTGGTTGACGAGAACGGGCACGGGAGCCGGCTGCGGCTCGGTTTCTGGCTGCGCGGCCTTTGCTGGATTGCCGGATACGGCAGCCTGCTCCGCCACGGTGATCGCCGCATTCGTCGCTTCTGCCGAAGCAAAGTCGGCACGCGTGAATTCGCGGCCGGCACGCACGGGAATGCGCATCGTCCGGAAGAAATCCAGCCCCACCTGGAGCGTAGCGGTGTTGGCATTCGATTGGGGCGGCGCGTCGTCGAGGTGCACGTCATAGGCTGACCAGCTTTGGCTCAAGAGCGAGTCCTCGGAATAACTGGCAGACACCACGCCCGGCAGCGCTTGGAACTGCTCCTGCAACTGCCGGTAGAGCTCTACCGTTTGGTGGTCTGTGTATCCGGCCAAGCTGGGATGTATGCCGAAGAGCAGGACATTTTGCGTGTCGAAACCTGGATCGAGGGTCTGCAGCGTATGCAGGGTCCGCACCAGCAGACCCGCGCCGACCAGCACAACCACCGAGAGCGCCACCTGCGCCACCACCAGCGCGTCGCCGAGCCGGACACGCCGCCCTCCCTGCGCTGCGCCGCCGGGGATGGAGGACGCATGCTCCCTGAGCGATGGTGTAAGGTCGGCGTGCGCGCTGCGGAAGCTGGGCGCAAGACCGCACAGGATGCCCGTGGCGAGCGTAACGCCGCTGGTGAACGCCAGCACGCGCCAGTCCGGAGCGATGACAAACCGAAACGGCTGGTCGAGGCCCCTGGAGATCAACATGGTAAGAGCGCGCACGCCCCAGACGGCAACCAGAATGCCGAGCGCACCGCCGGTGGTTGCCAGCACCAGGCTTTCGGTCAGGAGCTGGCGCGCAATCCGCGCGCGTCCGGCGCCCAGTGCCTGGCGCATGGCCAGTTCCTTCTGCCGATTGGCGGAGCGCGCCAGAATCAGGCCGGCCACGTTGGCGCAAGCGATAAGCAGAACGAATCCCACCGCGGTCATGATGAGTTCGAGCATGGCTGCAATCTGGCTGCTCTCGCCGTTCAACGCCTCTCCTGCCGGCAAAAGCCGGAGAGCGGGTTGGTCGCCCTCGGTGAAGATCGGCTTGGCGGCCTGCAGCACCTCCGCCTGGAAGAGTGTGGTTGCCTCAGCCTGTGCCTGCTCGACGGAAACGCCCGGCTTGAGCCGGCCAGCCAGGACGACCCACCAGATTGCCGGATCTGACAGCGAGTACTCTGTTCCCGACCTTTCGCTTTGTACTCGCTTCGCCAGCGACAGCGGCATGAAGAAGTCCTGGCTCTTGCCGGGAGTCAGGCTGGTGAAGCCCGGCTCGGCCACGCCCACGATGGCGACATCCACGTTGTTGAGGCGGACCGCGCGGCCCACGGCGGCGGGGTCGGCGCCAAAGGCGCGCTGCCAGTAACCGTAGTCCAGCACAATAGCCGGCGATGCGCTGAGCGCATCGTCGGCAAGGCCAAGCGGCCGTCCTAGGATTGTCTTTGCGCCGACGGTCGAGAAGTAATCTCCCGAGACATATTCGCCGCGCGCGATGTTGGCCGGCCCGTTGCCGCTGAAACCCACTTCGATGGGACCCGCGAATGCCGTCACGCCTGAAAATGTGTTCGTGTGGCTGCGCAGAGTCTCATAAAACGGCACGGAAAATGCGCAATCCTTCGTGTCGTCATTGTCGTCGCAATCGCCATAGAGGCTGTGTCCACGCAGCTTGGGCTGATGATGCGCGTTCCAGCCGAAAATAACCAGGCGCTCCGGATCTTCGGCCGGCAGCGATCGGAACATCACCGCGTCGATGACGCTGAAGATGGCGGTGTTGGCCCCGATGCCGAGCGCCAGCGTGACGATTGCAACCGCGGCAAACCCCGGCGATTTCGCCAGTTGCCGCAGCGCGTACCGAAAATCTTGAGAAAATCCGGTCATCATTATCTCCAGTCTCCTATTCGTAGCGCAGCGCCACCATGGGATCGACCTTCGCCGCCTTGTTTGCGGGAAGGTAGCAGGCGAACAGCGCAGCTATGAACAGAGTGAACGCGACCGCGCTGAACGCGGCCACGTCTATCGTGCCCACGCCGTAGAGCACGCCGCGCATGGCGCGTCCGACAAAGCACGCGCCCACCAGCCCCAGCCCCAGACCGATCGAGGCCAGAACAATTCCTTCTTTCAGGATCAGGCCGAGCACATGATCCTGACTCGCGCCGAGAGCCATGCGCAGCCCAATTTCGTGGGTGCGCTGCGCCACCGCGAAGGCCATGACTCCGTAGATGCCGACCGCGGCCAGCAGCAGAGCGACCGAGGCGAAGCTGACATAGAGCGCCGTTACGAATTGATCGCGCACCAACGACTCATTCACGATCTGATCCATAGTCTTAACGTTCGCCAGAGCCAGGTCAGGATCGACTGTGTGCACCGCTGCGGCGATGCTCTTGCTCATCTGCGCAGGATCGCCCGTGGTCCGCACCGCCATTGACGTTTGCGGCCACGGACTCTGCGCGAAGGGAACATCGATCTCGGGAAACCCGTCGCCGCGAAGGCCGCCGTTGTGAACATTTCGAAACACGCCCACGATCTGCCACTCCAGAGGAGGCCCCAGCTTGGGCACGCCCGGAATCAACTGCTCGACCAGGATGCGCTGGCTCAGAGGGTCGACACCCGAGAAGTAACGCTTGACGAAAGTTTCATTCACCACGGCGACTCGAACGCCGGTGGCCGTGTCCTGATCGGTGAAGGCGCGGCCCTTCACCATCTGAATCCCGAAGGTCTGAAAAAATCCCGGAGTGACCATCTGGAAGCCGGCGCCGGGGCGGGCGGACGGGTCTGCGAGAGGCGGCGTGCCTACGATCATGAAGGGCATGCCGAAGTTCGTGCCCTGCAGAGGCATGCCAGTCCCCGCTTCGGCGCGGACCACGCCGGGCAGAGACTCGATGCGCTCGACCAGTTGCCGGTAATAAGTCACGATCTGTTCGGGCTGGGTGAACCGCTTCTCGGGCACCGGAAGATTGAAGGTGAGAAGGTGCTCGATGCGAAAGCCGGGATCGACCCTCGCCAGGTTCCAGAAGCTGTGGATGGCGAGTCCGGCACCGGCCAACATGGTCAAGGCCAATGCAAACTCTCCGATGACCAGAGACCGGAGCAGACGGTGGCGTCCGGCGCTGGTACCGGAACGCCCACCCTCTTTCAGGGTTTCATTCGGATCGATTCGCGAGGCATGCCAGGCTGGCGCACAACCAAACAGAATCCCGGCAATGGTCGTGGCTGCCAGAGTAAAAAACAGAACCGGCAGGTTCAGCGTCACATCCGCTTCGGATGGCAGAGTACTCGGAGGCATCTTTGCCATCATGATCCGGATAATCGCCAGGCCCAGCCCGATCCCCAACCCGCCTCCCAGGACAGCCAATACCAGACTCTCCGTGAGGAACTGGCTGAATACCTGCCACCGGCTCGCTCCCAGCGAAGTGCGAACGGCCACTTCTTTCAGCCGCGTTGTCCCTTTGGCGAGCACCAGGTTGGCAACGTTTCCGCAGGCGATGAGAAGCAGGAATCCGACCCCGCCCATCAGCAGCCAAAGGGTTTGCTTCGCCTCCTTCGGGAAGAAATCATTGTGGAGTTGTTCCACACTGATGCCCCAACCTTTGTTGCTTTGCGGGTGGTCCTGCGCAATACGGTTGGTAACCACTTCCATGTCGGCTTGCGCCTGGGCCAAAGACACGCCCGGCTTCATGCGTCCCATAACCAGCAGCCAGTGAAAATCGTGATTGATCTGATCCGGTTTGAACGCCAGCGGCACTACGAACTGGGCATCGAGTCGATCGCTCTGGCCCGCGGCCAGCACTCCCACCACCGTGTAGGGCTCGCTGTTCATCTGGATCGTCTTGCCGATGATGTTGCGGTCGCCGCCCAGATGCTCCCACAGCCGGTGCATCAGGATGACCTCATGCTCTTTGCCGGGCTGGCCCTCGTCGGCTGAAAAATCACGTCCGAGTAAAAAAGCATTTCCGGTCATGTGCAGAAAGCCGGGAGTCTCCGCACTCCCGTTAATCTGCTCCGGCTGTGCGGGAGTCGCGAAGTTGAAGTTGGCGCCACTCCAGGCGTTCAGGTCTTGAAAGGCTTTATTCTGCTGCTTCCAATCGAGATAGTCGCCCGCAGCGACCACATTGTTGCTTCCCTGAACGTGCGACCACACCATTACCAACTGATCGGGCTCTGGATACGGCATGGGGGCGAGCAGCACGGCATAAATCACGCTGAAGATGGCCGTGTTCGCGCCGATGCCCAGCGCCAACGTGACGGCGGCGATCAGGGTGAAACCGGGATTCTTCCGCAGCAATCGAATGCTGTAGCGAGCGTTCTGCCGGAGTGTTCTCATAGCGTCTCCTTCACTCGTACCTCAGCGCCACCATGGGATCGACCCGCGACGCACGCCGGGCCGGGATGTAACAAGCCAGCAGCGCGACCGCGATCAGCCCGATTGCAACCGCCGCATAAGTTAAGGGATCGGTCGGTTTCACGCCGAACAAGAATTCCGAGATCAGGCGCGTGAGCCCGATCGCCAACCCGATTCCGATCACGATCCCAAGTAAAGTGAGCTTCAGTCCCAACGTTCCGACCAGGCCGATTACATCGGACGGCAGCGCGCCCAGCGCGACCCGGATGCCGATCTCATGCGTGCGCTCGCTGACGAAATAAGACATGACTCCATAAATGCCGACTACCGCCAGCAGAACTGCGATGCCGCCAAAAATTCCGAATACGTCCATGTAGAAGCGGTAGTCGCCCATGGACGCAGCCAGAACGTGGTTCATGCTCATCACGTCGGTGACCGGCTGATCCAGTCCCAGTTCACTCACAATCTTCTTCACCGAAGCGGCCAGGTCGGCTTCATGCCCGGTAAAGCCCGAGACCGTCCGCACTACCAGATTCTGATCCAGGTGAAGGATCACCGAGCCGCCGGGAAACACCGCCGACTGCTGCTGATAGGAGACATAAACAAACGGAGTCGCCGGTCGCGAGAGGCTGCGATGGTTCACGTCCCCCACAATGCCGACGATCTGCCGCGGGCGGTCTTCGTCCACGGGCCAAGGCTCGTAGCGCACCAGCAATTGCTGGCCGATAGGATCGACGTTAGGGAAATAACGATGCGCGAAGGCCTCGTTGATCACGACGGCCCAGGGTGCAGCCTGCGTGTCGTGATCATCCAGGAAGCGGCCCTTGCGGAGAGGGACCTTCAGGCTCTCCAAAAAGCCGGGACTAATCTCAACGTATCCCGTGCTGGGCCGGTTATCCGGCGGCGGCGCGGGTTGCCCAACGATCGCAAAACTGTAATTGTCCCAACCGCGCAGTGGAAGGCTGCTGGCGATGCCAGCCGACTCCACTCCGGGCAGCGCCGATACCTTTTCGAGAACGCTGTGATAAAAAGTTGCAACCAGCGGCAGGGGGCGCTCCATGTCTCCGCCCGGCACTCGTACCAGATATTTTCCGCCCTGCTCCGGAACCTGAATTCCCATGATGGTGACATTGTTCGGGTCGAATCCCGGATTGACCTGGCTCAGGCGCACCATGGTTTTGATCATGAGTCCCGCGCCGATGAGCAACACCATAGCCAGCGCCACCTCCGAGACTGCCAATGCATGGCGCATCCAGTTGCGGGAGGAGGTCGAAGTTCTGCCTTCTCCTTCTCGCATCACCAGGTTCAAGTCGGACCGCGAAGCCTGAATCGCCGGCGCGAGTCCGAACAAGATGGCAGTGACGCCGGAAACTGCAAATGTGAAGAACAGGACTTGCGTGTCCACGGTCATGCTTGCCGGGTTGGGCAGGTCCGGATCGAGTCCGCGGAACAACGCAATTCCCACAAATGTCAGAAGTACGCCGCAGCCTCCACCCAGCAAGGCAAGCAACCCGCTCTCGACCAGCAACTGCTGGACGAGCCGGCGCCGGCTCGAGCCGAGCGCGGTTCGCATCGCGTATTCCTTCCGCCGCACTTCGGTGCGCGACTGCAGAAGATTCGCGACGTTGACGCAGGCGATGAGCAACACAAACGCAACGGCTCCGAAAAGGGGATAGAGCGCTTTGCCAGCCCATCCGAAAAGTTCCTGATGCAAAGAAACGACTTTCTTCCCCACGCCTTTGTTAGTCGTGGGGTACGCGATTTCCAGTCGCCGCGCAATCACGTCCATCTCGGCCTGGGCCTGCTCCAGAGACACACCCGGTTTCAGCCTTGCGACCGGCATCAGCCAGTGATCGATGCGGGCGGAATAGCGGCGGTTCGTGGGATCGATCGGGATCCATACGTCATTTCTGGTTCCGTAGAAAGGCGCGAATCCAGCCGGCATCACGCCCACCACAGTCGAGACCGCGCCATCAATGTAGAACGCTCTTCCCAGAACGTCTGGCGCGCGGTTAAATTTGCTCTGCCAGAAAGCATCGCTGATCACGATGCTCTGGCTGTTATCCTGCATTTCTTCCGGCAGAAAAATACGCCCGAGTTCCGGCTTCACGCCGAGCACGCTGAAGAAACTCGCCGTCGAGTAACGCACTCGTACTTGTTCGGCCTCGCCCATGCCCGACATGGTGGAGGAGTCGTTGTTGCTGATCAGCGCGATGTCTTCGAAAACGTGATTCTGTTTCTCCCAATCCACGATCTCGGCAATCGGCGGCGGCTGCAGGGAATCAGGGTGTTCATGCTCGGTCTCCCAGATTGCAACCAACTGCTCAGGATGTTCATAGGGCATAGGCCGGTACAACACGGCGTTGAGCACGCTGTAAATCGTACTGTTGGCGCCGATTCCCAGGGCAAGCGAGAACACGACCACGGTGAGAAAGCCGGGACTCTTGCGCAATTGTCGAACCGCATAGCGAATATCTTGCAGCAGCCCGTTCATCTGAGGTTGAGCCTCCTCACTCGTAGCGCAGTGCGACCATGGGATCGACTCGCGCCGCCCGGCGCGCTGGAATGTAGCTGGCCAGCAGCGCCGAAATCGCGAGCACCGTCGAAACCGCCGCGAGCGTTCCCAGATCCCACGACCGCACTCCAAACAGCAGTCCCCGAATCAGAGTTGCAGCCCCGATCGAGCAGACCAGGCCCACGGCTATGCCGATCCCCGCCAGCCATCCGGCCTCAGTCATGATGAGTTGATAGACCGACGCCCGCTGCGCGCCCAGAGCCATGCGCACCCCAATTTCGCGCGTGCGCTGGCTCACCGAGTACGCGATCACTCCATAGAGACCAATTACGCCCAGCAGCAGCGCGAGAAATGCGAAGCCGCCGACCAGCCATGCAGAGGAACGGTGAAGATAAGCGGACGGCGATTCGTTGATCCGGTCGGCCATAGTCGCAATGTCAGTCGTGCCAATGCCGGGATCAATCTCATGCACAGCCCCGACCAGGCTGGTGAGCAGTGACTTTTCGTCCTGCGACGTTCGCGCGACGAGAGAAAAATAGTTGTCGCTGTTCTGGTTGAACGGGTAATACACAGCCGGCCAGATTTCCGAATCCAGCGAGCCGTCCTTCACATCCTCCACGATGCCGACGATCTCGGTCAACGATTTCGGTGACAGCTCGGTGTCGCCGAGCTTTTTTCCGATGGGATCCTCTCCCGGGAAATATTTCCGGGCCAGCGCCTGATTGATCATGACAACGTGGGGCTTGGATGCATCCTCCGCGTCGGTGAAATACCGGCCCCGCACTAGCTTGGCGTGCAGCGTAGTGAATAGTTCGGAACTCACGTCCCGCTCGTTTACTTCGTTGTGCTCGCCGTTGTATGGCCGGCCTACGATTCTGATCCATGTCGTGTTACCGTTAAAGCTCACGGGCAGCACGCTGGTGACGCCGGCGGATTCCACGCCCGGCAAGCTTGAGACACGGCTGAGGATCTGCCGTTCAGCAGCGACCACCTGCTCAGCTTTCGCATAGGTCGCGTCGGAAAGCTGTACGCTGAGCGTGGCTAGATGGTCGGGTTGGAATCCCACGTCCACATGCAGCAGGCGGTTCAAACTCTTGCCCAGTAATCCCGCCGACACGAGCAGGACAACTGCAATCGCCAGTTCGACGACCACCAGGTTTGCGCCAAAACGGCGCCACAGGGTTCCGGCGTAACCGCGGCCGCCTTCGGTCAATCCTTCGCGCAGCTTCGTGAGTGGCAAACGCAGAACCGGAGGCAGCGAGAAGAGTGCCGCTGCGAGTAGCGCGACCGCAAGGGCAAACATCAGCACATGTGAGTTCAGGCC
>DATHQJ010000009.1:0-2250 GCA_035482825.1 Binatus sp. (SeqCode) | reverse complement strand
GCGCTTTTTTCTTGACAGTGGATGGCTCGGAAACGCACTATTCATACGTTTTAATAACCCGCCCGGAGGGTCTCACCTGCCTGCTGGAAGAAGTGTGCGTCCAAAATCAACAGCCGAACCGGCACGATTGCCGTCGGTGCGGGTCAGAGTGTTGCTCTGTGATGTTGCGTTGCGACTTTGGTTAGGAGGATGTTGATGAATAGCGGAAATGGAACTGGCAAGACCATACGGAATTTTCTTGCTCTTTGTATTGTTCTCCTCATCGCGGCGTGCGGCGCGCTTGCCCAGGCCGGCCGGGGCAGCATCAGCGGCCTGGTCACCGACCCAGGCGGCGCTGTCGTTCAAGGAGCCAAGGTGACCCTGCTGAATCCTGCAACCGGAGCGACGCAGCACACCGTTACCAGCTCCGCGGGACTCTACACTTTCATCTCTCTCAACCCCGGGGTCTATAAGGTCACCGCCAGCCAGACGGGCTTTAAAAGCGTCGCGCAGGAAAAAATCACCGTCAACCTCGATGCAGTTACCGAGGTCAACGTTACGCTGCAAGTCGGCGCCACCACGGAGACGGTCACGGTACACGAGGGAGTCGAACTGGTTGAACCCAGCAACTCTACCGTCGGTTCGCTGATTCCTGCGGAGGCGATCGACCGGGTGCCTCTAGTGTCACGCAACGTGTACGACCTGATCCAGCTCAGTGCGGGCGTGAATGCGGTTAATGGCTCGCCTAACTCGAGCGACTCGATGCAGTCCATTCAGAACATTTCCGTGGGCCGCCCGGGGGTCGACGTCGCCGCCGATACGATCAACGGCTCGCTCGTCGGATCCGTCTACTTCATGATCGACGGCGCCCCGATTGGCATCGCAGAGAACAACTCCGCCGCCATTATTCCCGCGATGAACATTCCCGAGGATGGCGTGGAGGAGGTTCGCGTCGAGACGCAGAATACGCCGGCGTCTTACTTGAGCGGCGGCGCCGGAGTCATCAGCCTGGTCAGCAAGTCTGGTACGAACAAGTTCCATGGCGACGTTTTCGGTGTATTCCGGCCCGACACGCTGGCGGCGAACGACTATTTCAACAAGCTAAGCCAGCTCCAGAACGGGCAGTCCAATACGCCACCTGCATTCCACCGTTATCAGGAGGGCGGCGCGATCGGTGGACCCATCAAGAAAGACAAACTGTTCTTCTTCGCGGATTACGAAGACACGCAGCAGGAACAATTCGAGGGCCTCAAGACTTACTCCGTTCCCACCAGCGCCGAAAGGACCGGCGACTTTTCGCAGATGGGGTTTACTATCTACGATCCGACCCTGCCCGACAATCCAGACGGCACGCGGCAGCCGTTTCCCGGCAACAAGATTCCCACTGCGAGCCTGAATCCCATCGGCCTGCTGTATCTATCGAACATGCCAAAATGCAACTTCCCCAACCCGGCTACCTGCGATCAGGCGACCACGGATGTCAGCCCGAACTACGCTTTGCCGGGACTGGACCCCTTCAAAGCGCACCGCTTCGATGCTCGTGTGGACTGGGTCGCGAGCGACAAGCAGCGTATTTTCACCAGGTTTTCCTACGACAAGTTGGCATTCTCAACTGCTAACGTCTTCCCACCGCCCGGATGGGATCCTGACTATGCCCTGAACCGCACCAACGGACGAAATGCACTCGTGGCCGACGACATAACCCTGAATTCCTCCACCGTTCTGAACTTGCGCTACTCGTTCACGCGCCACTACGAGAATCAGGGAGGGCCGCCGGCGCTCTTGAGCACTGACATTACCAATCTCGGCAGCGTCAACGGCGCTACGGTTGGCTTTCCGGCGTCATTGGCTGCGCAGGAGGTCTTCAAACAGCTTCCCTTCATCGTATTCAACGACGTGGGCGGCGGCGTGGGTGGCACCGCCGACTACAACAACTTCGTCTACGCCAGCGAGAACAGCGACGCCAACGCGACCATCACCAAGATTTGGGGCAAGCACGAGATCTCAACCGGATTCGAATGGATGAAGCGCTACCTCAACGTCGGCCAGCCGCCCGCGCTCTTGAGCACTGACATTACCAATCTCGGCAGCGTCAACGGCGCTACGGTTGGCTTTCCGGCGTCATTGGCCGCGCAGGAGGTCTTCAAACAGCTCCCCTTCATAATTTTTGGCGATGTGGGCGGTGGTGTGGGTGGCACGGCTGACTACAACAACTTCGTCTACGCCAGCGAGAACAGCGACGCCAACGCGACCATCACCAAGATTTGGGGC
>DATHQJ010000008.1:0-10507 GCA_035482825.1 Binatus sp. (SeqCode) | reverse complement strand
GCGATCCGTTGTAGTAGAGGGTTTGACCGCCCCAGTTTTCCAGATAACGCAGGAAGTTGTGCAAGCCGCCGTCGGTGCCGAAATCGTTGCTGACGCCGGCCCAGGCGGGGATGGGGAACGGGACATTCTTGCCGCCGGCGACCGCCATGCGGTAATAGCTGCTGGCTGCGCCGCGGCCACCCAGGTTGGTGGGATTATTCAGGCTGTTGGCGTCGGTCCAGTTATTGGACAGCAGGGTGACGGCGTCGGCGATGATTGCGGCTGCGGCGTGCGGCGTGGTGTTGCTGCCGCCGCCCCAGAAGGGATCTCCGGCGCTGCTGTTGTAGTTGCCTTGGACGTAGACGGGATTCTCCGAGGCGACGGTGAATCCGCCCTGGTTGTTATCGGCGCGGGTTGGCAGATAGCTGTTGCCGGCGCCGTCGGCGCCCGCGGCCACCAGTTTCAGCGCGTGGCGCGCGCCGGTGACCATGTTGGTCAGGCCAGTGGTGTTGCAGGTGGTGGTCTGGTACGGGTTCAGATTAGTTGTATTGACGCCAAAGCCGGAACCGATGTTGGCGGCACCCCAGTTGTCGAGTACACCGTTCTGGTCAACGTCCTCGGGGGAATATTGGTAATAGGTCGCGGCCTCGAGCACGCCGTCGGGAGTGGTTGAGACAATGGGCTGGGTGGAGTTGACTACGTCTTCCAGGCCGGGTTCGCCGCTGATGACGCCGGCGGCGGTTTGTCCGCCATTGGATTTATTGGGATCGGGCAGCATGCCGCGATGATCGGAAAAGTAGAGAATGTAGCCGTTCTGGCTGGAGAAGTTCACGGTCAGGCCGGGATCGGCGGCGTAGGGCCCAGTGCCTTTCAGCCACTTCGCCAGGTTGCCCACGTTGATTTCCACCGCGTTCATGATGCCGTTGACGGCGCATCCGTTGGCGGCGTTGTCGCGCATCTCGCCTTCGCGGGTGTCGTAGAAGTTAATGGGATAGAACGCGTTGGGATTGCCCACCTGCGAAGCGGCGCCGGGCGCCATCTGCTGCAGAATGATAATTGCATTCGGGTTGTAAGGATCGGCACCGGCGGTTCCCGTAGGTCCGGAGGGCGGAATGTTGTATTGCCGCGTGAAACTCCAGTTCAGCCATTTGCGGGTAACGCCGACCCAGTTTCCGGTGTTGTTGACCACTTCAATGCGCATCCATGCGCCCTGGCCGCCGGAAGGAATTCCCGCGGTGGTGACTTCTCCTAACAGAGGGTAGGTCGACCAGCTGGGGTATCCGACTGGGTCGATCCAGTTATTGATGGACGGGTGGGTCTGGGCCATACCGTAGAACTCGGTGCCGGTGGCCTGACCGCCACCCACATTCAGAGCGCCTGCCGTGGAAGTAATAGTCCATCCGCTGTTGGGGACGAATTGAACGTCGTCGGCATCGAGCGCGCCCGTGCCACGCTCAGGGTGCAGATCGGCGACCGTGTCGGCCAGCAGGACCCGAATCTGCGCTTTGTTGTACAGACGCGAAGTGCCGAGAGCGCTGGTGGCCGATTCGGTCTGCGGCTTGCGGATGATGGCAATCGGGTCAGTGCAGGGCGGAGGATTACTCGTACAACTGTTCTGCACGAAGGGCAACTGCATGTTGGTGGCGCCGGTCAGCGAGTTGACCACGAATCCGTTCAGTGTTCCGGAAGAAATGCTGGGGAAACTGGTGTTCGGGGCGCCCGCCAAACCCGGGAAGCCGCCGCTCCAGCTCGCGTCTCCCGGAACCGTTCCGGCGCCGGGAAGGGACACACAATTGGCTCCGGTGGGCGGGAAAGTATTCAGAGGACATCCCGCGCTGGCTTTGGGAACAAAAACCGTGCCGCCGTAACCGGTGGTGGTGGCATGGCCGTTTTCCAGTTGGTCCATAACCACCTGCTGGAAGGCCGCAACCTTGTCGTTGAAAACCAAGTCGCCGCCGGCCGCCAGAAACAGGCTCCCGTTGGTGTGAACGCGGCCGCCAAAACTGAAGTTCGGTCCGGGGAAATAGCTGCAGTCAAACCCGCAGAAGACGCCAAACTGAAACACTGGAATCAGAGCCACTTCCACCTTGCGCGTCATATTCACGGTGGCACCGGCGGGACGCGAGGCAAGAACTTGCAGGTTCATGGGGATGATTTCGGCATAGAGCCCCTGGTTCGCGCCGGAGCTGATTGTGTTCCATGAGGTAAAGGGATTTCCGTTGGCGTCGAGCGGGTAGCTGATGCTCTCGGAGTAGGTCATCCCGCTCACCATGGCCGGAGTCGGCGGAAAGTTGACCAGGTTCTGAATCTGGGCGTTGCTGGGAATCATGGACTGCTGATAGAGCGAAGAAAGGTCGGCGGTCAGCTTCTCCATGCCGGATTCCGCGCCGTAGAAAGCCAGATTGGTTTCGAGGTCATTGCCGCTCATGCGGGATTCGTTGGTGACCAAGTAGAGAAGGCCAGCGGCCACGCCGGAGAGCAGCACCATGATGAGCAGCGCTGCGATGAGCGTGAAACCCTGCGTGCCGAATTTTCTCTTATTACCGTGTCCCATATGAATTCTCTCCTGCCGCAAACTCCTGCACCAAGCAGGCCTACTGATAGCGATTTCGAAATGCCATGTTGCGAGCGCTGACGGAAGTCGCCAGATACAAGTTCTGTGATCGGTTTCCGCGGTTGATCATGCTTTGCCCCATGACCACGATGTTGATTTTCTGCATCAGGTTGGGGGAATCGCCTACGCCGAGGGGGTTGGGCTGGTTGGCCTCGAGCGCCGAGGTAGTCGAGTTGTAAATGTCGTAGGAAAATTGCAGGTTGATGATGTTATCGGCGACCGGCACCGGACTGAGCCCGTTGACCTGGCGCATCAGACGGGGACTCTCGCCGTTGGCCGGAACGGTCAAGTAGTAGGTCACGGCGAACAGACGATAAGCGATGGTGTTCGATCCGGTGGAAATACTGGCAATGTTGTTGGAGGCGGCGCCGCTCTGATTGATATTGAGCGGATCGAGATCGGCAAAACCGATACCGGTAGCGGTGAGGCTGGTAACCTCGCCGACCGCAGTCCCCAGGCTGTTGCTGAGCATGATGAGGTCGCCCACCTGAATCGCGCCGGGAGCATTGATGGCGGGAGGAGGCGTGGCAATATACGCGGGATCCACAACGAGGGCGATGGCGGAGCCGTTGCCCGGAGTGGGGAAGGTTACGTCGTACTCCCACAAGGGAAGGTTGTAGTCACAATAGATCGAGGTGATGCTGTCGTTGATCGCCGGAGACGGAGCGGCGGGAACGATCCCGTTGGCCTCGACGCCGTTGCCGTAGCCGGGGATGACCCCGTACATGTAATTGCCAGTGGGGTAAGTGTCGCCGGGGACGTGGCAGGTGCCGGCCTGGTCGCAAGCGTAGGTGGAGGTGCCGTTGTTGCCGTTTCCGGTGGGCAATTGAATTCCGCCCGAGGGCAGACCGGCGCCGGCCATGCTGATGTCCTTCACCATGAGATCGATGGCCGCCCGCATGTTCTGCTGAGTCTCAGCGCGCTGCGTGAGCAACATGGCGGACTCCATCCCGGCCTTGAATAGACCAGTCATCGCGCCTACCACCAGCAGGCCGATGGAAATGGCGACCATGAGTTCCAGCAGAGTGAAGCCGGGTTGCGATTTTTGTCTTGCCATCTTCATGATGATGTTTCCCCTCGATATTTCCCTTGCCAGTTCTTACCGGAACGCCGAAATGAGGGCGTTTACGGTGTAGCTGTGCGGAACCGAGGATCCGCCCGTGAGGTAACTGACCGTCACGGTCACCTGTTTCAGATTCGGATTAATCGTGCCGTCGGTCTGGAGGACAGTACCGATCTGAATCTGGCGGCTGAAGTTGGCCAGGCTCATGGCGGTGTCATCGGGTGTTCCCAGAGTGCCATCGGGACCGGGGAGGGTAATGCACTCAGGGCCAGCAGGGCAGACTCCGGTGGCGGGGAAAGGAACATCGTCGTCGGTGTTGACCAGGCCATCGGGACCAGGAGAAAGCAACTGCGTGGGGCCGTCGGTGAAAATTCCGCCGGAGGAGATGTTGGCGATTTGAGCAAAGGTGATCTGCTGGGTGTTGCGCGAGGTATAGATGCTCTCCATCGCTTCCAGCGCTTTCTGGCGGGCGATGAGATTTTCCTGAGCGTTCTGGGTGGCAGCGACGGCGGTGCCGAAGGCGGCGAGCACGGTTATGATGCCGATGCTCATGATCACGATGGCGATCATAGTTTCAATCATGGTGAAGCCGCGTTGCCGCGATTGGTGTCCACGTGCGTGAGACCGGCGCTGCTTCATTGCTGCACCCACGTATTCCCACTCTTGTTGTAGAGCCGCCAGCCACGCACTCTGCCGGTGGTGCCGAACACCGATACGGCGCGCGAGGTGAAGACATCGCCGCCGGTTTGAGTCATGTAGACGACGCCGCTGTTGTAGTTGCCCAGCGTGTCCTGAGAAGATCCGTCGGGCATGAACATGATGTAGTTCTGGCTGCCCAGGCCCATGCCTTGGTCGAAGTCAATGGCGCTGGTTCCGTTGCCGAAGCTGTCAGGAGCGGCGGCGGGAAAACCGGCTTGCACTTGAAAATCGATATCGGGGGGCAGCGTATAAGTGGCCACCGTGACGGGAGCTGGTGATACCGGCACGCCCACGCCCCAATACTGCACGGTGATGGTTCCGGGGTTGGTGAAGGTCAGGATGTAGCGCTTGCTCTGACTGATGGACTGGTTACGGTACTCGCGGATAACCGAGAGCGTAGTGTCGTATGCCGTGTCTACGTGACTCTGTTTGAACAAGGGCGCGAGGGCCATAAACGTGACCCCGGCCATGGTTAACCCGATGGAGATCGTGATCAACAACTCCAGCAGCGAAAATCCGCGAGTTTTGCTCGATGTCATAGATCTCTTTCGGGGGAAAAGCCGACTACTGAACGGTCGCGCCGTCCCGCTGAACGATCCCAACAAGCGCGAGGTTCGCATTTCCAGCGCGGGCTCGCATTTCTTCATTGCGTCCTCATCATGGTAGGAAAGGGCGGAGGGGGCGTCAAAGTACCGAGGTGCCATAGGGAGGGCCAGTGTCCTCTAGTTACTTGTTGCATGGTTACTCCCGTTGCCGATTGATAACAAGACAGTTGAGGGTCGCCGGTGGCGCCGAGGCTGGCAACCTGGCTTCGTTCGCTTTGCTGGACGGGTTGGAAGTCGAGAGCGGAAGAGTAGACCGGCAAGAAAGATGCAGGCCGGGCGGATACGGCCCCCGGGTTAGGCATCAGTTTTCTTGAACTGTTGCGTAAGGCGGATGATCAGGAAAGGTGCAAAGATCGCCGCGATCATGGAGAAGTAAGTATGGGCAAGGATCTCTTCGTCGACGCGCAGCGAGGCATTGGGAACGCTGCTCGAGAAGGTGTGAACAATGGTGGCCTGCAGTACAAAGTTCAATCCCGCCAGCACGAAAACCGGGACGCTTCCCAGGCAGGCCGCAGCCGCAATGCCTGGCCGGGCGGATCGGTGATGAGCAACGCTCAGGTAAAGTCCCAGATTGACCGAGACGGTGAACAAAATCATGATCGGGGTGAGGCGGGCGTTCTGCCAATTTTCCACGATGAGGCGGGGAAACGAGACTGGAAAGAGTACGAGCAGAAAGCCAAACAGAAGAGACAGATAGGCTAACGTGGCGGCGGGATCTGCCAGCCGCATGGCCAAGGTGCGCGGTTGTTCTTTCGCGATTGCCGGAGCCAAAGCCGAAGCGCTCATAGTGCCGCCTTTGCGAAACGGTCCAACAAGATCTCGGTCACCAGAGCGAGACTGAAAACCAGGAGGGCTAAATTTCGGGAGTCTCGCCAGGCGCGATCCGGACGGAACCGGATGCCGGTGGTGCGGCGGCAGTAGGCTTCGATCCACACCGAGCCTGCCATCATGCCGGCAAGGGCCATAAAAACGGAGCCCAGGGCAATCGTGTACGACGAGTACTGAGACCTCTGCAGGTCCCAGATCACGGAAATGGAAAGCATCAGGCTGATCAGCCCCAACTCGCCGTTCTGAAAGAGTTGTTTCAGGTCCGGCTTCATGGGGCTGCGGTGTTGACTGGTCCAGGCGCTGGTCATGGCCCAGGGCAGAAAAAGACCGAAGATGAGGTACAGGGCGATCCACAGCAGCCATTTGGCTGCCATCCAGTCGGCAGTTAGCGCGAAGATCTCAAATGCGACCATAGAAACTCAATTCTATGGATCGGGATTTCCGAGGAGCAAGTTACCGTAGACACGGCACTGAAAGCCGATTATGGATGGAAATGCAGCCGGTTCGGGGGAGCTCAGAGTCGCGGGACCAGTGACCCCGGTAACTTGTGAGAGGAACTGGTGGAAACCTAGGATGGGGCAGGTATGACTCTATCTGCTCTGCTAGTTTGCGTTGATGAGGCGGCGGCACAAGTGTTGCGCCAGGTGCTGGAAGAACTCAGCATAGGAGTTGAGTCGTGTCCGGATTTCGTGCGCGCAGGCGTGCGTCTTGCGCAGGAGCGCTACGACTTGGTGATTGTCGACGCGAAGAGCAACGCGGAAGTGATTTCGCTATTGCGCGATACCCGCTCCTCGCGGCTGAACGATGCGACCCTGGCGGTTGCGGTGGTGGCCGGGCAAGAGAGCATTCGGGAGATGTTCTCGCTGGGCGTGAATTTCGTTCTGTATAAGCCGGTGGCCTACGACCGGGCGCAGAGCAGCTTGCGGGCGGCGCGCGAAGTGCTGCGCAAGGAAAAGCGCAAGAATGCGCGCTCTCCGGTGCATGCCCAGGCCACCATTGATTACGCCAACATCCAGCAGGAGCGGGCGACCCTGGTCGATCTGGCGCAGGAAGGCATGCAGGTGCAGTTCGGAAAAAAGCTTCCGCCGGTGAGCAAAGTGTATTTTCAGTTTAAGTTGCCGAGCCAGACGGCGAATATCCGCTTGTCCGGACAGGTGGTGTGGCAGGAGTGGAACGGGCGCGCTGGGATTCAGTTTGTGGATGTGCCGAAGACTTCGCGCCGCCTGCTTACGGATTTTCTTGCCGCCAACGGGCCGAACGACTCACGTCGAGAGCGCTTTCCCGATGTTACAGTCGTGATGGAAGAGCCGTTGCAACTGGCCACGGTTTCGGTGGGCGAACAGACGCACGGGAGCATGAAGACATCCAGCGGCGCCTACCAGACGGCGCAGGAAGCGGCGCCCGCGTCGAATTCCGCCGATAACCGGCGAACCCAGGCTCGTTACGCTTGCCGGCTGGGCGCTGAGGTATATCGGACCGGGATTCCGGTTCCCAATCATTGTTGCCTGACGGATTTGAGTTCGGGTGGATGTTATCTCGAAATCCCGTTGTCGTTTCCGCAGGGCGCATCGGTTGAGATCGTGGTGCGAACCTACGAGATGAAGCTGCGCTTGCGAGGAACGATTCAGGCTTCCCATCCTGGCTACGGGGTGGGCGTGGCGTTTGAGTTGAAGGCCAGGGAAGAACAGGCCAACGTGAATAAGTTGATTGACTTCGTGGCGTCGACCACGGAACCCTCCAGCTAGACAGTGTGCTGTTCTGAAGCCCACAGGCCACCCCAGCAGCTAAAGCCGGTATTCATTTGGAACGATTTACGGCGCGGCTAGAAGCCGCGCCCCTTCAAAACAAGCGCCGAAAGTACAATTGCTTCTTCCGGCCTTCAGTTCGCTATGCGTACTGTTTAGTACTATGTTAATATACGTACATATACACATTATATAAATGTACGTACATAAATACATTACATAGGAAATCACGCGCGCCTATTTAACCGCAGCTTCTTCGGCCACGGCCTTCTTGAAGTAATCCAGGGATTGGCGCAGGCCGGCTTCGAGATCAATCTTCGGGTCCCATCCCAGCAGTTGGCGGGCCTTGGTGATGTCGGGGCGACGCTGTTTGGGGTCATCGGGCGGGAGTGGTTCGTAGCGAATCTGGCTTTTCGATCCGGTTATTTTCAATACCATCTGGGCGCATTCGAGGATGGTGAATTCGTTGGGGTTGCCGATGTTGACGGGAAGGTGTTCGTCGGATTTCGCCAGGCGCAGGAAGCCGTCGATTTCGTCGCTGACGTAGCAGAAGCTCCGCGTCTGCTGGCCGTCGCCGTAAACGGTAAGCGGTTCTCCGCGCAGGGCCTGCTTCATGAAATTGGGAACGACCCGGCCGTCGTTGAGTTGCATGCGCGGGCCGTAGGTGTTGAAGATGCGGACGATGCGGGTATCGACTTTGTGATAGCGGTGATAGGCCATGGTGACAGCTTCGGTGAAGCGCTTGGCCTCGTCGTAGACGGAGCGCGGGCCGATGGGATTGACGTTTCCCCAGTAGGTTTCTTTTTGGGGATGCTCGAGTGGATCGCCGTAGCATTCGGAAGTGGAAGATACGAAATATTTGGCGCCGTATTTTTGGGCGACGTCGAGGGCGTGGAACGTTCCAAGCGATCCGACTTTCAGCGTGGCGATGCCATGAAGCGTGTAGTCGACGGGACTGGCGGGACAGGCGAAGTGGAAGACGTAGTCGACGGGGCCTGGGTCGAAGGGCTGGCAAATGTCTTTGTCGATAAATTCGAAGCGCGATTCATTTTGCAAATGCGCGAGGTTGGCGCGGCGTCCGGTGAGCAGGTTGTCGATGGCGATTACATGCCAGTCTTCGGCGAGCAGGGCGTCGCAGAGATGGGAGCCGAGAAACCCGGCGCCACCGGTGACCAGGGCGCGGCGGGTCATGCTTTCTTGCCGTTCTTTATAGTGTTCCCGATCGCGTTCGTGTTTTTAAGCGCAGTGGCGGGAACACCGTCGGGGTGGGCGGCGGCGCGACCCACGCTGTAATAGGTGAATCCGTGAGTGGCCATGACTTCGGGATCATAGAGGTTGCGGCCATCGATCACGATGGGATATTTGAGTTCCTGGCGGAGACGGGTGAGATCGAGGTTGGCGAATTCCTCCCACTCGGTGAGGATGAGCAGGGCGTCGGCGCCGTGGGCGGCTTCGTAGGCCGAGCTGGCGTATTTGATTCCCGATGGCAGCGCCTGCTGGGTGCGCTCCATGGCAGCGGGATCGTAGGCGGTGATTTTGCTGCCTTCCTGCAGTAAAGCCTGAACCAGAAAGAGGGCGGGAGATTCGCGGATGTCGTCGGTGCCGCCCTTGAAGGCGAGGCCGAGCACGCCGAGATTCTTTCCGCGAAGGGTCCAGAGCGCGCTGTGGACTTTGCGCAGGAAACGCTGGCGCTGATCTTCGTTAATGCGCATGACTTCATCGAGCAGGCGGAAGTCGTATCCGCTCTCGCGGGCCACGGCGCGGAAGGCCATCACATCTTTTGGAAAGCACGACCCGCCGTAGCCGATGCCGGGATTCAGAAACCTGCGGCCGATGCGCGTATCAGTGCCGACGCCGTGGACGACCTGATTTACGTCAGCTCCAACGGACTCGCAAACCGAGGCCACGGCGTTGATGAAGGAAATTTTCATGGCGAGGAAGGCGTTGGAGGCGTGCTTGATCAACTCCGCGCTCTTGGTGCTGGTGACAATGATGGGAGGTGGAATCGAGGCGCGGTCCGGTTGGGGGATGCAGTCGGCGCGCTGGTAGTACGAGCCGTTGGTGAGAGGCGCGTAGACTTCGCGTAAAACTTCCGCGGAGCGGTCGCTGTCGCAGCCGATGACGATGCGGTCGGGAAACAGGAAGTCGGTGACGGCGGTTCCTTCGCGGAGAAACTCGGGATTAGAGGCGACGTCGAATAATTCCGCGTCGGTGCCGTTGCGCAGGATAATCTTGCGGACCCAGTCGCTGGTGTAAACGGGAACGGTACTTTTTTCAACGACGACTTTGTAGTCGGTGATGCCGCCGGAAATTTCACGGGCCACGGATTCGACGTAAGACAAGTCGGCTTCTCCGCTCTCGGTGGGGGGCGTGCCGACCGCGACGAAGATTACGGAACTGAGGTGGGCGGCTTCGGTCAGGTCGTCAGAGAAAGTCAGGCGGTGTCCGCGGTGGCGGCCTAGAAGTTCGGGCAGAAATTTCTCGTGAATGGGAACCTGGCCGGCGCGCAGGGCCGCGAGTTTCAGCTGATCGTTATCCACCAGGATAACGTCGTGTCCGAGGTCGGCGAAGCAGGCGCCGGCCACCAAACCTACGTATCCTGAACCTACCACCGCAATCCGCATCGGTTATCCCTCTGAATTCCGCAACGATCGAACGTTCTTGATCAAACCATAGTAAACGGGTGAAACGCGTACGCGGTGAATTTCGTGGGCGCGTTCTGATTTTACAAATTCTTCCGCTCAAAACGGGAAATCAAAGAGAAAGGCTTAAAGCACAAAGGAGACTAAGGGTCACGAAGGAACGCGGATGTGCTCTTCCTCGCGGTCTGAGGTGTCGGTAGCAAGTTAAAATGTCCGGTTTTTGTAGCAGGTGAAATGTCCGGTTTCAAAGTTGTGCCCTCGCCGAAAGGGTGGGGTTGGTTTTGGGGATGGGGTTGCAGGGGAAGGGGGCAGTTCCCCTTCCCCTGCTCAGC
>DATHQJ010000007.1:0-6453 GCA_035482825.1 Binatus sp. (SeqCode) | reverse complement strand
GCGGGTGCAGGAATATATGCAGAAGCGGCCAGTCGCGAATATCGGAGCAATGTCGAAGACGCTTCGTTTGTCGGTGCCCACGGTGACCGCAGCGCTAGAACACCTGAGTCGATTGGGTATCGCAAAGGAGATGACGGGCGGCAGGAGAAACCGAGTTTTCTCTTATACCAAATATCTGGCCATGGTCGCGACTGGAACCGAACCCATTCGGTGAAGATTCAGCCGGAGAGTTGATAAGGCGGCCCGAAGGCCGCCTTTTTCTTGCGTCATCCGCCACAGAACATTCGGGCTGGGAACTTTGATGCGATCTGGCCGCTTGCGGCTTACGCCCTGGGGAGTGGGCCGTGCTGGAAGTGGTATTGCAGGATGCGCGCGGCCAGGGCGGGGGTTAGGGTGTTGCCGCGGCGTTCTACCGTGCGGACGACTTCTCCGCGGCAGACTACCTCGGTGGCTGAGAGGCCGGCGATTTCCTGCGGGAGCACCAGATTGATTTCCAGTTGCGAGTTGGGCTGCAGGGCTTCGTCGGCTTCGAAGAGCATGCCAGAGCGGCTGATGTTTTCCGTGGTGCCGACGTGCCAGTCCTTCTCGCCGAGACGGCGGTACCGAAGAGGCAGGTGAAGTTGGAATCGTTGTGCGCGGGTGGGAGTGATTTCCCGCGGGCGCGCGGCGCGGAGTGGTGTAGCGGATTGTGTGTTCATGACGACCTCCGGGGGAGTTGGGGTTGCATCGAGCACTTCGCGCACCATGCTTTTGAGGTCGCGAAGGTTGAAGGGCTTCTGGAGCAGGCGGATGCCCGCGTCCAGCATGCCGTTGTGTCCGATCACATTTTCGGTGTAGCCGGACATGTAGAGAATTTTTACGTTGGGGCGAATTTCTGCGATGCGCTGGGCCAGTTCGCGGCCATTCATGCCGGGCATGATGACGTCGGTGAGCAGCAGGTGGATGACTTTTTCATGGGCTACGGCAATCTGCATGGCGACCGCGCCGTCGGCGGCTTCGATTACTTTGTAACCCTGCTTTTCGAGATACTGGCGGGCCAGATAGCGCAGGTTGGCTTCATCTTCGACGAGCAGAATGGTCTCCGTGCCGGGTTCGACTTTGCGGTAATCGATGGGCGCGGCCAGGCGGGCAACGGTTTCTCCGGTGGTTTCCGCGGCCATCTCTCCCGTGGAGGCGACGCGCGGCAGGTAGATTTTGAACGTCGTGCCGCGGCCGACTTCGCTGTAGACCCAGATGTATCCGCCGCTTTGTTTCACGATGCCGTAGACAGTGGACAGGCCGAGGCCGGTTCCTTTTGTGCCTTTGGTGGTGAAGAAGGGTTCGAAGATGTGCGACTGAGTGTCGCTGTCCATGCCGGCGCCGGTATCGCTGATGGCGATCATGACGTATTCACCTGGGCGCAAAGGGGCGTGAAAGCGGGCGTAGTCTTCGTCGAGCGTGACGTTGGAGGTTTCGATGGTGAGCTTACCGCCGGAGGGCATGGCGTCGCGGGCGTTGACGGCGAGGTTCATGATGACCTGCTCGATCTGGCCGGCGTCGGCGCGCACGGGCCAGAGATTGGGGCTGGGAATCATGACGAGGTCGACGTCTTCACCGATCATCCTGGTGAGCATTTTGATGTTTTCGGTGGCGACGTCGTTGAGATTGACGACTCTGGGGGCGAGCATCTGCTTGCGGCTGAAGGCGAGGAGCTGGCGGGTCAAGGACGATGCGCGTTCGGCGGCGCTGGCGATTTCCTGGGCTGGACCGCGGAGGTGAGGTTCGGCGCCGAGGCGTTCGAGCAAGAATTCCGAGTAGCCGAGGATGACCATCAGAAGATTGTTGAAGTCGTGGGCGATGCCTCCGGCGAGGCGGCCGATGGCTTCCATCTTCTGGGACTGGCGGAGTTGCTGCTCGAGGGCGCGGCGTTCGGTGACGTCTTCGGCGAAAAGTTCGAAGATCATGCCTTCGCCGCCGTTGGCGACGGCGCGTCCGGAGACCCGGACTACGGTGGTGGTGTCGTCCTTGCGTTTCCACTCGGCGGTGAGGCCCTTGAAGGGTGCGGCGGAGCGAAGATAGTCGGCGAGATCGAACCACTTATCGTTGTCGGCATAGAGACCGAAAATGTGCTGGCCGATGAGTTCGTCGGATGACGTGCCGAGTAAATCGAGGAATGCGGGATTCGCGTCGAGAATCTTGCCCGTGGAATCACAGCGGCAGATGCCGTAGGGGGCGTTGGTGACCAGCGAGCGGAAGTTAAGCTCGGAGCGGCGCAGGCTCTCCTGCGCGGAGCGCAGGGCGGCATTGAGCCAGCAGATCAGCATGGCGACGAAGAAGAACAGCGAGAGGCGGAGGATGGCCGTGCGCAACTGCTGCGGATTGTGCTCTCCGGCAAGCGAGAAGTAGGCGCTGACGGTGAGGGCGAAGGCGGTGGCGACCACGCCGGGCTTCCAGCCTCCGTACCAGGCGCTGACCATGACGGCGACGCCGAACAGGGCGAGGCGGCTTTCGGAGACGTTCGCCAGCAGGATGGTGGGAATCAGTGCCAGCGCCGTACTGAGCACCGCAACGCCGTAGCGCAGAATGGGGGCCCGCGCTGACGGAATGCGGAGTAGGGGGAGGGTTACTCGCATGTCAACCATCGTAGTTCCAGAATGGGAAACAAGATAGTTACAGGAGTACATTTTTAGCTTGCGGAGACGCGCGAGCGCAGTGTCCGTTTGCCAATGGACGAAGCGTCCGGTCGGACAGGGGCGGCGTGATTCGGCTTGCATGTTGGGGCGGGAATCTGGACACTAGGCGGGGTGAACCTTGCTAGGTGAACTTTGTGAGCGAACCATCCTGGTAAACCACACTTCATGAATATTGGACTTTTTGGCGGGACCTTCGATCCGGTGCATCGCGGACATCTGGCGCTGGCGCGGGCGGCGCAGGAGCAGTACAAGCTGCATCGGATTCATTTTGTGGCGGCGAACATTCCGCCGCATAAGCAGCGGCAGCCGCTGTCACCGTTCGTACATCGCTTTGCCATGCTGGCTCTGGCTACCGCGGCGGAGAAGGCGTTTGTGCCTTCGCTGCTGGAAGCGCCGGAGGATGCGGTGCCGATTCGAGAGGGCCAGGAGCGGCCGAACTACACGATCGACACGGTGCGGCGGTTGAAGCAGTCGTTCAAGGCCAGCGACAAGCTTTTCTTGCTAGTGGGGATGGATGCGTTTGCGGATATTGCGAAGTGGCACCAGCCGGAGGCTTTGTTTCGCGAGTGCGAGTTTGTGGTGGCGAGCCGTCCGGGATATTCGCTGGCGGATGTGGCGAACGCGCTGCCGGAGAGTTTGCGTCCGCGGGCGGAGGTGACGCGGCCGTTTCAGAAGCAGGCGGCTACCGGGGATCTGGTGTTGAGGGGAGCGACGATTCATTTGCTGGCGGATTTGAAACAGCCGGCTTCGGCTACGGCGATCCGGCAGGCTGCGGCGGCGGGGAAACCGCTGGGGCGGTTTGTGGAGGCGGCGGTGGCGGAGTACATCCGGAAGATGGGGCTGTATCGGTAGTGCGATGGCTGCGTGGGCGAGACGCCCACGCGACAGCCGGCGGGACGCCGGCGCTACTTGAGGCGAGCGTCTTCGCTGGCCGATCATCGACTCCAATTTCGTGAATCTTTCATATCCCAGTTATGATGAGTGAGGCGCTCGGATTTTGTTCGGGGGCGATTCCTTGATGAAATCAGGGCTGGCGTCCCTAACCGCCGAGTAAGCAGGAGAGCAATGGCGCAGAATCATTACGTAACTAAGGCGAAGCGGCGGAACAAGAACAAGAATCGCAAGGACCCGGCCGCGACCACGATGGCCAAGCTGCGGGAGCGGGCGGCGGCGGAAGCGAAAAAGTCGGGTAAGTAATCGCGTGCGCGCGAGATCCCTCGCTCCGCTGAAGAACGGCTTCGCTCGGGATGACGCCCGGCAACGGGGATGAACGGTCACTCGCGATAATCCGCCAAGAAGTTGGGCGAATTGGGGGTCGGTTACAATGTTTAGGCGTTTGCGTTTATGTGTTTTCACCGCCAGGAAAGAATACTGAAGCTACGGAATGAAGAAGAACGAACTTAAACAGCAGATTAGTGCTGCCATCCAAGCCTGCCTCGAGAAGAAGGCCGAAGAACTCAGCATTTTGGAAATGGAAAAAGGGTCGGGAGCGTTTACCGACTACTTTGTGCTGTGCAGCGGGACGAATCCGCGGCAGGTGCAGGCCATCGCCGACGAGGTGGAACTGCGGCTGAAGGCTGCGGACATTCGTCCGGCGCATGTTGAGGGATATAAGCAGGCGGAGTGGGTGCTGTTGGATTATGTCGACTTTGTGGTGCATGTTTTTTCCGAGAAGGCGCGGAAGTTTTATGATCTGGAACGGTTGTGGAAGACGGCCAAGCGGCTGGAGGTTGGGGATTTGAGCGCCGCACCCAAGAAGAAGGTTGCGGTGAAGCGAGCGGGGAAAAAATCGGCTCCGAAACCGGTCGCGCTGAAAAAGAAGAAGAAAAAGAAGGCCTGACCTCGCGGGCTAAAGCCCACTTCTTTTTTTGGCACGTCTGATCGCAGCGCTCGAAGCGCTGCGCCACCCAAGAGTGGCGCGGCTAAAGCGGCTATTCATTTGGAATCGCTTTGCGGCGCGGCTGAAGCCGCGCCCTGATACGAAGCGACAAGCGTTCCCACATCCGAGACCACCCATGACAATCAAATCAGAATCCGCGCCGGATTGGGGGAACCAGTATCGGCTGGTTGCGTCGGAGAGGTGGAAGGCCAAGTCGGCGGCCATGGGGCAGGCTGTGACTGATGCGCTGGTGGAGTATGCGCGGCCGGCGGCGGGGATGCGGGTGCTCGATTTGGCGAGTGGGACGGGGGAGCCGGCGATCAGTCTGGCGTCTCGTGTGGGTGGGGACGGACACATTACGGCGCTTGACCTGAGCGCTGGGTTGCTGGAGATTGCGGCGCAACGGGCGCGGGCGCGCGGGCTCTCCAATTTCACGACGCAGCAGGCGGACGCGCAGAGCCTACCTTTTCCCGATGACAGTTTCGATCTCGCGACTTCGCGGTTTGGGGTGATGTTCTTTCCGGATCCCCGTGCGGCGTTGCAGGAACTGCGGCGAGTTTTGCGGAACCGGGCGCGGGCGTGTTTTCTGGCGTGGGGGACGATCGAGCAGCCTTATTGGCAGAGCATGATGGGTGTGGTGCAGCGGCATGTGGGTGGTCCATTGCTGCAGCCGGAGGGGCCGAATCCGTTTCGCTTTGCGGAGCCGGGGAGTTTGTCGGCGGTTTTGCGGAGCGCGGGATTCAAGGCGGTTGAGGAAGAGACCAGAACTGTGCCGTGGATTTGGCCGGGGCCCGTGGAAGAATTGTGGGAGTATTCGCAGTCGGTCGCGGTGCCGTTTCGTCCGCTGCTGGAGCGGGTTCCGGCGGAGATGTGGCCGGAGATTCATGCCGAGGTGCATGCGGCGGCGCGGGAGTTTGTGGTCGGGGATAAAGTTGCGTTTGGAGTTTCGGTGGTGATGGCTTCGGGGACGAAGTAGGTCGGGTCTGTGCCAGAAAATTCGAGCTGCGCTCGACGGACTGCCCCCGGCTTGTCATCCCGAGCAAACGCGAGGGACCTGGGTTTCCGCCTGCTCCAGGAATCATTCCAGCGTCGGCAGAAACCTAGGTCCCTCGCGTTTGCTCGGGATGACAACCCTACAGGCGAGTGCTTGCCCTGAGAGCTTGCCCTGAGCTTGTCGAAAGGGCGGCTATCCCTACATTCAAGTGGGCTTCGCATGAAACTCAAGATTGCGTGGATCGGGAAGACGAAAGAGGCGGCGATTCAGGCCCTGACCGACGAGTATCTCAAGCGCATTGCTCGCTATGTGCAGGTGGAAGGCGTTTCGCTGCGGGATGAGGCGGCGCTGCTAGAAATGTGCGGGCGGAGTTCGGGGACCTCGGCGAAGGCTGGAGCGAAGTCTACGCTGGTGCTTATGGATTCGCGAGGCAAGGAGTTTTCTTCGGAACAGTTTGCCAGATTTCTGGGGGATTATCAGGATCGGAATCCGTTGCCTCTGGTGTTTGCTGTGGGCGGCGCGGATGGGTTCAGCGACGCGGCGCGGGCCGCGGCGCAGCATACGATCTCACTGGGGAAGATGACGCTGGCGCATGAGTTGGCGCGCGTGGTTTTGCTGGAGCAGGTTTACCGGGCGTTCACGATTTTGAAGGGGCATCCGTATCACTCGGGGCATTGAGTGGGCCGCGGGTGCTGCGGCGAGATTTTCCATCGACTTGGGGTTTTGAGCGTAATCGCCTGATTTCATCAACTGAGAGCAACTCAAACGGTGACGTAAATTCGATTGTGTAAAAGCGAGAGGGTGTAAGTTGGCTTTGGCCTCGCAAGCTAAAGCCTTTCCGAAAGGAGACCTACACCCAATGGCGAAGATAATCCCGATCACCGAGCATTTCCAACATTTTCTGGCGG
>DATHQJ010000006.1:0-4401 GCA_035482825.1 Binatus sp. (SeqCode) | reverse complement strand
CAATCCTTGCGGATCGCTGTCGGTATTCAGCACCGCCAGAAAGTGGGGCGCCAGTTTGCCGCCGGCATCTTCGACCGCGAAATATTTCTGGTGGTCGCGCATCACCGTGACCAGCACTTCTTCCGGCAACTCCAGAAACTGCGGATCGAAGCTGCCCAGAATCGCCGAAGGAAATTCCGTAAGATTCACGACCGTATCGAGCAGCGCCGCGTCTTCGCGCCAGCGTGCGCCGGGAATCGTCCTCGTCGCGGCGTCAAGCGCCTTGCGAATCTGATGCTCGCGTTCGGCGCGGCCTAGCACTTGGGCCGCACGCAGCGCATCCACATACGCCGCTCCGCCTCGCGCGATGGTCACGCCGCCATCCGACAGAATCCGGTGCCCGCGCGAAGTCTTCCCTGCCCGAATGCCGTCAAACTCGAGTGGAATCGTCTCGCCATCCAGCATCGCGACCAGCCAGCGCACCGGACGCACGAAGCGTTCGTTGGGCTTGCGCCAGTACATATTCTTGGGCCAGTAGATCGTGGAGAGTTCCTTGGGCAAACCCTCGGCGAGAATTTCGCTCGCGGTGCGGCCTTTTTTCGTGACCTTAGCGGCCAAGTACTCGCCTTTTGGCGTCGTAATTTTTTCTAGTTGCGAGACGTCGATCCCCGCCTTCCTGGCAAAAGCATGCGCCGCTGGCGTTGGCTGACCATCCTTATATGCCACGTTGACCGAAGGTCCGCTGACCTGCTCGACCAAGTCGGCCTGCGAATCGGCGATGCCGGCAGCCATTACCGCGAGCCGCCGCGGTGAATCAAAATGCGTGACTTCACCGCCCGACAAACGCTCGCGGCTCAACAGCCCAGCCACGCGATCGCGCAGATCCTTCGTCGCCGCGCCAATCATCCGCGCCGGAATCTCTTCGCATCCGATCTCTAATAGAAAGTCTGGCATGCTCGAATTTCTAATTATCGCAAGAATGTAGTCACAGCGTTGTGACGCTAATCACAAATGAATTGTCATCCTGAGCGTAGCAGAACGATTCGCGAAGCGAATCGTTCTGCGGAGTCGAAGGACCCCGCGTCTTGATCCGGTCCCACCGTCCTCTCAGTGGCGTTCTCGCGATTGCTGCAGTCAGCGCTGGGTGAACTCCCTGCCGCGTCTCTTCCAGTTCCGGCGATTGCGAGGTCCTTCGACTACGTGGAAACTGCGCTTCGCGCAATTCCCACTCCGCTCAGGATGACAGAACTTTTTAAACTCAAATCGAAGCGGGCACTAGCTTCTCGATCTTCGACAGCTTCGCGCCCGCGGGTTCAGGCTCCTCGGAATTCGACGGCGCATCTGCTTTCTGTTGGTCCACCCAGGCCTTGGCAATCCCCACGGCCAACGCCCGCACACGCGCGATCACGCCCACGCGCTCGGTGACTGAAATCGCTCCGCGCGCATCCAGAATATTGAACAGGTGCGAGCACTTCAAACAAAGATCGTATGCACCGAGCAGCGGAAACCGCACCTTTTCGCGTGCGATGCCGTCCTGTTCGATTTTTTCTTTGGCCAGGCCATCATACTTCTCGATCAATCCTTTACACTCCGCCTCAAACAGATCGAAGTGCTCCCAAGCCTTCTCCACGTCAGCCATCTCGAAGTTGTACACCGAAAACTGCAATTCGTCGGCCAGGCGCACGTCGCCATACTTCACCAGGCTGCCGGTCTCGGGATCGCGCGCCCACACGATGTCGTAAATCGAATCCACATCCTGCAAGAAAGCGCCGATGCGTTCCAAGCCGTAGGTAAGCTCCGCCGAAATCGGAAACAGATCCACACCGCCGCACTGCTGAAAATAAGTGAACTGCGTGATCTCCAGACCGTCGAGCATCACCTGCCAGCCCACGCCCCAAGCGCTCAGCGTGGGCGCTTCCCAGTTATCTTCCTCGAACTTGATATCGTGCTGGCGCAGGTCAATGCCGATCGCGGCCAGCGACTCCAGGTACAACTCCTGCACATTTTCTGGCGGCGGCTTCAGGATCACTTGCAACTGCATGTGCTTGAAGAGACGATTCGGATTCTCACCGTAGCGTCCGTCAGCCGGACGCCGCGAAGGCTGCACGTACGCAACTTTGTAAGGCTTTGGCCCCAGCACCCGCAGGAACGTCTCCGGCGCCATGGTCCCCGCGCCGACTTCAACGTCGTAGGGCTGCTGCAAGACACATCCCCGCCCGGCCCAGAAGGCTTGCAGCCGCAGGATGAGTTCCTGGAACGTCAGCGGGTTGGGAGAGTATGAAGTCACAGAATCGGCTCTAGCTCTTGGCTTTTAGCTGTTGGCTTGTAACCCCAGGGTGCGAGTGGCTAGTCCAACTCCTACAGCGCGACTGGAGACCAGCAGGTTAATCCACGATTGTAATGGAAGCGGGAGGCAGCCGTCAGCAGGGGCTGCGGAAAACGTTCCTTCAGCAACACTCTCCACTCGCGCATCCATTTCATTCCGCCTTACCTTATTCTGCCTTTACGTATTCCGTCTTAACGGCAGCGGATTCGAATTTCCGCCGAGTTCCCGGCAGGCAGAGATACAGCACGGCCCACCAACAGAACACGAAGCCGGCGCTTCCGCCCAAGAAGGCGGCGCGGCCCGTCTCCGCAAAACCCAGCAGCGCAACGTCGGCGGCAAAAACGCCGAACATGCTCATCAAGAAAATGGTTACCCGGCGGCCGCGCTTTCTTAATCGCCAGAGATCCATCGCAGTCACGGCGCAAACCACACCAACTGCGAGCACACAGAAATCGACTGCCAGCATAAGGCCGCCGCCAGCGAGTCGCGGCGTGCTGCGCAGGTTTCGCATGGCAGAGATGATCCCCTGGATTCCGGTGACCAGGAAAAAGGGGGATGCCAGGAGATCCATGACCGCAAGGACGGAAACTCCCAAGGGACGTTTTTCCACAATGGACAGCGATTATACGGCGGGTTGAGTCGCGAGCCGTTGGGCTTTTGGTGATTAGTCGTCGGATTGAATTTCATGGCCGGCCCGCCAGGAAGGCTCCCCTGCAGGTGAAAAACTTACGCAGAACGGCGGCTTGTGTCGCGGCCTTGGAGCGCTTGGTATGTTTATCTAAGCCATTGCTGCACAATAAGATCTGGGCTCTACTACAGCTAAGGCATGAAAATTGCTCGGAGCACGTGGGGTTTGCAGTCGAACCCTCTTCCCCCATTCTCCGATCCGGTCGTGCGAGGTTCTGTGATGTCTAAAAGCACCCTATTTTGTGCCCTAGTTATTGTCTTTACCGTCGCCCTATTCCAATCTGGTTGCAGCAGCGGAAACTCCAACTCCAGCGCACCCGCGATGGTCAGCGTCGTGGTCAGCGATCCGACCACTTGCTCGGCACCGCAGGGACCGTTCAGCCATATCTTCCTGACCATTACCGACGTACAGATCAATGCCAGCGCCAGCGCCGGAGACAGCGACGCCGGCTGGATCGATCTCACCCCGAACCTGCAGCAGAGCCCGCAACAGGTGGATATGCTCGGGCAGGCCAACAGCCAGTGCTTCCTGGCAACGCTGGGCGCGGCGATGGCACTTCAACCCGGCAGCTATCAGCAGATTCGCGTCATCCTGGCGAGCGATGGAACCACGATCCAAGGCAATCAGTGCGGGAGCAGTGCGAACTGCGTCGTGCTCACCAGCGCCCCGACTACGCCGCAAGCCCTGCTACTCTCCAGCGAGTCGAAAACCGGACTGAAGATTCCGCCCGGCCAAATTGCGGGAGGGCAATTCGTGATCGCCGCGGGAGAAACCAAAGATCTGGATATCGACTTCGACGCCTGTGCTTCGATTGTGACCGAAGGCAACGGGCAATTCCGGCTCAAGCCGGTGCTGCACGCCGGCGAAGTAAGCCTGACTTCATCCTCGATTAACGGAAAGATCGTGGACATCGTGAGCGGACAGCCCATCGTCGGCGGTAATACAGTGGTGGCTCTGGAGCAGAAGGACAGTTCCGGCGTCGATCGCGTGATCATGGAAACGGTTGCGGACGCGAGCGGGTCGTTTGTTTTCTGCCCGGTCGCCGCAGGCACCTATGACGTGGTCGTCGTCGCGGTCAGTGGAACGCAGGTCGCTTACGGAAGCACGGTGATCACCGGAGTGCAACCCGGCAACGCGTTGGGGACCGTGCCCCTCGTGGCGCAACCGGGAGCCAACACGGCCGCCGCGTCGATTACCGGACAGATCACCACCAGCACGGGCAGTGCCGGGACGGCTGCCGACGTTTCCCTCTCCACCCTGCAGCCGTTCACAGAAAGCGGAGCGACCGTTCTGGTCACGATTCCTCTGGCGGCCCAGTCGGCGGTCACGGTAAGCCTGACGACGGCAGCGGCTGCGAGTTGTCCCGCGAACACAGATTGCGTCAGCTACACGCTCTCAGTAGCGGCGG
>DATHQJ010000005.1:0-4586 GCA_035482825.1 Binatus sp. (SeqCode) | reverse complement strand
CATACTATATGGCGAATGGTACTGACAATTCGGAATTGCTGGAGAACCTGAAGCTGGAGCTGCGGCGGGGGTGTCTGATTGTCGCCGTTCTGGCGCAGCTTCGGGCTGAGCAGTATGGCTATACGCTGCGGAAGGCTCTGGCCGATGACGGGCTGGCGATTGATGAAGGGACGCTTTATCCCCTGCTGCGTCGACTGGAGACCCAAGGCTTGCTGGTGAGCCAGTGGCGGGAAGAGGACAAGCGCAATAAGCGCTTTTACCGGCTGTCGCCAGCGGGGGAAGTGATCCTCAAGCAATTGCTCGAGGAGTGGGAAAGCATCAATGCGTCGCTGAACAAAATTCTTCAAGAGGCATCGTTATGAATACATCCAGCCCTGACTCGTCCACCAGAAACGCAACGGAACTGATCGAGCGCTACCTGCAGGCGGTGCGCTTCTGGCTGCCCAGGACGCACCGGCAAGACGATCTGATCGCTGAACTCGGGGAAGATCTGCGGTCGCAGTTCGAAGACAAAGAAGAGGAACTCGGCCGCGCCCTCGAACGGCCGGAGATGGCGGCGATCCTGCGGCGCTGCGGCAGTCCGATGATGGTGGCTGGGCGCCTGGGGCCGCAACGGCACCTGATCGGGCCTGCGCTGTTCCCGATCTACGAATTTGTTTTGAAGATGGTGCTGCTGTGGATTCTGGTTCCCGTGTTCATCTTCATTGTCGGGCCCGCGAACCTGGTCGATGGCGGAGGGAACTGGCCCATGGCCATCCTCAAGACTTTCGGCGACTTGTGGTCCGGCTTATTCATCGCGGCCGGCATCATCACTCTCGTCTTTGCCATTATTGAGCGCACCAGCGCGCACCTGGGAACAGAAATTAAATGGGACCCGCTCAAACTGCCTCCGGTGCGGAAGCAGGACCGCAAACCATCCCGGCTGAAAACGGTCAGCGAATTCGGGTTTGGATGCTTCGGTCTGGTCTGGCTGCTGCTTCTGCCGCACTATCCTTTTCTGATCCTCGGTCCGGCGGCGGCGTTTTTGAAGGCCGGTCCGATGCTGCACAATTTCTACCTGCCGTTTGTTTTGCTCAGCACCGCCGGGCTGCTGCGATCAGGCATCACTCTGGCGCGGCCGCAGTGGACATGGTTTCCCCCTTTGAGCGAGCTAGTGAACTCTACACTTCTGCTGATCGTGCTGCATTCCATGATCCAAGCGCTTACCAGGTCGCCCAGCGCCTACCCGTTCGTGGTGTTACAGGATGCGGTGCGGGATTCGCCAAAATACTTCAAGCTGGTGGCGATTGTGAATGTGTCCATTCTCGCCAGCGTTGCTTTTACGTGGCTGGGAGTGTGCATTGCCGCGATCGTCCAGGTCTGGGCGTTTCTGCGCTATCTGCGGAAGCGGATGTCTGCCCCGCCGCGGATCGCGACCTTAGGATTGCGGTAAAAAAGGCCATCGCTTCACCCTCAGCGCGGCAGCGTTTTCTTGCGATAAGATCAGAGACTATGAAAACGCCGTCTAGCGCGGCCGAGAACGGCGAACACGCCGCGCCGGAGTCTCGCCCGTCCAACTTTATTCGCGACATTATTCTCGACGACCTGAAGACTAATAAGTACGCCGGCCGGGTGCAGACGCGATTTCCTCCCGAACCCAACGGATATCTCCACATCGGCCACGCCAAGGCGATCTGTCTCGACTTCGGCCTGGCCGACGAGTTTGGCGGGCATACGAATCTGCGTTTCGACGACACCAATCCTGCGAAAGAAGAAACCGAGTACGTCGACTCGATCATGGCCGATGTGAAATGGCTCGGCTGTCACTGGGACGGACTCTTCTATGCGTCGGATTATTTCGACCAGCTCTACGCCTGGGCGGTGAAGCTGATTCAGGATGGCAAGGCCTACGTCGACGATCTCTCGGCGGAAGAAATTCGCAAGCACCGCGGTACACTCACCGAGCCGGGGAAGGACAGCCCGTATCGCAACCGTTCGGTGGAAGAGAATCTGAACCTGTTCGAGCGCATGAAGGCCAAGGAATTTCCCGACGGCTCACGCGTGCTGCGCGCCAAGATCGACATGGCCTCGCCGAATTTGAACATGCGCGATCCCGTGATGTACCGCATCCTGCACGCCGAGCATCACCGCACCGGCAACAAGTGGTGCATTTATCCGATGTACGACTACGCGCACGGGCAGTCGGACTCGCTCGAAAGAGTCACACACTCCATGTGCACGCTGGAGTTTGAAGACCATCGCCCGCTCTACAACTGGTTTATCCAGCAGCTGGGAATTTTTCCCTCGCAGCAGATCGAGTTCGACCGGCTCAACCTGACCCACACGCTGCTCAGCAAGCGAAAGTTGCTGCAACTGGTGCAGGAGGGCCGGGTGCGCGGCTGGGACGATCCCCGCATGCCGACGCTGAGCGGCCTGCGGCGCCGGGGCTATACGCCGGAGGCGATCCGCAATTTTGTTGCGTCGATTGGAGTCTCGAAGACGACGGGCTCAATCGAACTCGCTATGCTCGAACACTTTGTCCGCGAGGACTTGAACAAGCGCGCGCCGCGGGTGATGGCTGTGCTGCGTCCGCTGAAAGTCGTGATCGACAACTATCCTGAGGGCCAGGCCGAAGAAATGGACGCGGTCAACAATCCGGAAGACGAGAGCGCCGGCTCGCGCAAAGTCCCGTTCTCGCGTGTGCTTTATATCGAGCAGGATGACTTCCGCGAAGTTCCGCCGCCGAAATATTTCCGCCTCACGCCGGGGCGCGAGGTGCGCCTGCGCTACGGCTACTTCGTCACCTGTACGAACGTCGTGAAGGACGAAAAAGGCGATGTCGTCGAAGTGCACTGCAGCTACGATCCGGCGAGCAAGGGCGGGAACTCTCCCGACGGGCGGAAGGTGAAGGCGACCATCCACTGGGTTTCGGCTGCGCACGCGGTCGACGCCGAAGTACGCATCTACGAGAATTTGTTCCTCAAGGAAAATCCCAACGACGTCGAAGAGGGGCAGGATGTGCTCGACAATCTCAATCCGAATTCGCTGGAGATCATCGCCGACGCCAAGGTCGAGCCCTCACTGGCGAACGCCGTGGCCGGCACGCGCTATCAATTCGAACGCCTGGGATATTTCAGCGTCGATCCCGACTCAAAACCGGGGAGGCCGGTGTTCAACCGGACCGTCGCGCTGAAGGACGCGTGGGCGAGGGTGGAAAAGAAGCAAGGCGGGAAGAGCTAGAGAGAAACTCTTCAACGGCCCAGACTAATTGCTATGTTAGAAAGCTGCCGGGCCCTGGCAAACAAATATTCTCGCCTGCTCTTCAAGTAGTACAATTTGCCGCGCGATCCACGCGTGACATCCACATGCACTCAACGACTCTTCTCGCGTTTTTCGAGTTCTCCCGCACAGCGGTCTCCATGTCCGGCGCAGCCATTCTGCTTTTTCTGATTGCGCTGTGGGCTGCGAAGACCGATATCGCGCAGGCCCGCGGGCTCGACAAGGTCGTCGTGTTGAGCAATTTGTGTTTCGCGCTGCCCTTGGCGGTCTTCGGCGCCGAGCATCTCTCGGCCGCTAACGGCATCGCGCAAGGCGTGCCTTCGTTTGTTCCGTGGCATTTGTTCTGGGCATATTTCGTCGGGTTTGCGTTGCTGGCTGCGTCGTTGAGCATCGCCACAAAAGTTCAGGTGCGCTGGTCCGGCCTGCTGTTCGGGATCATGATGTTTCTTTTTGTAGCGATGATGGACATCCCGGGTGCTCTCGCCAACCGCGGCAACCGGTTTGGATGGACGCTGCTCCTCCGCGAACTGGCATTCGGGGGCGGAGGCTGGCTGCTCGCGGCTACGGCTATGCGCGAGAAAAGCGGCGGGCCCGGCCGCGGGCAAGCTGCAAGCGCGCTCATCACCGTGGGCCGCGTGTTGGTCGGGATGGCCTGCGTATTTTATGGCGCGGAGACTTTTCTGCACCCGCTGGGAATGCCCGGCGTCCCGCTCGAAAAATTGATGTCCGAGTGGATTCCTTTGCGTCACCTCATCGGCTATCTGACGGGCGCAATTCTTGTGGTCGCCGGGGCAGGCATTCTGCTGAACGTGAAGACGCGGATGGCGGCTACGTATCTCGGAACCTGGATTGTGCTGCTGGTCGTGCTCGTTTACGGGCCGATCCTGATCGCGTCGCTGGCCGACCCGAGCACCGCTGTCAAAGTTGAGGGGCTCAACTACTTTTTCGATACGCTGCTGTTTGGCGGAACGATTCTCGCGCTCGCTAGCGCGACCCCGCACACGGATTAAAGAGCCACCGCCGCAATTCTCGGCGTCCCGCATATTATCCAACTGGTTCGCTCGCGGTGCAGCCCGGGTCGCGCTGGGAGACGGAAGGGTCCCGCCTTAGTGAATCGTAACTTATTGTGCTGCATATGGTTATCGAGTTTTTGTCGCAAGGCCTACGGCTGCTTGATCAGCCTGTCGCGCTACGGACTGTGGCTGTTTTACCACAGCCAGTTTTCTTAACATAAGCGTAATCTAAGCCATTCACTGAACTTAGCCTCATTCATTCTTGACCCACGAGCAGACAATCCGCTCCGCGGTGGAATGCAGTGGCGTCGGCTT
>DATHQJ010000004.1:0-24510 GCA_035482825.1 Binatus sp. (SeqCode) | reverse complement strand
GGACCGTTTCTCAGCCACAAGCGCCGCGGCGTGCATCCCCCGGAAAATCTGGTTGCGCCCACCATCGAAGTTTTCGATCGGCTTTGGCAGGCAGCACGCGGCCATGTGCGCATGCTCACCATCGCGCCGGAAATCCCCGGTGCCCTGGAAGTCATTGCCGAGGCCGCGCACCGCAACATCTGCGTGAGCATCGGCCACTCCGACGCTGAAATGCCCATCGCCCAGGACGCTGTCAAGGCCGGAGCGCGCCACGCCACCCATACCTTCAACGCCATGCGCCCGCTCGACCATCGCAACCCCGGCATCATCGGCGAAGTGCTCAGCAATGACCAGTTGACGGCCGACATTATTGTCGACGGAATTCACCTGGACCCAGTCGTGGTGAAACTTTTCCTGCGGGCGAAAGGACGCGAGCGCGCCGTGCTCATCACCGACGCAATCTCCGCCACCGGCATGCCGGACGGGCGTTACCAGTTGGGCCCGATCGAGGTCGATGTGAAAGACGGTACCTGCACCTCGGGCGGCAGCCTGGCCGGAAGCGTTCTCACCATGGATCGCGCGGTGCGCAACGTGACGAAATTTTCCGAGTGGACTCTGCGTGATGCGGTGCAGGCCGCAACCCTCAATCCCGCGCGCGCCGTGGGTTTGGCAGCGCATCACGGAACGCTCGCCAAGGGCGCCGACGCTACTTTCACCGTGCTGACTCCGAGCGGCGAAGTACTAAAAACAATCGTTCGAGGACGCGGACTCTAGGACGGTCGTTATCGATGGCTGATTCGCCTTGGGGTGGCGCAGCGCTTTCAGCACTGCGATCAATCGGGCTAGAGAGACGTAACTAGTTACATCCCTACGAATCTAGTTGGGCTTGCGGCGTCGGGCATCCGCCAGATGATGCAATAGCATGGCCTCATCGGAACGCGATAGCTGATCCAGGAAAGAGCTTCCAGTCTTCGTCTTTGGCTTCTCGTCACTCGCGGTTTTCGCGGCGCTGGCCTGGCGCAATTTGTCGCCAAGTTCGGGTTCGTTGCTCATCACCTGCGAATAGAACCACAGGAAATGGCGCATCTGGTCGAGCGCGGAACGCAGTGTGTCGATCGGCTCCGTCTCGGCCAGCGAGTTCAGCGATTCCATCAGTTCCGGATCGCTCGGGGCCTGCATGGCGGCGCAGTTCAGTTCCTGCTGGATCGTTCGCAGATCCTCGGTGACGCGCGCGATGCGGAGATGAAGGTCGTCCATGTCGTGTATGGCCATTCGGTTTGCTCACCCACCATCTCATCCGCTCCGCACAACGAATAGATGTCCCACGGGCATGCGCCTTTCGTAATTCTCGACATTACTTTGGATCGGCAAAGGTCACCGCAGCCAAACCCCGCCACTGGCAGGCCTTTCCACGCACTGAACAAAGCGTATTTCACCCACGGTCGCCGCCGTCCGTCCCAAGTCGAAACGTTTCCACCGCGCCCATTAGTGCACTCGCTCCCCGTCCAAAGTCACATCCCGGCTCATGTCGGGTCGGACGCATTCGTCCGTCCAGAGAAGGCTACGCCGAGCGCTGTGCGCCACAACTGTCAGCACTTGTGATAAAACCACGCCGTGCCAGAGACACGACCCACTAACACCGCTCACCAACTCCTCCGCGCCATCGGCCGTTGGAGCCTCACGGCGCTGGTCATCAACTCCATCATCGGGAGCGGTGTCTTCGGACTTCCCTCCACCGTCGCCGGCTATCTTGGAAATCGCAGCCCGCTCGCCGTCCTCCTGGCCGGCGTGGGCATGGCCGTAATCTTCGGCTGCTTCGCCGAGGTCGCCTCGCGCTTCCAACAAGCCGGTGGCCCCTATCTCTACGCTCGCGCCGCTTTCGGTCGCGCCATGGGCATTCAAATGGCATGGATGCTCTTCCTCGGACAAGTGGCCGCCCCCGCGGCCAATGCCAATCTGTTTGTGATTTATCTGGGCGAGTTCTGGCCGCACGCCCGCGATCCGCTGCCGCGCGCGTTCATCCTCACGCTTCTCGTCGGCATGCTGGCGTTGGTTAATGTGCGCGGTGTGCGCGCCGGCACGCAGGTCAGCAACTTCTTCACCGCGGCGAAACTGCTGCCGCTGTTCGCCGTCATCGTCATGGGATTATTCGTGCTGCACGCGCATCCCACCGGAATCTCTTCCGCCGCGCCCGCAGCCGTCACGACCAGCCAGTGGCTAAAGGCTGTGTTGCTGCTCGTCTTCGCCTACGGAGGATTCGAGACCGCGCTCGCCCCCATGAGCGAAGCCAAGGATCCTCGCCGCGACGCTCCCTTCGCGCTCTTCATCGCCCTCGTAGTCTGCACCGCGACCTATGCCCTCATCCAATGGGTCGTGGTCGGAGTTCTCCCCGACGCAGCGCACAGCGACCGCCCTCTGGCCGACGTGGCCCGGATCGCGGTGGGTTCCTTCGGCGCTGGCCTCGTCGCCGTGGGCGCGCTGATTTCTTTCTACGGATATCTCAGCGCAAAAATTCTCGCCATGCCCCGGGTCACCTTCGCGCTGGCCGAGCAGGGAGATTTCCCCAAGGTCTTCGCCGCGATTCATCCCCGCTTTCACACGCCCTACGTTTCGATTCTGGTTTTCGCGGCGCTGGTCTGGGGTTTCGCACTGACCGGCGAATTCAAATGGAACGTAACCCTCTCCGCCGTCGCGCGCCTGCTCTATTACGCCGTGTGCTGCGCCGCGCTGCCCGTTCTCCGCGGCAAACACCCGGAAGGCGCCCGCTTCCGCCTGCCCGCCGGAAGCTTCTTCGCCGCACTCGCCGTAATGATCTGCGCCGCGCTGCTGACGCAGGTCGACCGCAGCCAGTCTCTGATCGTAGCCGCGACTGTCGCGCTGGCCTTCGTGAACTGGACGCTGGTAGCCGGCAAACGGCCCGCCAGTTAATGCGTCCATGAAGTAGTATCAATTTAAATTTGTCATCCCGACCGAAGCTTCCCATTCCTGATAGGAATGGGAAGCGCAGTGGAAGGACCTGCTTCTCTCGGCGTGGGCAAGGCCAGGCGGACTCTAACGCTCAGACACAGGTTTGCGTCGTCCGTGTCTAATGTGAAGGATCTTCACCACCTCGCCCTCGATGGTGAAGAGTATCCGATACGTGCGGCTTGCGGCCGTAGAGGAGTTGCCGCACTTCAAAAGGAAAACGTCCGGTCTCTGGAGCAAGCGGACAACGCTCAGGAAATGCGGCAAGAGTCGCGATGGCATCGTCCAACGCTAGAAACCAGCGAATGCCGGTCTCGCCGGCATGCTTGGACAACAGCCATTCAAGAATTGAATTTGCGTCGCTCTCGGCCTGCGCCGACGTTTCAACGCGAAATGCCATACTTCCGGTGCATCTCGGAAAGGAAGTCAGCCGCTGGCCGGGTGCGCCCGGCTTTCACGTCTTGATGACCCCGGCGGATACCTTCCACAGCTTCCTCGAAATCCTGGCGCTCCCATTCTAAATAGGCAGCCAGAGCCTCATCGAGCGCGATGGCAGGGTCCTGGCCGTGCCGCTGCGCGTACTCCTCCAGTTGTGCCTTGCGTTCTGGCTTGAGAGGTATCACATCCATGGCTCAAGCGTAAGAGGCTGGAAACCGCGTGTCAAGCGCCTCAGGTGCCGAGTCCATTTCGTCTGGCGGCGACTGCTAGTTCGTATAAATCCGCACGTAATCTACCAGCATCTCCGACGGAAACGGCGTCGAACTATCTGGCGGTCCCGGATAATCCCCGCCAATCGCCAGGTTCAGAATAATGAAATTGGCCTGCCCGGCATCGAACGGCCAGACCGCGCCACTGAGCCCGTTCAAGCTCGAGGTCGTGTACGTGGCGTATATGTTGGCGGGATTGGTGTAATCTCCGACGTAGTAGGCCACACTGCCGGGCGACCAGATCATGCCGTAGACTTGAAACTCCCCAGCCGTCTGACCACTCGGAAAGTAATATGTTGTTCCGAGACCCGTGCCGCCGGTGAAACCCGTGCCGTGAATCGAGCCTTCATTCCAATCCGGCGTCAGCGCCGCATTGACGCGTTCCACCACGTCCTGTTCGCCGCAGGCCGGCCAGTTGACAGTGGTGATGTTATTGCCCAGCAGCCAGTTCGCGGGCCAAAATCCCTGCGCCTCCGGTACCTGCGTGCGAAACTCAATCCGGCCATACTGAAAGCTGAACAGGCCCTGCGTCTTCAATCGCGCCGACGTATATACGCCGGTCGTCGGCTGTTGCGCTTCGATATGGAGATATCCGTCCGTCCCGACATATTCACTCGGACTCGCCGTGCTGCACGGTGAGGTGTTCGATCCCCAGCCGCAGTAATTCTCGAGTTCGTTGTTGCCAAAGCCGCCGCCGCCCGTATCGTAAGTCCAGATCGCGGGATTGGGCTGCGCCGGAGAGCCAGTGGTGTTGGAGAACTCGTCGCTCCACACCAGGGTGCCGGAAGCAATACTCGGGAAGCTTTGGCTCGTCACCGTACTGGTTGATCCTCCGGCTACGGCGATCGCGTTGAGCGTAAGGTTCGACGCCACCAGAAACGGAGCCAGGTACTGCGGAGAAGATATAGTGGGCGTGCTGCCATCGACCGTGTAGTAGATGGTCGCGCCTGCAGTTGTCGAGGCCAGGCTCACGATCGCAGCGCCACCCTGCACACCACTACTACTTTGCGTGTTCGAGGAGACAGTCGGCGCAGCCGTCTGATTTCCCCCGCCACCCGTCGTGGTCCCACTCCCACCACCGCATCCCACCATCAGAACGCTGGACACCAGCATCGCCGCCAAAACCGCCGTGTACGCCCGCATGATTTCGCCTCCTAAGGAGTGTCGAACCACTTTCTCGCCGCCCCTATTTAACCGCTGGCGAAATCGCGAGTCAAACAAGTTCTGTCAGGTGTACCTACTTCTCAACGCAGAGGCGTTCCTCGCAACATCTCAGCCTGCGGCGCCCGGGATGATGCGAGAGAGACGTAGCACACTGCGTCTCTACGACTGCTCCAACTCCAACAAAGCCTTCTTCCGCTCGATTCCCCAGCGGTAGCCGCCCATGCTGCCGTCCTGCCGAACCACGCGATGGCACGGGATCGCCACCGCCACGGGATTCGTAGCGCAGGCCCGCGCCACCGCCCGAACCGCGCGCGGCCGTCCAATTCCCTTCGCCACCTCGCTGTAGGAACGCGTCGCCCCAAACGGAATCGACTGCAGATACGTCCACACCCGCCGCTGAAAAGCCGTCGCCCGAATATCGAGCGGCAATTTCGAATCCGAATCCTGATCCTTCCCCCGCATGTGCCGCAGCAGCGCGTCCGCCCAGGCTTTCAAACCACCTTCATCCATTTTGCGCCCCGCAAATGGAAATTCGCGCTTCAGTCCTTCAATCAATTCCCCATCCGTCCGCGCAAACTGAATCGAGCATATGCCGCGCTCGGTGGCCGCAATCAGCATTCGCCCCAGCGGCGAGTCGGCGCAGGTGTAGCGAATCGTCGCGGCAATCGCACCCCGGCGATACTTATCCGGCGTCATGCCTAGCTGCGACGCCGTCTTTTCATACAGCCGGCTGCTGGAGCCATATCCCGCTTCATACATCGCACGCGTCACCGAATCCCCCGCTTGCAGATTCCGCTTGAGCAGCCGCAACCGGCAAGAGTCAGCGTAAGCCCGCGGAGTGATGCCCAGCACCGCCTTGAAACGCCGCTGAAGATGAAACGGGCTCTGGTGAAATTCTTTCCCCAGCCGATCCAGCGTCAGCGGCTCATCCAGATGCTGCTCAATGAACCGGCAAATCGACTTCACCGCGTCCGCCTCCGTATTTCCGTGGGACGACTTCGGACGGCACCGCAGGCACGCCCGATATCCTGCCTGTTCGGCCAGATCCGGCAACAAAAAGAAATGAACGTTCTCCCTTCGCGGCCGCCGCGCCGCACACGATGGCCGGCAGTACACGCCCGTGCTCGAAACGGCAAACACGAATTCTCCATCGTGCGCGGCATCGCGAGCGAGCACCGCCTTCCAGCGCGGGTCATCCCCGGTCGGAACATCCCAGGGAGGATCGCCCTGGCGCGCTGGCTGAGTCGCCGGTTTGGGTTGACGAACAGACATCGCCGATAAACTTTCCGCAGTGAGTATGGCATTGGTTGTCATGGCAAGGAAAGAGTACGGCGAAGGAGCCGAAGCGGACTATCCGAATCTTGCGCCCAAAGCAAAATCGTCCGCTTTCAAGGGACACGGTTTCGACCGCTGCGGTCACAATCCAATTTGCGCGCGACCTGCGGAACAATTACAGTTTCCTCGAAGCAATTTTCTCTCCACTCGAGGATCAACCATCATGAACATCCTACGCACCGCAATCCTAGGCGCTCTCGCCCTGACCACAATGGCGTCCGCACAACAGGCTTCGAAGCACATTCTCAGCAGCGACGAAGTCAAGAAAGCAACGCCAGCCGAATATTTCTTCCGCGGCCAGAAGGCCGCCGTGCAACTGCGCAACGCCGTGGGCCTGCAACTCGCGGACGGCAAGATGATGCTGGCCGCGCTGGTCGATGCGTCCGGTTATTCGACGGCGATCCAGCAAAAATACCAGGGCATGCTCATCACCGAAACCAAACTCAACATCGGCGGATCCGACCTAGCTCCCGGCCAATACGGATTCGGCTTCACCGCCGACGGTAAATTTGTCGTAATGGACGTGGCCAATAACGACGCGCTCAGCGCCGCCTCGCAAACTGATTCAACGCTGCAACACGCCGTCCCGCTGAAATTAGTAGAAGACGGCGCCGGCTACAAGTTGTATGCGGGTAAAAAGTGGGTAGGAATTAAAGCAGAGTAACAAGAAGCGCCGCAAAAGTAGCGCCGGCGTCCCGCCGGCTGTCGCGGGGGCGTCTCGCCCGCGCTTGCGAAGGCTAGACACCGGCGCAACGGGTCCCTAGTGCTCCAACGGCTGAAACGGTCCCAGCACGGTCGTCATCCCCGCGCGCTTCCGCAACTCGGCCAGCAACGCGGCCGCCGCATTCTGATACGTCTTGCTGGGATCGGAAGGGTCCGCCCAGACCGCGTCATAAATAATCTGCGCCGCCTCTTTCAATTCGAGGTGTAGCGCCGCCTCGAACACATCCAGCCGCTCCTGCAGCCGCTCATAGCAGCCCTGGCAGATTTCCGCGTTGGCCACCTCTCCGGAATGGTGCTCGCCAAACTTGCATACCGCTTCCGGCGTGTTCACTACTCCGGCATGCGCCTCCATCAGCTGCGATTTGAATTGCCGCAGAAATTCCTCGCGCTCTTGCTCGACGACCTCCGTATCCGGAATCGGGTCAATCGCAGCCTGCGAAACTCCGGTCGTAACTTTTGGCGCGACTGGCGAGACCCGCTGATTGTGTTTGCAGGTCGGGCAAACATTCAGATCGGCAGGATAGTAAAGATGGCATTTCGCGCACGGCAACCCGTATCCCGAAACCCGGCGCGGCGTTTCGGTCGCCGCTCCGGCCGAGGACGATCCGGATCCGGATGGAGACGCGCCCTCCGCGCGCTGCGCGCCCGTTGCCTTCCCCAAAGCCGCCTGCACCACGGCGTTGACGGTTGCCTGCTGAGTTCGGGTTGCATTCGTCGCCATTCCGAGGTCTCCCCTGTCGTTGTGATTTGCGCAGCCCGATGGGGTTTTCGAGCTCGCTTCCAGTGTATGGGCCGCGCGCAGCTTCGCCTACGCACCGTAGTACACCGGCGGGTATTGGCCAAGCGGTCAACCCCGCCTCAGTTCGCGCCCGCGGCCACCCTGCTGTTAGCGAGCTTTCGGTTCCTTCATCAGCTTCAGCAGTTCTTCCCGACGCGTCTGGTACAGTTGCCGCTCCGGATCCAGCCGCGTGGCCGTCTCCAACTCCGACAGCGCTTCGTCATACCGGTCCAGGCTCATCAGGCAGGCCGCTAGCGAATAATGATTGTCCGCCGAAGCATTCAGCCGCAGCGCCTCGCGGAATTCCTTCTCCGCCGCATGCACTTGCTGCTGCTGAAATAGCGCCGTCCCGAGTAGGTGATGCGCAATCTCGGAATCAGGATTAAGCGACACCGCGAGCCGGAGTTCGCGCAACGCCTCTTCCGGCTTGTTGTTGAGCAGCAAAGCCTGCCCAAGAATTCTGTGCTCCGTCGACCCGGTAGGATTCGCCTGGACCGCTAATTGCAACTCGCCCACCGCTGCGTCATAGTTCTTCTTCGCCATGTACGCGCTGGCCAGGCAAGCGTGCCCCTGCTGCCACTCCGGATGCTCCCGGTACAGCACATTCAACTCTTCAATCGCCGAGTCGAACTTTCCCTGATCGCAATATGTATTGCCGAGGTTATTGCGAATCGAGGCTTCTCCGGGAGCGATCTTCTTGGCCTCGCGATATTCCGCTACTGCCTGCGCCAGATTTCCCTCTTCATGCAAGATCAGTCCCAGGTTGGCATGGGCCTCCCAGAAGTCCGCCCGCAGACGAATGGCCTGCTCATAGGCCAGGATCGCACTCGGCAGATTTCCATCCGCGTGCAGCGCAATTCCCATGTCGTAAAACGTGTCCGCATTGCCAGGATCGAGAGCCAGAGACTCGCCATAAGCATGCACCGCGGCCCTGTACTGGCCGCTCGAGTACTGCGCCAGCCCCATGAATTGATACGCTTCCGCGTTCTTGGGATCGATGCTCAGGGCGGTCCGCGCCTCTGCAATCGCGTTCGGCCCGTCGTCCATGCGATAGAAAAGGTACGACAGCGCGCTGTGATTCTCCGGCAACTCGGGCATGAGCTGGGTGGCCTGCGTGAGTTCGTCGTAAGCCTCGTCCCACTTCTCCTGCTGGCGGTAGATCACGCCCAGGGCAAAGTGCAGCGCGGAATTCCCCGCGTCCGCCGTCACCACCTCGCGAAGCACGCCCTCGGCTTCGTGGAAGTGCTGCTCCCGGGCCTCACCCGCGGCCTTTACCAGACCGTCCGGAACCGGCGCGCCCACATGGGCCGACTGCGCACCATTGCCTGAGCTGAGCAACTTCATCAGATCTTTTCCGGCTCCAACGGCTTCCATTTGGCGAAGCTCGTTCCGAGTCGGCAGGTTCGCCAGCCCGCGCCGCGCCACGAGCCGGACAAGCTGGCTGCTGGGAACTGCCCCGATCAGCCAGGCGGCAAGCTGCGTGGTATTGACCGGCTCGGGCCGGCCGGACAGCGCCGCGGGCGCAATGTGATTGACCGAGTCTTCAATGGCCAGAACTTCAATAGATTGACCGTCGGCCGATTGCGCAGCAGAAACCATACCCAGGATCACCAGGCATAGCAATGATAGAAGGACCTTGACTTTCACCGGACTCCCCAAGCGTTGAATGGATCGAATTGGCTTGCTGCCGGCGGCATTGGCACTCGTCCACCCGCAGAAATTCCTATCAGCAACATAGCCCGTACCCTTCCGGCAGGTAAGGTCACGGAGGTAACTGGCGCGAATGCCCGAGCACTGGTAACGGCGGCGTCCCGCCGGCTGTCGCGTGGCGTCTCGCCCTGGGCGGGAACGCCACTACCGAAGCCCCCCTCCATGTTTGACTTCCGCCTATCACTCCCTTATCCTCAAACTTGGCACCGGGATAGTTAAGTTCCGCGGAGGTACTTGTGGGAGAGTTCTCTATTTGGCACTGGATCGCCGTAGCGGTCATTGCTCTGCTGTTGTTCGGCCCCAAGAAACTGCCGGAGCTCGGAAAAGGCCTGGCCGAGGGCATTCGCAGCTTTAAGGACGGCATGAAGGAACAGCCGCCAGCGCAGGCATCGACCGATCCGAACAAGAAGCCTGAAACCAAGAGCTAACCTGGCCCGCGGCTGAACCCGCGGGCGTGATCCTCTGTGGTTCAATCGTTTTCCAGTTGTACAGTTCTGTTTCAGTCCCCGGGTTACCGCCCCGCCGCTTCGTCCCGAATATTCGGTTCCCCAGTTTCACGGGTAATGCCGGTCTCCTGTTTGCTCTACAATTCCAAGAAACTCTCAAATCTGGAGGTAGGTCGTGTTGCGCAAGTCCTCGCTCCTAACCCTAATCGCGCTGATTGCAACTTCCTCTGCTCTATTTGCAGACCAGGTCACCCTGAAAAACGGCGATCGCCTGACTGGAACCGTGGTCAAGTCCGACGGCAAAACTCTAGTCCTCCACACCGACGCCGCGGGAGACATCACGATCAAGTTTGCCGCCATTCAAGAAATCAAGACTGATCAGGAGCTGCACGTCAGCTTGAAGGGCGGCAAGACTGCCGTCGGCCCGGTCACCACCAGTGACGGCAAGATCGAGATCGCCACCAAAACCTCCGGCACCGTCGAAGCCCCCAAAGACGACGTCACCCTCATCCGTGACGACGCCGAGCAAGCGGCCTACGACAAGTCGCTGCATCCCGGACTGCGCAAAGGCTGGGTGGGGGGAGCGAACGTCGGATTCTCCGTTGCCCGCGGCAACAGCGAAACCGAAAACCTCGCCTTGGCCTTCAACGCCGTTCACTCCACTCTCAACGACAAGATCACTCTCTACGCCAGTTCCATCGACACCACCAACAACCTGGCCACTCCCAGCACCGTCGCCAATCTCGAGACCGGCGGACTCCGCTATGACCGCAACGTGAATCCCCGCCTCTTCGCTTTCGGCGCAGCCGACTATATGAGCAACGCGCTGCAGTTCCTCGATCTGCGCGCCGTTTACACCGGAGGATTCGGATTTCACGCCATCAAGTCCGACACCACCACGCTGAACTTCCTGGGCGGAATCAACTACACCCATGAGACCTATTCCAACGGCCTGGTGGCGGGAATTGTCTCCTACGGCGTAACCCACCGATTCGCCGCGCTCACCCTGGGCGAGGAACTGAATCACAAGCTGGGCAAGAGCACCGTGGTCACACAGAATTTCTACATGTATCCGAACTTGCAGCAGACCGGCCAGTACCGCGGAATCGCCAATCTCGGCACCGTCACCAAAATCAGCAAGTGGTTCGGCTGGCAAAACCAGTTCGGCGACATCTACGTCTCCAACCCCCCGAACGGCGCAAAAAACAACGATCTGATCCTCACCACCGGCCTGAACTTCTCGTTCACCCACTAACTCTTACACGCCAAAGAAGCGGGCGCCCACCCTTCTCGCGCATTTCGCGAGAGGGTGGGGATTTTGATTTTCACATCCCATACGACATTCCCGAGAACCGCAACCAGAAGCACACAAAACAAAAGCCGCTCAATGAAAGAGCGGCTTACGGTGCAAGATTTTTCCTTCCCCGGGCTAGTCGATCCCGTGAATCCTCATGCTGACCAACTGATCAATGCTAAGGTCATGAATCCCGCGTGCCTTCATGTCGGCGATGTATTCCGGCGTCACGTTGTGAATGCGCATCGCGATCAGCTCGTCCGGATCAGGATGCGAATATCCCAGGCTCTCCACTTTCTGGATGAACTCCGGCGAAACGCCGTGGATGCGGAAAGCGATCAGCTTTTCGAGATCGACGTGATCGTAGCCCAACTTCTTGATCTGCTCGATCCATTCCGGCGTTGCGCCATGGATTCTCATCGCGATGAGCATATCTTCGTCCGGCGAATAACCCGCAGCGTGCAGACTGCGAATCATCTGCGCACTCACGCCGTGAATGCGGAACGCTACCAGTTTGTCGGCTTCTGAGATTTTCAGCCCTTCCGCTCGCAGTCCCTCGATGAACGCCGAGTCTACGCCGAAGATACGAAATGCGATCAGCTTGTCGGTGTCGAGGCCGCTGAGACGTTCGCCCTGCATCTGTTTTGCGAATTCCAGGCCAACGTCCATCACCGCCATGTTGAACTGCTTCTCATCGTCGATGGAAAAACCAAGCGCCTGCATCGCGCTCGGGTAGTTCGCGTCTGGATGAAAGTGGAACAGTCCCGCACCCTCGCCGTCATTGAGAAACCCTTCACACTCGATCTTGCCCGCATCGCGGGTGATGGTGAAGTGAACTTCCTGATGTCCAGCCTTCGAAAAGTCGACGCCCTGAAACGAGTTCGCGGGCCAGTCCGACTGGTGGCTGTTCGTCCCACCATGATGGTGCTCAATCAAAGAGAACTCGACCTTGCCGGCCTCATCAGACTTACTGATGGTCCAGTCCCCGCCGCGCACTTCCGCCGCCCGATCCTTCACTACAAACAAAATCACACAGGAAGCGAAAACAAAGTAAGCCAGCGTCCGACGCATCCTCATAAATCATCTCCTCAAAACAGTTACAACGCCCATGTGGCAACTACGACCCGTGTGGCGACGGACGCCTTCGTCCGTCCAAGCGTGGGCGAAGCCCCGCGCCACGAACCACGACTCCCGCAGGCCCCGACCACAACTCTTTACAACTCCGCCTTCGAATCCAGAATCCCCAACTCCCGCAGCCGAATAATCTTCTCCAGCGTCAGATCCTTGAACCCATGCTGCTTGACGCGCTCGATGAACTCCGGCGTGACGCCCTGCACTTTGGCGCCGATGATCTCGTCCACATCAGGTTTGAATCCCGCCGCCTGCAGCGCCTTGACGAATTCCGCCGTGACTCCCTGCACTTTCATGCTGACGATTTCGTCAGCATTGGGGTTGAGGCCAAGAGCCCGGATGGCGCGAATGTACTCCTCAGTGACGCCCTGCACGCGCATTCCGACAACTTCGTCGGCGCTGGGCTTGAAGCCCTGTGCTTGCAGGCCGCGCACATAGTCCGCAGTCACGCCCTGCACCTTGAGCGATACCACATCGTCGGCATTCACGGTCAGACCAAGGGCGCGGAGTTCACGGATATAGGCTGGAGTTACGCCCTGCACTTTCAGCGAGACGATCTCGTCACCGTCGCCTGTGATACCCACTTCTTTCAGGCCGCGAACATAATCTGCGTTTACGCCCTGTACCTTCAGCGTGATCATCTGGTCGGCGTCGCCTTGAATTCCAACTTCTTTCAGGCTGCGCACGTAGTCCGCGCTCACTCCCTGTACCTTGAGCGAGACGATCTGGTCCTCGTCGGGAGTAAAGCCCAGGGCGCGAACCTCGGCAATGTATTCCGGAGTCACACCCTGCACCCGAAGCGAGACGAAACCATCCGCATCTGGATGCAATCCCAGCTGGTGCATAGCGCGAACATATTCCGGCGTGACGTCCTGGGTCTTTAGCTCGACCAGCTGGTCGATGGTCAGATCAGCTAGTCCCGCTGCTTTCATCGCGTCGATGTAAGAAGACGATGAAGAAGCAGACGCTGCCGTGGAAGCTGAAGGCGACGCAGCTGACGAGGCGCTTGCCGCGGGCTGTGCGGCGCTCTGCGGATGAGCTGGCGAAGGCTTCTGAGCAGCCTGTTGCGGCGGTAGGATGGAAGCCGCGCGAGCCGTAGACGGATGCGCCACCCCCAGCAATGCGTTTCCGGCGACGAGGGCCGCGCCCAGACACAGGACGCTGCCCGTCAGTCCGATGCCGCGCATTCCCGCGCCCAGCGTTTTCAGGCCAAGCACGCGGACGACGCGCTCAGTCAGCGGACCGCGGTTCGCGGCCATCGCGAAGACCGGAGCGCTGCGCCATTCTTCCATCAGCGTGAGAGCGCGTGCATACTCAACCGCGTTACCGCAGAGAGCGACGGCCGTGTCATCGCAGCAGTGCTCGCGTTCGGCGCGAATTCGTTTATTGAGCCACCAGACTGCAGGGTGGTAAAAGAGCAACGTCTCCACGCACACCTGGAAAACATTCACAAAGGGATCGAAGCGCCGGATGTGCGCCAGTTCGTGCGCGATCACCAATGCCAGCTGTTCTTCGCTAAGGCCGCTGAGCGCGGTCACGGGCAGGAACACGACGGGGCGAAACCATCCAATCACGGCAGGCGCTTGCAGCCACTTGCACTCGCAAAACGCAATGGCGCGATCGAGACCGAGTTGGCCTTGCAGCCTGAGGCAAATCTCAAGCACGCGCGGAGAGACCACTACAGACTGCCTGCGGCGTTCGCGCTCCAGCAGCAGGAATCCGCCGGCGGAACGGAGGCTGAAAAATGCCACGCCGAGAAGCCACGCCTCGACCAGCCAGGCTTCGAACATCCAGGGAAGCGCGCTTGATTTTGCGACCGCGGAACTCTGTGTCGAGCCACTCGCCGCGACTCTGCCCCTCGCTATGGACGACAACGCTGCCGCGGCGAGCGGCGACGACTTTGCGGTGTCTGCCACACCGGAAAATGGTTGCGCAGAGAATTGCTGGGAATAGAAAAGGAAAGTCGCCAGCGGAGCCAGCAGCATCAGCGCGAGCGCGCCAACCGCGACCAGATAGCGCGTGGACGCGCGACGACACAAGGCCATTGCAGCCGCGGCCAGAGCCGCGAGCGCAGTCCCCTGCCACAGGAAATGCAGCAAAGCCCAACCCAAAGATTGCATTGCGCTCGGTGAAAGCCAATTCAAAGTCGACGTCATCGCTGTGGTCATCGCCGGGTCCTTTCATATTCGTCAAGCAGACGGCGGAGTTCGGTAATTTCTTCCGGGGAAGATTTGCGCCCCGCCAGCGCGTGCATCATGAGCTGGCTTGCCGAGCCTTCGAAGACGCGCTGCAACATGTCCCCGGCAAGCTGGCGTTTGGTCTGTTCAGCCGGAAGGCATGATTCATAGACGTGCGCGCGCTGGGTTTCGTTTCGCCGCACCGTGCCTTTTGTGGTCATAATCTGGAGAAGCTTCAGCACGGTGGTGTAACCGAGTTCTTTTTTCTCGCTGAGAGATTCATGCACTTCGCGAACCGTCGAAGGCCCGCGGGTCCAGAGGACGCGGAGGATCTCGAGTTCGGAAGCTGTGGGTTTGTGCGGTGGCTGCTTCATGGAGAAGGAACATACTACGAAGATATTCGTAGTGTCAACGAAAATCTTCGTAGATCATGAAAAATGGAGGGCGCGGTCGTCGCAGTCCAAATTTCCCTAGAGTCGCCGGGCTTCGCCCTGGCGGCAGGACGAGAAGAAATAGTGGGTTTTTACTATTGCGCCGACATTCCCATCTGCTACTAATGCTTTACTCGGAAATGCGACTTGGATTCAAGACTTTAGAAAGAGGTGTTGCACATGAGCATTCTAAAACCAGTAAGTATAGCGATCGGTGTGTGCGTTTTCGCAGCCCTGCTGGCCGCGGGCAGCGATGCCGGAAAATCGGTCACGGTAAACGGCTATGTCCTCGATTCAGCCTGCGCGTTTACCAAGGGTCTGACGAAGCCCATCAGTGCGCAGTGCGCCCAGGCTTGCGCGAAAGCCGGGTCGCCGCTGGTGATCCTGACGGACAACGGAAATATTTATTGGCCGATTGCCGACACCACGCCGTCCGCGGGACAGAACGAAAAACTTCTGCCTTTCGCGGGAGAGCGAGTCACTGCCAGCGGCAAGGTGTACGCGCGGGGCGGGTCAACCGCGATTGTGATCGAGAAGATTGCTGCGGAGGCGGCGAAGAAATAGGGGTAGCGCGCGCTCACCCCTCTGCCTGCATTCGCCGGGTTCGCGCCTTCGACTCGCCGCGCGTCCGCCGGGCTTTGCCCAGGCGAGACAGCCGAAGCGCCTGCCCTGAGCTTGTCGAAGGGTGGCTGTCTCCACATGGGCATCGTGGAGATGGCGCTAACCTCCGCTTGGCAAGTACGTCTACTACCGAGTAAAGTACTGTTCGTCTCATTCCCAGTCAAAGTCCTAAATAACAGGAGCCCGCTCCCATGCGTCACGCAGTGATTGTGCTGGCGGCCGTTTCGTGCCTGAGTGTTTTTTCTCTGGCCCAAACCGCTGATGAACTCGTCAACAAGAACATTGAGGCCAAAGGCGGCATCGACAAGATCAAAGCGATCCACTCGATCCGCATGACCGGTAAGCTCAACGGCGGAGGAGGCTTCACGGCCAGCCAAGGACAGGAAAACCAACGCCCCAACCTGGTGCGCGAGACTTTCTCGTTGCAGGGGATGACGGCCGTGACGGCATACGATGGCGCGACCGGCTGGCAGATCCAGCCTTTCGGCGGGCACAAGGATCCTCAGTTGATGGGGGAAGACGACTTGAAGGATCTGCTGCTGGATGCGGATTTTGACGGTCCACTAGTGGATTACAAAGAGAAGGGCAACACGATTGAGTTTCTGGGGCACGATGTGGTCGATGGCGACGATGCCTTGCGCCTGAAGGTGACGCTGAAAGACGGCGACATCATTTATTACTACCTCGACCCCGACACCTATCTCGAGATTCGCAAGGAAGTGCAGGAGTTTATCCGCGGCTCGGTGCGGGAGAACGTGATCGACATGGGATCGTACAAGCCGGTTGCGGGAGTGATGTTCCCCTTCACAATTTCGCAGGGATCGAAGGCGAATCCGGGAGCGCAGACGACCACGTTCGAGAAAATCGAAGTGAATGTGCCCATCAATCCCGCGGACTTCGCCGTGCCCGCATCGTTGAAGCCCGAGGAGAAGAAGTCAGGGCTGGTCGGGATTCATTGATTCGCTCACTAATTCGCTCTGGAACAGGAGTTCCCATGCGTCAAGCGGCGATGGTTCTGGTTGTGGCTTCGTGCCTGAGTGTGTTTTCCAGTGCTCAAACCGCGGAGGAACTGGTCCACAAGAACATCCAGGCAAAAGGTGGGCTCGAGAAGATCAAGTCTGCCAAGACGCGGCTAACGGTTGGCAAGATCAAGGGCGGTGGCAGACGCCGAGCCACGGTCGCGACTTTCAAACAAATGAATATGCGCCCTGATTTGGTCCGGCAAAATCTCTCCATGCAGGGTATGACGGCGGTGCAGGCGTACGACGGCTCCGCGGGCTGGCAGACCCAGCCTTTTCGCGGACACAAGGACCCCGAGTTGATGGGCGAGGACAACGTGCGGGACCTGCTTCTGGCCGCCGATTTTGATGGTCCGCTCGTCGATTACGCCGAAAAAGGCAACCAGATCGAATATCTTGGACACGCCGAGGTGGATGGTGATGACGCCCTGCGGCTTAGAGTCACGCTGAAGAATGGCGACATCGTTTACTACTATCTCGATCCCGACACCTATCTAGAAATTCGAAAAGAGATTCAGCAGTTTGTCCGGGGCTCGGTGAGAGAACTGGTGGTTGACCTGGGATCGTACAAGCCGGTGGATGGAGTCATGTATCCTTTCTCGGTCTCTGAAGGCCCCAGGAGCAATCCTGGCGCCCAGGTAACCACGATTGAAAAGATTGCAGTGAACGTACCTTTTCAAGATTCTGACTTTGCGCTGCCGGCGTCGCTGAGGACTGAGGAAAAAAATCCGGGTTGGTCGGGGTGCACTGATTTGCTTCACTGATTTGTTTCACTGATTTGCTTCACTGATTTGTTCGGATCGTGGTGGTCGCACGCCGTGCCGGCGAGACGCCGCCACAGCTTGCCCTGAGCTTGTCGAAGGGGACGACCGCCGAGACGGCGGCGCTACGAAAATCATTTACGGAAAAGGACTGGTACCTATGAAAGCATCCGCTCGCAATTCCTGGTCACAGAGTGTGGGAGTGATTGTGTTGATGGCCTCGCTGTGCTGCTCGGCGCTGGCCTTCGGGCAGAACGCCATTAAGTTTGACTCGGCCACGGTGTCGGGGCTTCCGGCGCGCAATATCGGCTCTGCGGCCATGAGCGGGCGCGTGGCGGCGGTGGACGCCATTGAGCAGGACGGCCGCATCACTGTATTTGTGGGATCGGCCAGCGGCGGCGTGTGGAAGTCGGTGAACGGCGGCACGACCTACAAATCGGTTTTCGATCGCGAGAGTGTGCAGTCGATCGGCGCGGTGGCCATAGATCCGTCGAATCCAAAGACGGTTTGGGTGGGCAGCGGCGAGGCCTGGATGCGCAACAGCGTGTCGATTGGCGATGGCGTTTACAAGTCGACGGATGGCGGCGAGAACTGGACCAACGTGGGATTGAAGGACAGCGAGCACATCGCGAAGATTCTGATCGATCCAAGCGATGGAAACAATGTGCTCGTTTGTGCGGCCGGACACCTGTGGGATGACAGCGACGAGCGCGGAGTCTACAAGACGACGGACGGCGGGAAGACGTGGAAGAAAGCTCTGGCGGGGGCGAATGCATCGACGGGCTGCGGCCTGATGGCGATGAGCCGCCAGGAGCCGAAAACGGTTTATGCCTCGATGTGGGACTTCCGGCGCTTCGGCTGGACGTTTCGATCGGGCAACATGCCCACCTCGGGCAGCGGATTATTCAAGTCGACCGACGGCGGCGACCACTGGAGCGAGCTCAGCCAGAGCAGCGCCCAGGGATTGCCCGCCAAGCCTTGGGGACGCACTGCGGTCGCGGTTGCGCCTTCCAAGCCGAATGTGGTGTACGCCAACATTGAAGCGGACAAAGGGCGAGGGCTTTACCGTTCGGACGATGGCGGGGCCAACTGGACGAAGCTCGACGCCAGCAACTTCATGGTGTGGCGCCCGTTTTACTTTGGCAATCTGATTGTCGACCCCAAAGATGAGAACAAGATTTTCAAGCCGGATCTCATCCTGCTGTACAGCACCGACGGGGGCAAAAGTTTCAACATAGTTTCGGGCGGAGCGCATGGGGATTTTCATGATGTGTGGATCAATCCTACGAATCCTAACGTCGTGATTGCCGGAGATGATGGCGGCTTGTGGCGCAGCGAGGACGGCGGCAATCGCTGGAAACACCAGATGAACCTGCCGATTTCGCAGTTCTACCATGTGAGCACTGATAGCTCCGATCCTTATCACGTGTACGGCGGACTGCAGGACAATAGTTCGTGGGTGGGGGATTCGTCTTACCCCGGCGGAGTTTCGAATTCGCGCTGGGAGAACATGTTCGGCGGCGACGGCTTCTGGATGTTTGAAGATACGTCAGACCCGAACTACATTTATGCGGAGGCGCAAGGCGGAGAAATTGGGCGGGTCAACCGGTATACGCACGATGGCCAGTCCATCAAGCCGCTGCCGAATTACGGCGAGAAGAAGCTGCGGTTCAACTGGAACACTCCGATTCACATGAGCCCGAATGAAAGAGGGACGATTTATATCGGAGCGCAGTATCTGTTCCGGTCCCGCGATCATGGCCATTCGTGGGATCGCATCTCGCCCGACCTCACGACAAACGATCCGGACAAACAGAAGCAGGAAGAGTCGGGCGGCGTGACCGTGGATAATTCCTCGGCGGAAATGCACACCACGATTTATTCGATCTCGGAGTCGCCGAAGAACGGGCAGATTATCTGGGTGGGCACCGACGATGGGAATGTACAGATCACGCGCGACGGCGGCAAGAACTGGACCAATGTTGTGGGCAACGTCCCGGGCCTAGGCAAGAATTCGTGGGTGTCGACGATCGAGGCCAGCCGGTTCGACGAAGCCACGGCTTACGCAACCTTCGATCGACACACTTTCGGAGACATGAAGCCATACGCCTACAAGACCACGGATTACGGCAAGACCTGGACCGCACTTCCGGCGCAGGAAAGCGGAGCCCACGGATATGCACACGTGATCAAGGAAGATTCGGAGAAGCCGAATCTGCTGTTCCTGGGCACGGAATTCGGGCTCTGGATTTCGGTGGATGGCGGGCAGCGTTGGGCGCAGTACAAGGGGAGCAACTTCCCTGCCGTGGCGGTGGATGACATGGCGGTGCAGGCGCGCGAGAGCGATCTGGTGCTGGCCACGCACGGGCGGGGCATCTGGATCATCGACGACATTTCCGCGCTGCGAGCCTTGACGCCGGAACTCATGGCGAAGGAAGCGGCGCTGATTCCGGGTAAAGCGGTGCAATATTTCGACGTGTTTGGCGGCTGGTCAGAGGGAGATGAAACTTTCAACGGGCGCAGCCGGCCGGGAGAAGCGCAGATTACTTACTACCAGCGCGGTCGGCACATTTTTGGGGATCTGAAGATCGAGATTCTCGACTCGAACGGCAAGCAGGTCGACACCGTCGCGGGAAGCAAGCACCGGGGACTGAACCGCGCGGGATGGTCGATGCGGCTGAAGGCGCCGGCTGTACCTCCCGCGGCAACGGTGCTGGGCGAAGCCACGCAGGGTCCGCGCGTGCTGCCGGGCACGTACACGGTGAAGATGACGAAAGGCGACAACGTTTATACCGAGCAATTGAACGTGGTTCTGGATCCGCGAGCGAAGTACACGATCGAAGATCGCAAGGCGCAGTTCGATCTGACGATGAAGGTATATCGCACGATTGAGCACATGACGTACTCCGTCGAGGCGATTGAAGGCGTGCGCAACGGGGCGAACGAGCGGGCGGCGAAGCTGTCGGAAAAAGATCCTCTGCGCAAGCAATTGCAGGATCTGGCGGCGAAGTGCGACGCATTGCGGGGGAAGATCGTGGCCACGAAAGAAGGCGGCATGATCACAGGAGAAGAACGCATTCGCGAACTTCTGGGACAGCTCTATGGCTCGGTCAACGGGTATGAGGGACGTCCAGCGGACTATCAGGCGGCACGCGCAGATTCTCTGGCGCACGAGTTGGAAGATGTGATCGGCGATTTCCAGAAGCTGACGCAGAAGGAACTGGCCGGCATCAACGCGGGATTAAAGAAGAAAAAGGCGGACGTGATTTCCGTGCTCACGGAAGCCGACTGGCAGAAAAAGCGGGCAACTGAGGGCGGTTCCGGAGCGGGAGCGGGCCTGCGGTTTCAACAGGCGCAAGATCGGGAAATGGATTAGCGGTCTACACCTCCACAGTTCAGGTCTCGACAATTTGGCGCCTCGCCCTTTCGGGTGGGGCGCCAGTTTTTTGTGATGCGTTGTTTCCTGATCTTTCCGCGATTTTTTCCTGATCGCTGAAAAATTCCCGCCGTCCCGATTTGATTCCGGACGCGGGTGCGAGTATGGTGGTTTGTCCCCAGATAGCTGGCTGAGAAAACGCAGGAGATTCCCAATGATGAAACGATTTACTGTGTGGATTTTTGTGGCCTCCCTTCTGATCACGCTTTCGTTCGCGGCGGATGAAAATCAGAACGTTTGCAAGGGCGATCCCGACAAGTGGCAACAACTTTTTAACGGCAAAGATTTGAACGCATGGAAACATGTAGGCCCCGGCGGGGATACCGTTGAAGACGGGCTGATCCGCACTCACGGCGGCATGGGCCTGCTTTACTGGATGGGCGGGAAGATCGGCAATTGCGAGATTCACGTGGTGTACAAGATGCGCGACGAGAACGACAACTCCGGCGTGTTCATCCGCATTCCGGTCGAACCCCGTGAAGAGTGGATGCCGGTTCATTACGGATTCGAAGTGCAGATCGACAATCATCCCGAGACGTCGAAGGAAGACGAATATCACGAGACTGCCATGCTGTATTCGCTGACCAAGCCGCTGGTGAAACATGCCTGGAAGCCGGGGCCGGAGTGGAACACCATGGACATCACGCTGGACGGGTCACGCACGATTGTCACGCTCAACGGAGTGAAGGTCACGGATTATAAGGATGGCGATCCGGTGCCGGACCGGAAGTTTGATTTCGAACCGCAACGTGGACCGCGGCCTAACTTCGGTTATTTCGGTCTGCAGAATCACAGTGACAACGACATCGTGTTTTTCAAAGAAGTGGCGATCAAGCCGCTGAAAAAGTAGCTGGTGCGGGACAGGTCGTAGTAGGTTGCAATCAAAATATCGAGAGGGACTCGTATGAAACGTATTCTTTCGCGACGGGCATTCTTGCAGGGCAGTGCGGCGACCGCAGGCAGCGTTCTGGTGTCGAAAACGGTCTTACTGGAAGCTCAACCCTTGCGGAGAGCCGTGGCGCCGAGCGACCGGGTGCGGTTCGGCATGATTGGAATCGGAATGCAGGGGTCTGGCCTGCTGACCGGGGCGATTACGATTCCCGGGGTGGAGTGCGTCGGCGCCGCCGACTTATACGACGGACGGCATACACTCGCGAAAGAGATCACCGCCAACCCCAGCCTGCCCACGAGTCGGCATTACAAGGACTTGCTCGATCGCAAGGATATTGATTGCATCGTCGCCGCTGTTCCGGATCATTGGCACCGGCGCGTGGTGGTCGACGCCTGCAATGCGGGCAAGGACATTTACTGCGAGAAGCCGATGTCGCACAACGTGGCCGACGGATTGGCCATGGTGGAGGCGGCGCAGAAAAACAATCGCGTCGTGCAAATTGGCTCGCAGCGGGTCAGTTCCGTTCTTTGTGCCAAAGCGCGCGAACTCTATGCAGGCGGCGCGATCGGCGACGTCGAGATGGTGGAACTCACGCTGGGACGAAACGATCCTACCGGCGCGTGGGAATATCCGCCGCCGCTCGATCTCTCTCCGGAAACGCTGGACTGGGATACGTGGCTGAACGATGCTCCCAAGGTTCCGTTTAACAAGCTGCACTTCGCGCGCTGGCGCTGTTGGAGGAACTACGGCACCGGCGTGGCAGGCGACCTGATGGTGCATTTGATCAGCGGGATGCTGGTCACGCTTGGATGGAATGAAATACCGAAATCGGCGACGGCCATGGGCAGCATCGTCCGCTTTCCTGACGGGCGCGATATGCCGGACTTTCACACGGTGCTGTTCGACTATCACGGCATCCCGGTTTATGTGCGGCTCGACCTGGGTTGTGAGACTCCGGAACTGGCGCGGTTCATGGGACCGAAAGGGCTGCTCGACGCCGGCGAATACGATTTGCGGCATTCGCCCCAGTCCGGAGTGGATATGGATCCCAGTTACTACAGCTCCAGTTTCCCGGCGAAAATGCGGGAAGAATATGTGAAGCAGTGGCACGCGGAACATGACCCGCAACTCGGAAAAGAGCCTACCCACGAAGATACCGTCTATCACGGACACGACTGGGACGACATGCGTCCGCACCTGAATGTCTTTTTCCAGTCGGTGAAATCGCGCAAGCCGGTTACGGAAGATGCGGTCTTTGGTAACCATGCCGCCATCGCGTGTCACATGGCAAACGAATCGTATTTCCGGCAGAAGCCGGTTACGTGGGATGCGGCCTCGAAAACAATCAAGTCGTAGCGGGCGATTGCGGCGCGGCTTGAAGCAGCGCCCTTTCAAAACTCAATTTGCATCCGTGAGCGGGGAGAGTCTCCGGACTTCGACCTAGGCGACTGGCAGGTATATCATTTTCTAAACAACCTCCGCTCGCGGACGCCACGCGGACTCTCCGAATTCCGGAGCATGGAATGACCACAATCCGTCTCACCGTTAACGGAAGTGCACACACGCTCGATGCAGACGCACAAACCAGCCTGTTGAGCGTCCTGCGCGAACACCTCGATCTGACTGGCAGCAAGTACGGTTGCGGCGAGGGTCAGTGTGGGGCATGCACAGTCTTAATCGACGGCAAAGCGCAACGTTCGTGCATCACCAAGGTAGCCACGGTTTCTCAGAAACAGATTACGACCATTGAAGGTCTGGCAAGTGGTGAACAGCTTCATCCTGTGCAGCAGGCCTTCCTCGAAGCCGGGGCGCTGCAGTGCGGGTACTGCACGTCCGGGATGATTATGTCTGCAGTTGCGCTGCTTCGCCGAAATCCTGAGCCCAAAGAGAGTGAGATCATCGCTTTCATGGATGGCAACGTTTGCCGCTGCGGAACTTATCCGCGCATCGTCAGCGCGATTCAGAAAGCGGCAAAGGTCGCGAAAGGTACGTCCGCCGGAAAGGGGGCGGGGCGATGAGTGAAGAACTTCAGCAGCAGATTTCCTTGGAGCCGGAGCGCTATGAACTCGCGGCCGCGGCGCCGTACCGATTCGATTTGGATCGCCGGGACTTTTTCAGGTTTCTCGGAGCCGGAATTCTAGTGGCCTCGGTGCTGAAACCGGCGGTGATCGCGCAGGAGTCGGGCGGAGCAAGACAGCGGCGCGGCGATTCCCTTCCCCAGGAAATCGATGCGTGGCTTCACGTCGGTGAGAACGGCAAAGTTACGGTCTGTACGGGAAAGGCTGAGATGGGCCAGAACATCCGAACTTCTCTCAGCCAGGGGGTGGCGGAAGAACTTCGTGTTCCGATGGGAAACATAGACTTGGTGATGGGCGACACTCAGTTCACGCCGTTCGACATGGGCACGTTCGGCAGCCGCACCACCCCCACCATGGCGCCTCAGCTCCGCCGCGTCGCCTCCGCCGCGCGCGATCTTCTGCTGCAAACGGCCGCGAAAGAATGGAACACCGCGCCCGAAAAACTCGTCGCAGCGAACGCGAAAATCACGGATCCAGTTTCAGGCCGCTCCGCGACCTACGCCGAACTAGCGCGAGGTAAAACGCTCGCACAAAGTCTCCCCGACGAAGACCCCATGACGCCCGCATCCGAATGGACAACAGCGGGCAAGTCGCTACCAAAAGTAGACGGCCGCGCGTTCGTCACCGGCCGTCACCAATACACTTCGGATCTGCGCCCGGCAGGCCTGCTCCACGGCAAAGTCCTGCGCCCGCCCTCGTTCGCCGCGACCATGACCTCCTGCGATGTAACCGCCGCACAAAAATTGCCTTTCGCGGTCATAGTCCACGATGGCGATTTCGTCGCCGCAGCCGCCCCCAGTGAATCCGAAGCCGAAGAAGCCGTCGCGGCCATCCGCGCCCAATGGAAAGAAACTCCGCAGCCTT
>DATHQJ010000003.1:0-10258 GCA_035482825.1 Binatus sp. (SeqCode) | reverse complement strand
GGATCGGTGGGAACCGAGGGCGGACACAATCTGAACGCTTGGAATAAGTTTGTTCCCAAGCCATTCAAAGTTCCTCCGCCGCAAAAGCGCTGGAACGAATTGCTGTACCCGCAGGAGTGGCCGCTGTGTACGCACGAAATGTCGTTTCTGCTGCCGCATTTCTTGAAAGAAGGACGCGGCCGCATCGAGGCGTACTTCACACGCGTATTCAATCCGGTGTGGACTTTTCCCGACGGTTTTTCGTGGATCGAGATGCTGCGCGATGAAGAAAAAGTTGGCCTGCACGCGGCGCTGACGCCCACCTGGAGCGAGACTGCATGGTTTGCTGATTACGTGCTGCCCATGGGCTTCAGCTCGGAGCGTCACGATTTGATGAGCATGGAATCATACGCTGGAAAGTGGATCGGATTTCGGCAGCCGGTGAATCGAGTGCTGCGCGAACGGGCGGGAGAAAAGTTCGAGTACACGTATCAGTCCAACCCCGGCGAAGTGTGGGAAGAGGACGAGTTCTGGATCAACCTTTCGTGGAAGATCGATCCCGATGGATCCATGGGCATTCGGCAATTTTTCGAATCGCCGTACCGACCGGGGGAGAAGCTCACCGTTGACGATTATTACGGGTGGATTTTTGACAACTCCGTCCCCGGGCTGCCTGAGACTGCAAAGAAAGAAGGGCTCACGCCGCTTCAGTACATGCGCAAGTACGGCGCATTCGAAATCACCCGTGATGTTTACAAGCAGAACGAGAGGCCGGTGGCAGCGGCCGACCTGGCGGACTCGAGAGTGGAATCGAATGGCGTGGTCACGAAGGCAGGGAAGCCGGTTGGGGTGATGGTTGACGACAAGGCGGTCGTGGGATACAACACGCCTTCGCGGAAGCTGGAGCTGTTTTCAAAAACCATGGCCGATTGGAAGTGGCCGGAGTTCACGCTGCCGGAATATTACCGCAGCCACATCCATCGCTCGGCGCAGGCAGCTTCACAGGGTCAGGAGGCGGATGATTTCGATCCGAAATACACGCCAGTGGTGGAGTGGCCGAAAGATTCGCGTGGCGATGTTTACACGTTGCTGCCGATTTTCCGGCTGCCCAATCTGATTCACACGCGGTCGGGCAATGCCAAGTTTCTATACGAGATTTCGCATAAGAATCCGCTGTGGGTGAATCCGGTGGATGCGAAGAGACTGGGCGGCGTGCGCACAGGCGACCTGATGAAGGTTCACACTGAGATCGGCTACTTCGTGCTGCATGCATGGGTTACGGAGGGGCTGACGCCGGGCGTGGTCGCGTGTTCGCATCATCTGGGGCGCTGGCGCATTAACAAAGAAGATCAGGTGGAGCGCATGTCGAGCGCGTGGGTCGATCTGAAGGAGGTCGGCAAAGGGCAGTGGAAAATGCGGCAGCTCGAATCGGTCACACCGTATGAGAGCGCCGATCCGGAGACCAAGCGCGTGTGGTGGAGCGATGCGGGCGTGCACCAGGATATTACGTTTCCGGTGCATCCGGATCCGGTCAGCGGGATGCACTGCTGGCATCAGATGGTGCGCGTGGAGAAGGCGGGGGCGGATGACCGCTATGGTGACATTTTTGTAGATACAAATCTGTCGTTCGCGGTGTATCAGCGGTGGAAAGCGCTGGCGCGCCCGGCGCCGGGGCCCGGTGGGTTGAGGCGGCCGTTGTGGATTCCGCGGGTGGTGCGACCGGAGGAAGCGGCGTTTTATATTAAGAAGGAGTGAAGGTTTGTCTTGCTCGCGGAAGTGGCGGCGAGACGCCGCCACGACAGCCGGCGAGACGCCGGCGCTACATCGGCGACCGCTACGGGCGGGACGATTTCTACAGCGGCAACGTAAATGAGAAAACTGAGCCGCTGCCCAACTGGCTGACGACGCCGATTGTGCCCCCGTGGGCTTCCACGATTACTTTGGCGATCGCCAGGCCCATGCCGGTGCCGGGCGCGGTGTAGCGCTGGTGCTGGCCACGATAGAATTTTTCGAAGATCAGTGACTGTTCGAACGAATCGATGCCGGGGCCGCGGTCGGCAACGCTGATTACCAGTTGGTTATCCCTCACTTCACTCGTTACTTTGATCGGAACTCCGGGATCGGAATATTTTCCGGCATTTTCGAGCAGGTGCATGAGCACTTCGCGAATGCGCTGCACGTCGATGCGAACTTTCGGTAGTGTGGCATCGGCAACAACTTCCACGGGATGAGTTTCCAGCGAGGACTTTGCGTCCTCCAGAGCGAGTTCGAGCGCGTCCTGAATCGCGTGCGGCTGCAGGTCGAGCTTGAACATGCCGGAATCGAGCTGCGCCATTTCCGCGGCCTCGCCAACAAGGCGGTTCAATCGGTCGGTTTCTTCATCAATGACCGTCAGCAAATCGCGCCGTCCTTGATCGTCGAGCGTAGCGCCCGACAACAGAGTCGTGACGCTGGCTTTGATGGAAGTGAGCGGCGTGCGGAATTCGTGGGTTACGGAATCGAGCAAAGCGGTGCGCAGGCGTTCATGTTCCTGCTCGGCGCGATTTTTGCTCAGAGCTTCGAGGGCGCGGGCGCGCTCGATTGCCAGCCCGGCCAGGCTTCCCAGAGCATCGAGTGTTTCGCGGGAAAGCTCGTCTCCCGTGACGCCCAGGGCTCCGATGGTGCGCATGCCCAAACGCAGAGGAACGTAGGAAACTCCGGCTTGCGTGATGGGTTCGCCGCGCAAGAGTGTGGAGCGCAGCACGGTTTCATCAAACTTGGCGTCGAGCGATGAGCGATAGACGGTCGGGTGATCGGGCGCCATGACCACAACGCTGCTCACCGAAAACGTCTCCTGGACATATTTCGGCAGAGCATTCAACAGTTCGAGAACGTTCTCCGAAGCCAGCAGGCGCTGGCTCAAACCGAAAAGGCGTTCGACCTCGCGGCGGCGTTGCTTCGCGCCTTCGGCCTCGCGGCGCGCGCGTTCCGCCAGATTGCTGGCCACGAGCGCTGTCACCAGGAAGGCAAACAGTGCGACCCAGTTTTGCGGATCGGCGATGGTGAAGGTTCCGATTGGCGGAAGGAAGAAGAAATTGAACGCGGCCGTGGCGCCGACGGCCATGACGACCGCGTAGCGCAATCCCCAGTAGGCCGATGTGAGGAGCACCGTTACTAGAAACATCAGCGCGACGGTGGTGTGATTGACGTGCAGCTTGAAATCGACCGCCGTAATCACGCCGATCGCCGCGAAGACGAAGGCGTAGCGCAGAAGGTGCGTCTGAATATCTCGCAGGAGACCGGATTTCACTTCCTCGTTCACTTCGTCGTTCACCCCCTAATTCACCCCCGCATTGTACGATGGAGGTGACAATTTCGACTTTGGGAAAGACAATAGCTGCAAATGAACAAGACGCCCGCCAAGACTCCGGAAGAATGGCTGCACGAAGTTTCGCCGGAAAAGCCGCGGGGCATCTTCAAGCTGTTTCTCGGCTACGCTCCCGGCGTGGGCAAGACTTACGCCATGTTGAGTGAGGCGATTCGCCGCGCCAGCCGCGGGGAGGATGTTGTGGCCGGGGTGGTGGAGAGCCACGGCCGAAAAGCTACCGCCGAGTTGGCGGGAAAGCTGGACCGTATCCCGCCGCGCAAACTCGAGTACAAGGGCACAACTTTTGAAGAGATGGACGTGGATGCGATCCTGGCCCGTAAGCCAGCGGTCGTGGTGATCGATGAACTGGCGCATACCAATATCGAGGGCAGCAAGCACGCCAAGCGCTATGAAGATGTGATGGAACTGCTGGAGGCGAAGATCGATGTGCTCTCCACCATGAACGTGCAGCACGTGGAGAGCGTCGGGCCCACGGTGCAGCAAATCACGGGCGTGCAGGTGCGAGAAACCGTTCCGGACTGGGTGATGCAGCGGGTGGATGAAATTGTTCTTGCCGATCTGACGCCGCAGGCACTGCAGAAGCGCATGGAGCGGGGCGATATTTATCCCGTCGACCGCGCGCAGCGGGCGCTTTCGCATTTCTTCCGCCCCGGCAACTTGATAGCACTGCGTGAGCTCGCGTTGCGGCAAGTAACGGGCGTGGTCGATCGCAGTCTCGACGCTTTCCTCGACAAGGATGCGACGCAACCCGCGCACACGGTGCGCGAACGCATCGGCGTGTGCGTGAGTTCGAATCCAGCCGCGCAATATTTGATCGCCCGCGGCTCACGCATGGCTCAGGCCATGGGAGGAGAATTCTACGTCTTCTACGTTGACGTCGGGCGCGACACGCGGCCGGAAGATCAGAAATCTCTGGCCGAAAATATTCGCTTCGCCGACAACCTGGGCGCCAAAGTCGTTCGTTGTACCGGCCGCAGTATCGCTGACGGGGTCGCGCAACTGGTGCGCGAACATCACATCACGCAGGTAATCTTTGGGCGGTCTGCGCGTACCGGCTGGCAGCGGTATTTGTACCTGTCGGCGATTCAACGGTTTCTGCGCGACTCGCCTTCGGTTGACGTCCACATCGTGACCCAGGAGGCGCGCTGATGGCGGACCGGCCGCACATCCTGGTGGTGGACGACGAGCCGCAGATCACGCGCGTGCTGCGCACCAGCCTGTCGGCTCAAGGTTATGACATTCGCATCGCCAACAGCGGCGAGATGGCGCTGGAGATCATGAAGGACTGGTCGCCGAGCCTGATCATTACCGATCTGTCAATGCCGTCGATTGATGGAGTGCAGTTGTGCCGCACGGTGCGCGCGGTTTCGCAGGTTCCGATCGTCGTGCTTTCGGTGCGCGACAAAGAGCAGCAGAAGGTGGAGGCGCTCGACGCCGGCGCCGATGACTACGTGACCAAGCCGTTCGGCATGAACGAACTGCTGGCACGAGTGCGAGCCAATCTCCGGCGCGTGCCGACGGAGAGCGAAGCGGTTGAACCTGTGATCGAGATTGGCGATTTTCGCATCGACACGGGCGCCCACAAAGTAATGGTTCGGCGCAACGAAGTGCGGCTAACCCCGAAGGAGTTCGACTTGCTGGTGTTTCTGGCGCGGCGTCCGGGCAAAGTTGTGAACCACCGTACTTTGCTGGGCGCGATCTGGGGCGGGCAGAGCACGGAGCAAGTGGAATATCTGCGCGTGTTTGTGGGGCAGCTGCGCAAGAAGCTCGAGCCCGACGCGTCGTCGCCGCGCTACATCGTGACCGAGCCCTGGGTTGGGTATCGTTTCGAGCCCGGCGAATAGCGCTCTCACTATCGAGCAGGCCTACTAGTAGTCCTTCTTACGACAATTCTACGAACCTTTTATTCAATCCTTACGCCTTTCGTCATCAAATTCATCAAGAGCAGACAGATAACACGGGTGCACGTCTCCCGAACCAGTCCGCTCGAAGAGATCAGCGAACACAGAAAGGGCGAGAAGCAAATGGCAACGATTCAGGATGTCTCGGCGGAACAACTGGCGAAGGCGTTTCATCACTACCGCGAAGCTTTGGTGCATAACGGGAGCTGTCAGGCAGATGAGGAAGAGTCGTCTCCGTGGGATCGCGCGCCGCAGGACGAGCGAAAATTAATGGTGGCTGCGGTTCGGCTGGCTCTCCTTGAACTGGCTACTCCCGCCGCGCACCCGACTGCCGGTCGCAAGTATTACGCCAAGCCGGGAGAGGCAGACTGGGGCTGCTGAAGCATCGTTTGGCAACGCGGTCTTGTTTTGGGCTCGGAACGAGTTTGAACGGCTTCCTTTACGAATTCCTTATGAACTCTTGATCCCGCTCTTACGCGCGGGGATGAACAATCGTGTTGAGAAGCATTTCAGAGAAAAGTGCGACCGGAACATCATGAGAGTTGCGCTGGCATTACTGTGCGTCGGTGCAGTGGCATTTCTGCTGCGTGTCCTGGCAGCTCTGTTGAGAGAAGGTGCGAGTTCTCCTCCGGCTATACGCGTTCACTTTGCGAAGTTCAATCCCTCCCGGCGAGGCGAACTCATAGAAATGACTATCGAGCCGAAAGCAATTCCATCCAGACGACGCGAGCGCAAAGTGATCTGATTTCAGCGGAGCGGGGTCGAGAAATCGACAGGGGAGACTAATGCAAGACGTTCTTTGGATTGCCGTCACTATCGCGTTTTTCGCGGCTTCGATCGCCTATGTGCAGTTCTGCGATCGGATGAAGTAGGAGAAAATCATGGACTTACAGTCAATCATCATGCTCATCATCAGCGCGGCGGTGACCGTTTATTTGTTCTACGCGCTGTTGCGTCCGGAGAAATTCTGAAATGACTCTGAATGGCTGGCTGCAGATCGTTGTATTTCTGGCGCTGATCTTTGCCGTGACCAAGCCGCTGGGCGTCTTCATGACGCGCGTGTTCGCCCGCGAGAAAACCTTTCTTGATCCTGTCCTGCGGCCGATCGAGCGCTTTCTCTATCGCGTCACCGGAGTTGACGAATCGCACGAGATGCGCTGGACCGAGTATGCGACCACCATGCTGGTGTTCAGCGCGGTGTCGATGCTGGTTCTTTATGTGATCCAGCGCGTGCAGGGGTGGCTGCCGTTGAATCCGCAGCATCTCGGCGCAGTGACCCCCGAGCACCTGGCGTTCAATACGGCTGCGTCTTTCACGACGAACACCAACTGGCAGGCTTATTCGGGCGAGACCACCATGAGTTACTTCACGCAAATGGCCGGGCTCGCGTTTCACAACTTCGCCTCGGCGGCGACCGGTATTGTGCTGGCGATTGCATTTATTCGGGGAATCGCCCGCCGCCAGATGAATACGCTGGGAAATTTCTGGGTCGATTTCGTGCGCTGCTGCTTGTGGGTGCTGCTGCCCGTTTGCATTGGGGGGTCGCTGTTCCTGGTTTCACAGGGCGTAGTACAGAACTTGAAGCCCTACGACACCGTGAAGCTGATCGAACCACAACAGGTGCAGCGTGTAGGCGCCGACGGCAGAGGCGTAGTGGATGCGAGTGGCAACCCGGTGATGGATCCCCTGACCACGCAGACGATCGCCCAGGGCCCGGTGGCATCGCAAGAAATCATCAAGGAATGGGGCACCAACGGCGGCGGATTCTTTAACGCGAACAGCGCACATCCCTTTGAGAATCCCACGCCGATTACGAATCTGTTCGAGATGTTTTGCATTTTCGCGATTGGCGCCGGGCTCACCTACACGCTGGGGCGCATGACCGGATCTCCGGCACATGGTTGGGCGGTGTGGTCGGCGATGGCGCTGCTTTTTCTTGTCGGCGTGAGCGTCGCTTATTGGGCGGAGGCGCAGGGCAATTCGCTGTATCCCTCGACCATAGCGCAGCATGCGACCCCCCTGCAGCCCGGCGGCAATATGGAGGGGAAAGAAACGCGTTTCGGCATCGCCAACTCCGCCCTGTTCGCCACGGTCACGACCGACGCCAGTTGCGGCGCCATCAACGGCTGGCATGATTCGTTCACGCCGCTCGGCGGCATGGTTCCGATGGTGAACATCATGCTCAGCGAAGTTATTTTCGGCGGCGTGGGTTCGGGCATGTACGGAATTCTCATCTATGTGGTCCTGGCCGTTTTTATTGCGGGGCTCATGGTGGGGCGCACGCCGGAATATCTGGGCAAGAAGATTGAGGCCTACGACGTCAAGATGGCGATGCTGACGTCGCTGGTCTTTCCGCTGATCATTCTCACGCTGGCCGGAATCTCAGTCGTGAAAGGCTTCGGGACGTCGGCGATCACGAATCCTGGGCCGCACGGTCTGAGCCAGATTCTCTACGCCTTTACGTCTTCCGCCGGCAACAACGGCTCTGCTTTCGCTGGCATCGGCCCGATTAACACGCCGTGGTATGACACGGCCACCGGGATCACCACGTTGGTTGGCCGGTTTTTCATGATCATTCCGATGCTGGCCATTGCCGGAAACCTGGCACAGAAAAAATATGTGCCGCCGTCGCTCGGCACGTTCCCGGTCACGACGCCGCTGTTTACGCTGCTGCTGATCAGCGTGATCCTGATTCTGGGGGCGCTCACCTTCTTCCCGGCACTGAGCCTGGGGCCGATTCTTGAGCACCTTCTCATGCACGTGGGAAAGACTTTTTAGGACGCGTTTTAAGAAAATATGGCAAGTCACCGCAAGTCGGTTTGGGACGTAAATCTGGTGCGCAGCGCCGTGTGGAGCTCGCTGCTCAAGCTCGACCCTCGAAATATGATGGGGAATCCGGTCATGTTCGTGGTTGAAATCGGCAGCGTGATCACGACCGTGCTTTTGATTCTGCGTCCGCATGAAGCCTTTCGCTTCAACCTGCAGATCACATTGTGGCTGTGGTTCACCGTGTTGTTCGCCAACTTCGCTGAGGCCATGGCCGAGGGCCGCGGCAAAGCGCAGGCTGAAACGCTGCGGCGGGCGCGGTCGGAAACCATTGCGAAGCGCGTTGACTGCAACGGAAAGATCGAAGAAATTCCCAGCGCCAAACTGCGCGCTGGGGATATGGTTTCGGTAGCCGCGGGGGAACTCATCCCGGGAGACGGCGAGATCGTCGAAGGCGTGGCGTCGATGGATGAATCCGCCATCACCGGCGAGTCAGCGCCGGTAATCCGTGAAGCCGGCGGAGATCGCTCGGCAGTCACAGGCGGAACGCGAGTGCTGAGCGATTTCATCAAGGTGAAGATCACGTCGAACCCGGGCGAGACTTTTCTCGACCGCATGATCGCGCTGGTGGAAGGAGCTTCGCGGCAGAAAACTCCGAATGAAATTGCGCTGAATATTTTGCTCGCCGGGCTGACGATTATTTTTCTGTTGGCCGTGGTGACGCTGCAGCCGTTCGCCATTTATTCCGGGTCGCCGCAGACCGTGTTCGTGCTGGTGTCGCTGCTGGTCTGCCTGATTCCAACTACGATTGGCGGGCTACTCTCGGCGATCGGCATTGCGGGCATGGACCGGCTGGTGCAGCACAACGTGCTGGCGATGTCCGGACGCGCGGTGGAGGCGGCGGGAGACGTGAACACACTGCTGCTCGACAAGACGGGGACGATTACGTTCGGCAACCGCCAGGCCACCGAATTTCTGCCCGCGCCCGGAGTGAGCGAAGCCGAGATGGCCGACGCCGCGCAGCTCTCGTCGCTGGCTGACGAGACTCCCGAGGGCCGATCAATCGTCGTGCTAGCCAAGGAAAAGTACGGACTGCGCGGGCGCGATTTCGCGGCGCACGAAGCGGAGTTTATCCCGTTCACTGCGCAGACCCGCATGTCAGGCGTGAATCTGGATGGCCGGCAAATCCGGAAGGGCGCTGCCGAATCGATTGCGACGTATCTCGAACAGAACAGTTCGGCGATGCCGGCGGAAGTTCGCGCCGCCGTGGAGCGCATCGCATCTTCCGGCGGCACGCCTCTGGTGGTCTCAGAAAACCGGCGGGCCATGGGCGTGATTCATTTGAAGGACGTGGTGAAAGGTGGAATCCGCGACCGCTTCGCGCAGCTGCGTGCCATGGGCATTCGCACCGTAATGATTACCGGCGACAATCCTCTGACGGCCGCTGCCATTGCGCGCGAGGCGGGGGTCGACGATTTTCTGGCGCAGGCTACGCCTGAGGACAAACTGAAACTCATTCGCAGCGAACAGGCGGGCGGAAAACTCGTCGCAATGACCGGCGACGGCACCAACGACGCGCCCGCGCTGGCGCAGGCGGACGTGGGCGTCGCCATGAATACCGGCACGCAAGCCGCCAAAGAAGCGGGAAACATGGTTGATCTCGATTCCAATCCCACCAAGCTGATTGAGGTGGTTGAAATCGGAAAGCAGTTGCTGATGACCCGGGGTGCTCTCACCACGTTCTCGATTGCCAATGATGTCGCCAAGTATTTCGCCATCATCCCGGCCATGTTCGCCGTCACATTTCCGGTGCTGAACGCGCTGAACGTTATGCATCTCAAGACGCCGCAATCGGCGGTGCTCTCCGCGGTTATTTTTAATGCGCTGATTATTATTGCGCTGATTCCGCTGGCGCTGCGCGGTGTGAAATACCGCGCCATGAACGCCGAGGCCCTGCTTCGGCGCAACTTATTTATCTATGGAGTCGGCGGATTGATCGCGCCCTTCGTAGGCATCAAACTCATCGACATGCTGATCACCGTAGCCGGACTGGCCTGAGGATTCTCATGAAAAAGCATCTCATCACCGCATTCCTGATGACCATCGCGACCACGATTCTGCTGGGAGTAATTTATCCGCTGCTGATCACGGCCGTGGCGCAGGTCGTGTTCAAGGACAAGGCGAACGGCCAGATTCGTTATCGCAACGGGGAAGCCATCGGTTCGCGGATTATTGGGCAGCCGTT
>DATHQJ010000002.1:0-3142 GCA_035482825.1 Binatus sp. (SeqCode) | reverse complement strand
ACGTCTTCAGTGCTACGAGGGTATCAATGAAGATAAGGCAATTGGCAAGTTCGATGAATCGCTGCAGCGTCTCTACCTGAATACACAGGGCGCCGCTTCAGGTACGGAATGGGCGTCCCTGCGCCGCGACCTCCATACGCTTGAGTTCTTCCAGGAAGGACCACTGCTGCGGGCGCTTCTGTGCGAGAAACCGTGTGTCCTGCTGATCGACGAGATCGACAAAGTGGGCGAGGAATTCGAGGCGGAGCTCCTTGAAATCCTGAGTGACTGGCAAATCTCCATCCCCAAGATCGGCACGATCAAAGCGAGGAGCCGGCCTTTTGTTGTGCTGACCTCGAACGAGGTTCGCAGGATTGGCGATCCACTGCGGCGCCGCAGCCTGTACCTTCGGTTCGAGCATCCCTCGATCGAGCGGGAGACCCGAATCCTGGAAAAACGGACGGCCGGAACCCACATGGATTTGCATGGACAGCTCGCCGGGCTCGCTCACGCGCTTCGGGGCTACACGCTCGAGAAGCCGCCCTCGATCGCAGAGATGCTGGATCTGGCAGAAGCACTGAAAATCCTGGGTGTTCACGAAATTAGTGCCGATTTGCGAGACGTGTTGTTACCCCTCATTGCGAAGACACAGAATGATCGCAAGCGGCTGTTGCTGAGGGATGGGTTCGAGAGCCTCGTCTACGACACACAGCATTACAGCAAAGATTTCGACGAGGCAGAGCGTGGACAAGGGGAACAGGTATGCGCAGAGCGACGGCGTTTCTAGGCATTGTCACATTGAGCCCAGCGTTTGCGGGCGAGCCGCTCAGTGTACGCGAATACGAGGAGCGGTGCGCGAGCTATTACGCACGCCAGTATGGAGTTTCGCCAGCCCTCGTTCGAGCGATCATTCAAGTCGAATCCGCGTGGCAACCAGGAGTTGTGTCCTCGAAGGGCGCGATGGGCTTGATGCAACTGATGCCTGCGACTGCGGAGCACTTTGGTGTGACCCATCCGTTCTACATTCACGAAAACGTTCGCGGCGGAGTCGCCTACCTGGCAGAGCTTCAGGAGTTGTTCCATGGCGACCTTCGTCTGGTCATAGCTGCCTATGCTGCCGGCGAGCGGCCGGTCCTCGCGCGGGGGCTCGATTATTCGTCGGAAGAGGTTTACACCTACGTTCAACGGATCGGACAACAGTATCGCGCCGAATTGAGGCGCACAGGAGGGAAATAGTATGCGCCATCTAACGGCCTGCATCTGCATGTTGATCTTGCTGGGAAGCGCTTCGGGACAAACGAAGCAGAGTCCGACGAGGCCAACACCAGCGGTGGTCATCGCGCCCGTAGGCAGCGGGGCAAAGCTTGATCCGGTGACCCTGACGCGCGTTAGCCTTGATGAGAAGGTGATCACGCTTCGGCTGAGTCCGCGAGTAGCTACCTCGATTCGGATGCCAGAGCCCGTTAATTCGGTTGTCATTGGGGATCCAGAACGCTTCCAGGCTGAGCATTCGGAACATGAGCCGGAACTCGTGACCGTAAAGCCAGTTTCCGCCGCACCGGCGCAGACGAACCTGTTGATCACGACGACTCTGGGGCACCAACTGAATCTCTTGCTGATCAGCTCCGGTCAGCAGAGCGGCGGAACGCAGACGGTAGATGTGTTGTTGAAGTACGGCAAGCCCACGGGGGGAAGCTTCCTCGTCGAGGAGAGTCCTCTTTCTGCATCACTGGTCGCTGAAACCCAGAAGCTTGATGTCTCAGGCAAGCCGCCCGAGTTGGCGTCGATTGGTCCACAGGCGACGTCACTAGCCGGGCTGATAAAGGCAGCGCCTGTCGATACTTCGAGCACTGTCGACGAGAAATCAGGCGCGGTATTGGACAAATTACTCGACCGCCAGAAACGGGCGTCGCTTCCGGTCTTGTATGCGCAGCATCCAGGCCAGATCGATGCCGGACCGCGAATCAAAGCGGGCGTCAGCGAGGTGCTCGACCAGGGACAGGATGTCGTTGTTCTGTTTTCCGTAGTGAACCCGGCGAACCATGCGATCGAGATTCTGCCGCCGCAAGTTCAGCTTGGAGGCAAGGTCAAGAAAAAGTGGACAACGGCGGAGCAGTTGCGCGTAATCGATTTCCGATTGAGCACGAGGCGTTTGGGCGCCGGACAGCGGGCGGATGGAGTTGTGGTTTTTGAAAGGCCAAGTTTCAAGGAATCGAACGAGACGCTCTTCTTGCAAGTCGCCGATTCGGGCGCGGTTGATCTTCCGGCGCTCGCGCCCATCGGTTTCGGAATCAGCAGTTTTCGAGGAGGTTCAGCGCATGAAGTCCGATGACACAACCAGGCGAATCGAACCGGCAGAGGACCGCGACGATAATATCCACGTCGAGCACGAGGTTGAAACTGAGGCGGCAGAGGTGCAGGAGCCACAGCCAACCGGATGGGCGGCGCAGCTTCGTCAAATCATGCAGCGGTCTACGCAGGGGGAGGCCAAGACTAACGTCAAACGGCAACAGCTCAAAGAAGACCGAACGAAGAGCTTTCTATTGCTGGCCGGGCTCACGGTCGTGCTTTCACTCGCGTTCTTTGCAATGTTCTCGACACCGAACAGCCGAAAGGACATCGGCAGGGCGGACCATCCCAATCTCGGCCGCGGGCGAGGCGCAGAGAACCCGGATACAAGCCACTCGGTGACGCCGCTACTGAGCGCCGACACTCGGCGCCCGGACGACAACGCCGGTAGCCTGAGTCCGGAGGACATCCGCAATACGGCGAAGCAGCGCATGTTAGCGCAGGCAAGTCCTTCTTTTGGAACTCTTCCGGAGCCGCCGCCCGAGGTTCCCCGTCCGGAGCCGAAAGATTACGCTTTGAACAGGATTCAGTTTCCTTCGGAGACTCCAGAACAGACACCACCTCCACCAGTTCCGAATACCGAGAAGCTCACAAAAGCGTCGCTGGTGTTCGTCAGCGCGACGTCGGGGACGCGCGGATCTGCTCCCGCGGTGAGCAATGTCCAACCAGCAGTGCTTGAACGGAACTCCGAGTTTATGGCACTTCCGGCTGGGACTCGGCTTGTGGCTCGGTTGCAGACGCCAGTGAGTTCCGCGGTCAAGACACCCGTCGTTGCCGCCATCGAATACAACTATGAGCGCGACGGCGAGACTGT
>DATHQJ010000001.1:0-7173 GCA_035482825.1 Binatus sp. (SeqCode) | reverse complement strand
TGCAAGGCGCGAAGGCGTCCGCCTTGCAGGCGCGCAATCTTCAGGCGGACGGAGTTCGAACCGATATCAACAGCGGCAAACGTGGGCATGGGGAAGTCTCAGCAGTTTACATGGAAGGGGCGGGATCGTCACCGGAGATTGATGATCTGGTAGTGGTGCTCTGCCGGAGACTAGCAATGCACAAGGGGAGCTTTATTGATCCTCAGTCGCTTCTCTCACGATCCTAGCAGCGGCTTGGCTTAAGTCCTCGCGCGGATTTTTCTTTTGAAGCTGGCCGGACTCGGCGCGCTCGGCCTCTGCCTGTAAAGCGTCTGCCTTCTTCAGTAAGCCTTCGGCTTGGGCTTTCAGGGCGCGCGCGCGTTCGCGTAGACGAATAACTTTAGGAGCGGCGAGGGTTCTTGAGGTCTTATCTGCTCGGTTCATGGAAACAGTTTAACGCCAACTGCTATTCATGTGGATTTCAAACTGCACCACTACCGAAGATCTTCACCACGAAGGGCACGAAGGATCACTAAGGAAACGTAAGCAAGCGAAGTCTTCGTGTAGCTTCGCGCCCTTCGTGGTTCAAGCTCTTGGTTGAGTGCGGAGAATCTACGCGGCGGTCTCGATCCGCTTCGCCTTCGGGGAACTCTTCGCGCTCACTTTTTCCGAAGAGACCGCGACCGGTCCAGGCGAAGTTAGAATTGACGGCGAAGCCGAGAGTGCGGCGACCGCCTGACGAAATCTGCTTCTGGTCACGTTGTGCAGCGCAGCCACCAGCGGCGATTGGTTGACGTCGCCCAGGCGTTTGGCCGCTGTGTTGGTCAGAGTCAGCCAGTCGTGCCAATTTCCGATCGCGTCCTGCAGCCGCTTGAGTTGCGCGATAAATTGCGCGGACTCGGCGGATTTCGGGGCGAACTCGGCCGCATAGCGTGCCCGCTTCACTACGATGCGGTACTGATGAAGCAGGTCTTCGGTGACCGGGCCCGCCGGACGAACCACCTGCGCCAGCATGGTTCGCGCTGCCGCCAGAGCATCTCCGCCCGACTCAAGCTTCACGTCATGGGAAGCTCGTTTCAGCCGCTTCCGGATCTCGTGGAGCGTTTCTTTATTCAGTATCTTTCGGAGCTTTCTTTCATGCTTTACGCGAAGCTCGATCAGCCGGTGCATCAGCAGCGTCTTACGGCGCGGTTCCTGGGGAACTTTCAGGCTGCGCAGGGCTGCCAGTTGAACGTCGAGGTCGCGCACTTTGCCGGCGCGCTTTCGAATCCGGTCCAGCATCTTCAGAAGTTTTTTCTGATGGTGGTCTCGATCAGGAATGACTTGTTCAAGCAGGGTTTGCAGACGGCGGTTCGTGATGCGGAAGCGATGAACGCGCTCCGCCTGCTGTCCTGAGGAGAGTTGCAGCAGGGCACGATCCATCTTCTGGAATACAAGCTGGCGACGTTCGGGCGCGATGGACATAACGAAACAAAACCTGGCACCGGGAGAGACTCAGTGTTGCGCGAACCTAAAAACGCATGATCTTGCCGACAGCAGCAGCTTCAGGAATTCCGGGCCGACCGATGACCCACGACAGCGGAAAAAGCTTCCCCGATTTTAACACCTTTGTAACAACTGTCTGCTACGGTTAAGACGCATGGCCAACCCAGCTTTACCACGGCCTGATATGCCCGGACCGCAAGCCGTTGAAGGGACGAAGGTTACATCGAGACCCGGGCGCGGGGCAGCGCCTCTGCTGCCCGCCTCCACTGGGGAACTTCCCGACCGCATTTTCAAGTCTGCCATGACCCTGTGCGGCTTGGCCGTACTCGGGTTGCTGGTCCTCATCGTCTACCAGTTGATCTCGGCATCGAAACTTTCCTGGCATGCGTTTGGTTTCAAATTCTTCGCGGGCAGCGACTGGGATCCCGTGCAAGAATTGTTCGGGGCCTTGCCCTTCATCTACGGCACGCTGGTTTCGTCGCTGTTGGCGCTGATCATCGCCGTCCCGCTTTCCGTGGGAGTGGCGGTGTTTACCACCGAGATGTGTCCCAAGGTGTTGCGCGGACCGCTCTCGTTTTTCGTGGAATTGCTGGCTGCGATTCCGAGCGTGGTTTACGGCTTGTGGGCGATCTTTGTACTCGTACCGCTGCTGAGCCAATATGGCCAGCCGTTCCTGGCGAAAACCTTGGGCTGGACCGGGCTGTTTGATGGCCCACCGTTCGGATACGGCATGCTGGCCGCCGGGATCATCCTGGCCATCATGATTGTGCCCATCATTTCTTCGATCACCCGCGAAGTGCTGCAGGTTGTGCCGCAGCATCAGCGCGAGGGCGTGCTGGCTTTGGGCGCAACCCGCTGGGAGATGATCCGGGTGGGCGTACTGCGCAATGCGCGCGCCGGAATTGTCGGTGGAATCATTCTGGGATTAGGACGGGCCCTCGGAGAAACCATGGCCGTCACCATGGTGATCGGAAACCGTCCGGAGATTGCGAAGTCGTTGTTCGCGCCCGGTTACACCATGGCCAGCGTGCTGGCCAACGAGTTCAGTGAGGCCACCGGCGACACCTACCTGTCCGCTTTGGTCGAAATCGGCCTTGCCTTGTTCGTGGTCACAATCATCGTAAACGCGCTGGCACAACTACTGGTGTGGACCGTAACCCGCGGCCAGTCTGCGAGGGGACATGCCTGAAGCCGTCACCGGCGCTTCGCTTCAACAAACAGTTCCGCGGATTAGTTGGCGGCGCCGTATTACCGATCACCTGATGACTGGCGTGGCGATCCTGACTGTGGTGCTGGTGTTGGTACCGCTGGTCGCCATCTTTGGCTACCTGGTGTACCGCGGCGCAGGCTCGATCAACTGGGCCTTCCTCACGCAAACCCCGAAACCCGTGGGAGAAGCAGGCGGCGGCATGGCCAATGCCATTGTCGGATCGGCTGTGATCCTGGGAATTGCCAGCGTCATCGGTGTGCCATTCGGGATTGGGGCGGGCATCTATCTGGCCGAGTTTGGACGCAATCGGTTCGGCAGCGCCATTCGCTTTACCGCGGATGTGCTGAATGGAGTGCCGTCCATCGTGATCGGTATCGTGGCCTGGTCCATTCTGGTTCGCAGTCGGGGATTCTCGGCGGCTGCCGGTGGCGTGGCGCTGGCGATCATGATGGTGCCGACCATCACCCGCACTACGGAAGAAATGCTGCTTCTGGTTCCGCAGGCCTTGCGGGAAGCGGCTTACGGGCTGGGCGTGCCGCGCTGGCGAACCACGCTTTCCATTACCTTGCGCACCGCGACTTCCGGAGTGATCACGGGAGTGATGCTGGCCTTCGCCCGCGTTGCCGGAGAAACCGCACCTCTATTGTTTACGACCCTGGGCAATCAATTCTGGAATCTGCGAATCGACCAGCCCACAGCGGCCTTGCCCCTGCAGATTTACAATTACGCCAATACGCCTTATGACGACTTGCACCGTCAGGCCTGGGCGGGGGCCTTCGTGCTCATTATTCTCATTGTCACGTCCGTCTCGGCGGTTCGCTTCGCCGTCCGCCGTGGTACGTTTGGAGCGGCATAATTTATGGGCGTTGGAATCCAGGTCGAGAACCTTAATGCCTGGTACGGCAAAGGGCAGGCCTTGTACGACATCAATCTGAAGGTGGCGGCCAATCATGCCACCGCGCTGATTGGTCCGTCGGGCTGCGGCAAGTCGACGTTTATCCGCTGCATCAATCGCATGCACGAGACCATTCCCGAAGCCCGCGTCGAGGGCAAGGTGCGGATCGGCGAAATCGACGCCTACAACGGAACCTCGGCCACCCAGCTCCGGCGCCGCGTTGGGATGGTGTTTCAGAAGGCGAATCCGTTTCCGACCATGTCGATCTATGACAACGTGGCGTCGGGACTGAAGCTCAACGGATTCCACGACCGCCGCAAACTTGACGAGATTGTGCAGCACTCGCTCGAGGTCTCGGCGCTGTGGGATGAAGTAAAAGACAACGTTCACAAGAAGTCCGGCGCCAGCCTCTCTGGCGGCCAGCAGCAGCGCTTGTGCATCGCGCGCGCCCTGGCGGTCGAACCAGAAGTGCTGTTGATGGACGAGCCGTGTTCTGCTTTGGATCCGATTTCAACCGGAAAGATTGAAGAGTTGATCTTTCAACTCAAAGAACGGTATACCATCGTAATTGTGACTCACAACATGCAGCAGGCCGCGCGGGTGGCCGAGTTCACCGGATTCTTTCTGCTGGGCAAGCTGATTGAGTTCGACAAGACGGAGAAAATTTTTACCAAGCCGTCGGATAAGAAAACGGAAGACTATATCACTGGAAGATTTGGATAAGAATTGCGGAAAGCCTCGGTTGTGTGCCAAGGCTAAAAAGAGAACGAGCCCCGAAGGGGCGGAAGACGCGTCGCTGGGTAGCGGCTCAGTTTCATAAGGAAGCGAACCAAACGCGCGATTATTGCGTCGCAAAAAGCGCGACGCACCGCGCGGCTCGCCCAGATCCCCTTCGACTTCGCTCAGGGCAGGCTCTCGCTGCGCAAAAAGCGCTTGCTCGGGATGACAAAGAAACTCTATTAACGAAAGGTTCGGATCATGCGTACGCGTTTTCAGCAAGGGCTCGATGATCTGCGGCAGCGGTTGCTTCGCATGGGAGGCCTCGCGGAGCAGGCGGTGGATCGCGCCCGCCAGGCTTACGTAGAGCGTGACTTGACCCGCTGCCAGATGGTGCTGGAAGGCGAGAGCATGATCAATACGGCCGAGCGCGAAATCGACGAAGCCGCGTTCGATCTGCTCGCCATGCAGCAGCCCATGGCCGTCGACCTGCGCTTCATTCTCGCCGTCACCAAGATTAATTCTGATCTCGAGCGCGTGGGCGATCAGGCCGTCAACATCGCCGAGCGCGTCATGGACATGGTCGAACTTCCCGCCGCGGAGCTCCCGGTCGATATTGCCCGCATGGGCACGGCGGTCAGCGCAATGGTGCGCCGCTCGCTGGAATCCTTCATCGAAGGCAAGGCTGAACTGGCGCAGGCCGTTCTAGAAATGGACAACGTGATCGACCGCATGCGCGACGACGCCTTTATCCAACTGGTCAAGACCATGAACGACCGTCCGGAAATCGTGCGCCAGGCTCTCGATGCGCTGCTGGTGGCTCGCAATCTGGAACGCGTCGCCGACCACGCCACCAACATCGCCGAAGACGTCATCTTCTGGGTGCAGGGCGCCGACGTCCGCCACAACGTCCATCCGGATGATTCCGAAATTCCGAATTCGGATCGCCCCACTTCGCGCGCGTCGGGCCTGTAACCGATTTGTACGGTAGCGCCGACGCTATTCCAATTGGCCCGTTCACCGAATAGTGTGGATCCGAATCCCTAACTTAAGACTCTTCCACGACCGATCGGCAGTGTAAACCGGCACTCGCAGAGCGATGCCGAGCGCCAGGCAGGCGCGATCACCGAGCGATAAACCAAGGGCGTGAGTCTGGGCGATCAAATTGCCCGCAGCCCGGGCGTGCTCGGCGGTGAAGGGGATCACTTCCCGGACCGAACCCGTCGCATCCGCCCACGCGTCGTCGGAGGGCCATCCCGAACTCACCAACTTGCTGTGCACCTCAGCCAGATTGACCGTGCTGATAATGGCCCGCGTCAAAAACTCAGGCGTGATGGTTTCAGATCCCCGTTCCTGATGAATTACCGCGAGCAGGACCGAAGAATCCACAACGACCTTATTCACGCTTAGCAGCCTCGCGCCGCTCGGCAAGCAGTTCGTCAACCAGGGAGACGCCGCGCTTCACATACTTCCGCGCGTGCCGCTGCGCGCGCGCGATGCGATGTTTCATGGTCGTAATCCGCAGTTCGTCGTCCTCCAGCCGCAGCAGGACTTCGTCGCCGGGACCGATTCCGAGCGCCTTGCGAAACGAAGCGGGAATCACTACTCGCCCATTCTCATTGATCCGCAACCGCGCTTCGACATCCATGTCAAGCCTCCCTGTGTATGACACAAATATACCATAATGTCATGGCATACGAAGGAATGACAATTAGGCTGTATCCGTCACAGGACCCGCAAGCCCGGCTGCGGGAGGACCACTGAAAATAACCCGCCAGTTCTACTGGCGGGTAGCTCGATTGGCGGAGGGAATCGCGTCTCGGATGGGACGGCTGAAATGATTTTGCGCACTCACCCGAAACTCAACTCGATATACGTATCTGTCCGCCACCACACCCACGGAATCCGCACCGCCCAATACTTCCGCTTAAGCGCCGCCCGCGCCCGGGCCTGTTCCTCCGCCGGCAAAATGCGCGCCGTTGCGGCAACCTCCGCTCCCGTCACTGTCCCACGAATCGTGCACGGCGCCACGCGCACCTGAGGATTATTCCGAATCCGCTTGGTCTTCCCCATATCGCTGCGGGTCATCACGTAGAGCTTGCCCGCATCTTCTCCAAACCACACGGCGGTCGCGACCCCCACCCCAGTTTTGCGAAACGTGGTCAGCGAAATATATTTCTGTCCTTGAATGGGTGCAGGAATCTGGCTTGGCATCGCTCCATTCTAAAAGAGCAATCCGAAAAAGTCGCCGCCAAGTCCAGTTTCGACTCCTTCCCCTATCGTCTCTGGTACGCAGGCACCTCCGCCGATTGCCCCCGTCCCGTAATATGTGTTACAAGCCTGAACATGCGTAAATGGATGAAAGATCGACTACAGCGCCGCAAGAAAAAAACTCCGGAGCAGGGAGCTGAGCCGGCGCCTCCGCCACTTCAGCCCGCCTATTTCGATGCCGAACAGGCCCCGCTTGTCCCCGAGTCCAGCTATCGAGAATCAGCCCAAGCCGAGCCCAGTCATCCAGTCGACGAAGTCGAAGCCCCATCCGCGCCAGAGTTTGAAGCCCAACCTCGCGAAGAAGTCACCGACGCCGCCGCGCCACCGCGTCAGCCCGTCGCCAGCTCTGACGCTACCCGCGGACGCCCCCGTCGCCGTCGCGGTGGACGCGGACGTGGCGGACGCGGTCGCGAACAAGCCGTCGCCCAGGCCTTCACTCCCGCCGCCGCGAAAGGCATCATCCCCGAGCGTCCCGGCTCCGAGTCCGGCCCGGAAGCCTCCGAAGAAGCCGCGCCCGAATCGGCCGTTCTCGAAACTGCCGAGCCCGAAACGCAAGCTGCGCCGCGAGCCCCGCGGGTTCCCGCTGGCGTGCCTGCCGACGCCGCCCGTCCGCCCA